>NZ_AJXL01000004.1 GCF_000264055.1 Flavobacterium sp. ACAM 123 | reverse complement strand
TTTTCCTTTTTATGAAAGTGGCTATTACAAATTTGAAACATCCCCTTTTTTAAAAAATTTGAATAGAAACGCTCTACTGCAAGAACGCCTTCTTTTATTTCATTGAAGCCATATCAATTACAAAGCGGTATTTCACATCACTTTTATTCATTCGTTCATAAGCTTCATTAATATAGTCCATATTAATTACTTCCACATCTGAGACGATATTATGTTCAGCACAATAGTCTAACATCTCTTGCGTTTCAGCAATTCCACCAATCAAACTTCCCATGATACTTTTACGTTTCAAAACTAATGAGGCTGCAGGAATTACAGCTGGAGCGGATGGCATTCCAACAATAATCATGGTACCGTTAGTATTCAATAATTTTAAATACTCATTATAATCATGATCTGCTGAAACGGTGTTTAAAATAACATCAAACTCACTGGCAAGTGATTTCATTACTTCAGCATCAGAAGTTAAGGCAAAATGATGTGCGCCTAATTTTTTAGCATCTGCTTCTTTCGATGGCGAATGGCTCAACATAGTTACTTCGGCACCAAAAGAAGCCGCAAACTTAACTGCCATGTGACCTAAACCACCTAAACCTAAAACACCCACTTTATGTCCTTTCCCTACATTTAAACGACGTAATGGAGAATAAGTGGTGATTCCAGCACATAATAAAGGAGCAACTCCTGAAAGTTCTAATTTATCTGAGATATGCAAAGTATATTCTTCATCAGCGGTAATACTTGTAGAATAGCCTCCGTAAGTTGGAATCTTTGTTCCTCTTTCGTAGCTGTTATAAGTCCCTGTCATTCCTTCATCACAAAGTTGTTCGTCACCTGCTTTACAACTCTGACACGTTCTGCAAGAATCAACGAAGCAACCTACACCTGCTATTTCACCAACTTTAAATTTTGATACCGCGCTACCTACAGCAGTAACTTTACCAACAATTTCATGACCGGGAACTAATGGATAAATGGCCGGTCCCCAATCTCCTTTAGCAGTATGTATATCTGAGTGGCATACACCACTATAAAGTATCTCTATTTGAACTTCTTTTTCACCAAGTTCCTTTCTTTCAAATGTAAAAGGTCTTAATGGAGTTTTCGCATCGTATGCTGCATAAGCGTTAATTGCTTTCATATCTTTTGTTTTAATTAAAAATCTAAAGTACAAAAATGATATCCTCTTCTTGTTAATACTATGGTAAATGAATTATGACCACCTGCTATATCCGGATCTGTAACTAGCGCTGAACAGGCCTACATCCCTGTTCTGATTGCTTCAACAGGATCTAATTTTGAAGCCGTAATAGCCGGCAATATTCCTGAAATGAGACCAATTAATCCCGCTAATACTGTTCCTAAAAGAATATTCCCCATTCCTAATACAAATTCAAAATCCAGCACATTGGTCAATATCAACGCAATAATCCAGACCAGAAATAACCCGATAATTCCACCAATAACAGACAGTATAACCGCTTCGAATAAAAACTGGAACAAGATAAAACGGTTTTTGGCTCCTAGTGATTTTTGAATTCCTATTAGATTTGTCCGTTCCTTTACTGAAACAAACATAATATTAGCGATACCAAACCCTCCAACTAAAAGCGAAAAGCCACTAATCATCCATCCTCCAAATTTCATATTTAAAATAAACCCATCAATTAAATCCGTAAAACCAGAGAATACATTTATAAAAAAATTATCAATTTCACCAGCTTTGACTCCCCTGAAATCCCTTAACTTTTGTGTTATTTCGGCCTTATAAGCCCCCATATCGACTCCTTTATTGGGCTTTAAAACAATAACATTTACTAACGATTCATTATTATCTCCATACAACTGTCTAAGAAAATTAACCGGGATATAAGCTGATACGTCATCACTGGAACCAAACAGTTCTGCCCCTTTTTTCTTAAGTACTCCAATTACGGTAAAACGCTGCCCATATACTCTTACGTCTTTTCCAACTGGCTCCAATTCACCAAAGAGTGATTTCGTAATTTCACTACCTAAAACAATAACTTTCGCTCCTGAATTTGCTTCTGATTCATTATAAAACCTACCCTTTCTCGAACTCCAGCCCTTGAATATCGATGAACTCATGGGATACGGGCACCATATTAACGTCACTAACTGTCTTTGAATCATATTTTATCGATTCTCGTTTGGTGAAAATTTGATAGCCTAATTCATCCGTATTTGTCATCGACCCTTTCATATAGGTATATTCATCATACTTAATATTAGGGAACTGCTCTCTTTTCCATTTGGGAACATCAGAAGGTCCAAAAGAAAATTTCATTAAATAAATAGTGTTTTTATCTAAGGTACTTAAATCTTTAGTGATTTTCCTGTCCAATGAATCTACGGCAGCAAGAACTGCTATAATAGAGAAAATACCAATAGTCACGCCCAGTAAAGAAAGTAAAGTTCGCAACAGATTACCCCGCAATGCATTCATAGCAAAAGCAAAACTTTCTTTTAATAATCGGAGATATACTAGCATAAAATCTTTTTTGTGTTATTGTAAACATCTGAAAATATTATTCAAAAAGCAAATAATAAACGGTACTTTGTGTTGGTCTAATTTTTTAAGACAATGTTACAACACTTAGTAGAAATTTATAATCAAAAAAAACTATTTTTGCGCTTTATAACAATAACTACATAATGAACACAACTAAAACGATTCAATCAGCACTAATTTCAGTATTTTCAAAAGAAGGTTTAGAACCTATAGTTAGGAAACTACATTCTCAAAATGTTGTTCTCTATTCTACAGGTGGAACTGAAGATTTTATAAAAAATTTAGGCATTCCCGTAATAGCTGTTGAAGATGTCACTTCTTACCCTTCGATCTTAGGCGGAAGAGTAAAAACGTTACACCCAAAAGTTTTTGGAGGTATATTAAATCGTCAAGATAACGAAAGTGATGTTCAACAAATGAAGGAATTTGACATCCCTCAAATCGATTTGGTAATTGTTGATTTGTACCCTTTTGAAAAAACAGTGGCTTCTGGAGCCAGTGAAAGTAATATCATCGAAAAAATAGATATTGGCGGAATTTCTTTAATTCGTGCTGCAGCAAAAAATTTCAAGGATACCGTTATAGTTGCTTCGGTAGACGAATATAGTTTACTTTTGGATTTGATAACAAATCAAAATGGCGGTACAACCGTTGCAGACAGAAAACTATTAGCAACAAAAGCTTTTCACGTTTCATCCCATTATGACACTTCTATCTTTAACTATTTCAATACCGATGAAACTATTTTCAAAGCAAGTATCGCAGATGGCCAAATACTAAGATATGGAGAAAACCCCCATCAAAAAGGATTCTTTTTTGGTGATTTTGATGCTATGTTTAATAAATTACATGGAAAAGAATTATCATACAACAACTTACTCGATGTAGATGCAGCCGTCACTTTGATTGGCGAATTCAAAACTGACGATCCTACTTTCGCGATATTAAAACACAATAACGCTTGCGGCCTTGCCACAAGAAAAACGATCAGCGACGCTTACAATGTTGCCTTGGCTTGTGACCCAACATCAGCATTTGGAGGTGTATTAATTGCAAATACAAAAATAGATGTCGCTACAGCAACTGAAATAAACAAATTGTTTTGCGAAGTAGTTATTGCCCCTGAATACGATGCAGAAGCAATTGAAATTTTAGAACAAAAGAAAAACAGAATTATTTTAATTCAAAACGAATTAGACTTACCGCAAAAACAAGTTAGGTCTTGCTTGAACGGACTTTTAATTCAAGAAAGAAATAATATCACTGACAATAAAGAAGATCTGAAGACCGTTACTGTAACGAGTCCTACAGAACAAGAAATTCAAGATTTGATATTTGCCTCTAAAGTTTGCAAAAATACAAAGTCTAACACTATCGTTTTTGCAAAAAACGGAACGCTCCTATCCTCCGGAACTGGCCAAACTTCAAGAGTTGATGCCTTGCTTCAAGCCATTGAAAAAGCAAAAACTTTTGGTTTTGATTTAAACGGAGCTGTTATGGCCAGTGATGCTTTTTTCCCTTTTCCAGATTGCGTAGCAATTGCGAAAGACGCGGGCATAGCAGCTGTTATTCAGCCAGGAGGATCGATAAAAGACCAATTGAGCATTGACTATTGCAATGAGAATAAACTTCCAATGGTATTTACTGGAACTCGTCATTTTAAGCATTAATTTGATTAACTTTGTAGGCTCCTAATTTTTAACTTTTTAAACCCCAGAAAAACTTATGGGATTTTTTGATTTCATGACCGAGGATATCGCGATAGACCTTGGTACCGCTAACACTTTAATCATACATAATGATAAAGTCGTAATTGACAGCCCATCAATAGTTGCTCGAGATAGAATCTCAGGCAAAATCATTGCAGTTGGTAAAGAAGCCAACTTGATGCAGGGTAAAACACATGAAAACATTAAGACAATAAGACCTTTGAAAGATGGTGTAATTGCCGATTTTGATGCTTCAGAAAAAATGATCAGCTTATTTATAAAAAGCATTCCTGCTTTGAAAAAAAGAATGTTTACGCCAGCACTTAGGATGGTGGTTTGTATTCCTTCTGGCATTACTGAGGTTGAAATGAGAGCAGTAAAAGAATCTTGTGAAAGGGTGAATGGTAAAGAAGTTTATTTAATTCACGAACCAATGGCCGCTGCAATTGGTATCGGTATTGATATCATGCAACCTAAAGGAAACATGATTGTAGATATAGGTGGTGGTACAACTGAAATCGCTGTAATTGCACTTGGTGGAATTGTATGTGATAAATCAGTAAAAATTGCAGGAGACGTTTTTACCAATGACATCGTATATTACATGCGTACCCAACATAACCTTTTTGTTGGAGAAAGTACCGCTGAAAAAATAAAAATCCAAATTGGAGCCGCTATTGAAGACTTAGAAACTCCTCCCGAAGACATGTCCGTACAAGGAAGAGATTTACTTACCGGTAAACCAAAACAAGTAGAAGTGTCTTACAGAGAAATTGCTAAAGCACTCGATAAATCAATTCAAAGAATTGAGGATGCGGTTATGGAAACCTTGTCTCAGACTCCTCCCGAATTAGCAGCAGACATCTACAATACTGGTATTTACCTTGCTGGTGGTGGCTCTATGCTAAGAGGTTTAGACAAAAGAATTTCTCAGAAAACAGATTTACCTGTTTACATTGCAGAAGATCCATTAAGAGCAGTAGTTCGAGGAACAGGAATGGCGCTTAAAAATCTTTCGAAATTTAAAAGTATCTTAATAAAATAAGATGTTGACAATTTCCGTTTAGAAGCAAATCCTGAAACAAAATAATCAAATAAGAGAATGCAGCAAATATTTAATTTTATATTCAAAAACAGTAATAGAATACTGTTTTTGCTATTGTTGTGTATTTCGCTTTTGCTTACCATACAAGCTCACTCCTACCATAGAAGTAAAATCATAAGCTCCGCCAATTATTTAAGTGGCGGAGTGTATGAAAGAATTAACAATGCCAGCGAGTATTTGAATTTGAAATCTCAAAATGATGCTTTGGCAATTGAAAATGCTAGACTAAAAAGCATTTTGTTTGCCACTACCGACTCTATCTCTATTACAAAACTAGAAAAAACAAAGGATAAGTCACCTTACGATATTTTAGTCTCCAAAGTGATTCACAACTCTTATAATGTACATGAAAACTACCTTACTTTAAATTCCGGTGAACTACAAGGAGTGCAACCTGACATGGGAGTTATCAATAATTTAGGATTAGTTGGGATTATAGACAATACCTCACCAAGATACTCAACGGTTGTTAGTATTTTGAATGTTAAATCTCGAATAAATGCTAAAATCAAAAAATCAAATCATTTTGGTTCTTTAATATGGAATGGAAAAAGTACTGGCTTTGTTCAACTGATTGATGTACCAAGACTAGCTTCTGTTAGAAGAGGAGATACTATTGTGACCGGTATGCAATCCGAGATTTTTCCAGAAAACATCAATATTGGAACTATTGAAAAAATCTATATTGACAATAAAACCAATTATTACACTTTAGACATAAAACTCTTTAACGATATGACAAATTTGGGTCATGTTTATATTTTAAAGAGCAAATACCGAGATGAACTTAATAATTTAGAAAAAGAAAAGAAAAATGAATAGCACTCTGTTCGTCAATATTTTTCGGTTTATTTTATTACTGGCCGTTCAGATTGTTATTTTTAACAATATGAGTTTTTTGGGATTTATAATGCCCCTCCCCTACATGCTGTTTATTATTTTGTACCCTGTTAATGGAAACAGATCAGGGTTATTACTAACCAGTTTTCTCTTAGGCCTCACGATGGATGTGTTTTCCAATTCAGGGGGAGTACACGCTGCGGCTTGTGTTACTTTAGCATATCTTCGGCCTTATATATTTAAGTTTTCCTTTGGTATCAGTTACGAATACCAAACTATAAAACTAAACGATGTATTAACACCTGAACGGTTCTCTTTTATATTAATTTCAGTGATAATTCATCATTTCACCTTATTTATATTAGAGGCATTTCAAGTTAGCTTCTTCTGGGACATATTAATCCGAACACTACTAAGTACCGTGTTTACTATCATTAGCTGTATCATAATTATATACCTAATTAAGCCGAACAAACGATGAGAAAACTTCTGCTGCCCTCCTTAATTATCGTCGCAGCACTATTGCTGTTAATCCGAATCTTTTATTTGCAGGTGATCAATGACAGCTTCAAATTGAAATCAGATAATAACGCCATTAAAATAAAATACGATTATCCTGAAAGAGGTTATATTTTTGATAGAAATGGAAAGCTGCTAGTATCAAACCAAGCATCATACGACATCATGGTAATTCCTAGAGAATTGAAAAATATTGATACGGTCGAGTTTTGCAAATTATTAAAAATCACAAAGGAGGATTACATAAAAACAATAGCTAAAGCTAGAGTGTACAGCCCGCGTCTTCCTTCCGTTTTCCTACCTCAACTAAACAAAAGTGAATTTGCTGCATTTCAAGAAAAAATACGAAAATTTGAAGGGTTCTACTTTCAAAAACGTTCGCTTCGTGATTATGAGGTAGATTTTGGTGCCAATGTATTTGGGTTTATCACTCAAGTTAACGAACGTTTAATTGCCAAAAACCCCTACTATAACAGTGGTGATTTGATAGGCATGCAAGGCGTTGAAGAAAGTTATGAAGAAATTTTAAGAGGAATAAAAGGCGTTAAATATTTTCAAAAAGACAAATACAACAGAGAGATAGGTTCTTATAAAGACGGAAAATATGATACTATTGCAGTACAAGGAGAAGACATAAACCTTACACTTGATGCTGAACTTCAAAGGTATGGAGAGCAGTTAATGATCAATAAAAGAGGAGGTATAGTCGCTATTGAGCCTAAAACTGGTGAGATTTTAGCACTTATCACCGCACCGTCCTATGATCCGTCGATTTTGGTAGGTAGACAACGTTCTAAAAACTACACATTATTGTATTACGACTCCATTGCGAAACCGTTGTATGACCGAGGTCTTTTAGCGGAGTATCCGCCGGGATCCCCTTTTAAAATACTGACGGGTCTAATCGGATTGCAAGAGGGTGTAATAGACGAGCAATCCACTTTTATGTGCCATCATGGTTTTAGCTATGCCGCAGGACGTTTTATGAAATGTCACGGTTTTGGACCACATCAATTAAATAATGGAATCTACAACTCCTGCAATACCTATTTTGCCAACGTTTACATGAAAACGATCAATAAATACGTAAAACCTTCCTATGCGGTTGACGTATGGAGTGATCATCTAAAAAGCTTTGGATTAGGTGACTTTATGGGCTATGATTTACCTACAGGAAAAAGAGGGAATATCCCTGATTCAAAAACATACAAACGCATGTACCCTAACGGCGGCTGGAGAAGTACTACCATCATATCGAACTCTATCGGGCAGGGTGAAGTATTGATGACTCCTATTCAACTGGCCAGCATGATGGCTACAGTTGCTAACGAAGGCTACTACTACACACCTCATATCATCAAAAAAATTAAGGGTACAGCGATTGACCCAAAATTTAAGGTAAAGCATCAAACTACTATCGACAAAAAATATTTCAAACCGATGATTAAAGGTCTTTTTGATGTTTATAACTTAGGTACTGCCAGCACATTACGGGTAGAAGGAATTGATATCGCCGGTAAAACGGGTACAGCAGAAAATTTTGCCAATATCGGAGGAAAAAGAGTTCAACTAAAGGATCACTCTATTTTTGTGGCTTTTGCCCCGAAAGATAATCCAAAAATAGCTATAGCCATTTTAGTGGAAAATGGTGGCTATGGAGCAACAATTGCAGGACCCATCGCTAGTTTAATGATCGAAAGATATCTAAGAAAGAAGATAACACGAACCGATTTAGAAACAAGAATTCTAAAGACCAGCTTACGAGAACAATATGCAAAATTAGGCGGAATGAAAGAAGCTAACGCTATTGAGACTACACCTAAAGATTCTACTAACACAAATAATGCGGTTATCAATTTTATACCTGTAGACTCTACTAATCAAAATTAAAAAGAGATTCATTCCAAATGAAAAATCAAAGCATAAAGAAAAATCTTGACTGGACATGTATACTAATTTATGGTGCTCTTGTGATAATGGGTTGGTTAAACATCTACTCGTCATCCTTATCGTCTATTGAAGGTACATACCAGAAACAGCTTATATTTATTTTATTGACTATTCCCTTAATTTTTATAATACTTGCCATTGATGGTAAATTTTATGAAAAATATGCAAGTATAATTTTTATTGTTTCCTTATTATCATTGGCAGGTCTTTTTCTGTTTGGTAAAACTATAGCGGGACAACGATGCTGGTACGCACTTGGAAGCTTCACTATACAGCCCTCTGAATTTGCCAAAGCTGCAACCTCCTTGGCCTTAGCAAAATTTTTAAGTGACTCCCAAATTAATTTAAAAGAAGCAAGCCGCCAAATGCAGGCACTTGCGATTGTATTTTTGCCTGTCCTCCTTATTCTACCCCAGCCCGACCCTGGTAGTGCATTAATCTACAGCATCTTTATCATTGTTTTGTATCGAGAAGGCTTGCCTTCATGGTATGTATGGACTGGTTTCGTCACAATAGCCTTATTTGTGCTAACCTTAGTTTTTGAACCACAATACGTAATACTGTTGGCATTAGTAGTTATCCTGATTGTTCATTTTAAATCAAGACTAGGAGACCGCAATATGCTGTTAAGCACAATTATACTTGCATTGATATCCGGTTTTGTTCTGTCTGTAAGTTATGTATTTCAAAATGTCTTTAAACAACACCATAGGGATCGTTTTAATATCTTATTGGGTAAAACCGTAGATTTAAAAGGAATTGGCTACAATACCAACCAATCTGAAATTGCTATTGGATCTGGAGGATGGCTTGGGAGAGGTTTTTTGGAAGGAACTCAAACTAAAGGAGGATTTGTACCGGAACAGCATACTGATTATATCTTTACCACTGTTGGTGAAGAATGGGGCTTTATAGGATCACTTGTGGTAATCACGCTTTTTGTCAGCTTATTTGTTCGGGTTATCTATTTGGCCGAAAGGCAAAAAACAAAATTTAGCCGGGTTTATGGCTATTGCGTCGCCGGTATTTTGTTTACTCATTTCTTTGTAAACATTGCGATGGTAGTAGGCGTTTTCCCCACAATTGGAGTTCCACTACCTTTCTTTTCTTATGGAGGTTCTGGTCTTTGGGGATTTACTATTTTATTGTTTATCTTTCTTAAAATGGACGCAAATAAAGTAAATGAGTGGTAACAACTAAGCGCTTAGTTAATCGGCTAAGATTTATAATCGCTACCTTTTTCTAACCTATTTTCTAGTGCATCATCTAGTTTCATAAAAAAAATACTGGCAACTTTTTCAATACTGTCTGTCGAAAGTATAAAATCACGAAGTGCTATTTTTTCGCGTATTGGGAACTAAAAAGGCATTAGCATATTTCATTCTAAAATATTGAACTACCCAACCAACGCCTTTATTGTTTCACATCCAAGGCGTCTCGCAAAGCATTTCCCATTATCATAAAAGCCAATGTCAGTAACATGATGGCCACACCGGGAACCATAGCTAAATAAGGTTTACCAAGTATAATGTAACTGTAGTGATCCTTTATAATGCTTCCCCAACTAGGAATTGGTGGCTGAGCACCCAACCCAAGAAAGCTCAGACCGCTTTCCACTAATATCGCTGAAGCGAAATTGGCCGCTGAAATAACAATCACCGGAGCCATAATATTGGGTAGAATATGATTGAAAATAATTCGGAAATCTCCAAAACCTAAAGCTCTTGCTGCGGTAACATATTGCATCTCCTTAACACTTATGACCTGACCACGAACTACACGTGCCACTTCAACCCACATCGTCAATCCGACAGCAACAAAAACCTGCCAAAAACCTTTGCCTAATGCCAATGTGATAGCAATAACAAGAAGGAGTGTTGGTATTGACCAAATAATGTTCACAAGCCACATAATTACTGCGTCCACTTTCCCCCCAAAATATCCTCCTATTGCACCAAAAAAGATTCCTACAATTAAAGAAATCAACACGGCTACAATACCTATGGATATAGAAACTCGCGACCCAATTAACATCCTGCTAAGCAAGTCTCGCCCATATTTATCAGTCCCTAAATAAAAAGTCCTGTTTTTAATAAACTCCTCCTCTACTAATACAATTGAGCTTTGTCCCGCAAAAGATTTCAGGTCAATCTCTTTCACCATTTTTAATGATGGTTCATCATTATATTCAACATACACAATAGAGTTCCCCACTAGTTTGTAACTTTCGATCGCGACCTCAGTAACACTATTTTCAAAGCCTAAAAAGTAATTCTTCACCGTCTTTTTTTTCTTCTCCTCTAAAGGAATAGACAAGATGTTCACGTTAAAACCTGGCGGTTTAGAATGAATAGACAAATGCATTTGATTTGCATTTTTTGAGTTATCAGGAGCCAAAATATAAGCAAATATCGAAACAAAAAGTAAGATCACGATAAAAGAAAAACTGAAAACGCCCCACAAATTCTTTTTGAATTTATGGAGCGCAATAACAGTTAATGATTGTGTTTTATTATTCATTTAAAGAAGGCTGCACTTATGATTTAGCTAGTTTTTCTTTTTTTAAAGTGGAAGAACCTGACTTTTTTAAAATAACTTTAGTTTGCAAATCATCTAAAACATTTAGTGCTTCCTCAACATAAATATCCTTAGCTAAACTTTCATGCCACCTGTCCCTTTTCTCTTTTAAAACAGTGTCCTTACTCGTTTCTAGTATTTCATATGGCAAAGACGAAAACTGTAATGAATTTTTATACTGAGAAATAGGTTTGTATTTTTTAGCTTTTTCTTCAATTGCATTTTGAGCAATTTTGAATTTATCCTTATTTAAACTATACGTGTTTTCCTCACTTCTACTATCAATCCATTTTGCATTATCCTCAATTAATTTAAATTGCTCATTATGGGAAATTCTTTCTTTACTGTTTAAAATGGCTTTGCTAAAATTCGATGTTTTATCCCATACCGTATAAGTCGCAGCATCAATTTTATCCCAAGGCATAGCATGGTCTACATCTCTTTCCCCCATTTTTAGATAAGCATATCTGTCCGGCATAACAATATCGCTGCTTACTCCTTCTAATTGGGTTGACCCTCCGTTTATTCTATAGAATTTTTGAGTTGTTGTTTTCAACGCTCCCAAATCTCCCACATCACTACTTCGTACAAATTGGTTTAAATCGATAACATTCTGTACCGTCCCTTTACCGTACGTTTGTTTACTACCAATAATAATTCCTCTTTTATAATCTTGGATTGCTGCTGCTAAGATTTCTGACGCTGAGGCCGAAAAACTATTGACCATAATTACTAATGGACCATCCCATTCTATTTTTTTATCTCTATCGTATAAAACCTCTTTTTTTCTTCCTGCTGATTTTATTTGAACAATAGGCCCCTGCTCAATAAACAGTCCGGCGATATCAACAACCGTCGATAGCGAACCTCCTCCATCGTCACGAACATCAAGTACAATTCCGTCTACATTTGCCATTTTAAGTCTCTCCACTTCTAATGCTATGTCTTTTCCAGCATCTCTCCCGTCTTTGTTTTCAAAATCAATGTAAAATTTAGGCAGATAAATCACACCGTATTTCAACCCGTCTTTCATAACAACGCTAGACTTAGCATAAGTTTCTTCAATCTCTACAACATCTCGAATAATAGAAATAACTTTAATCGTTCCATCCACTTTTTTCACAGTAAGACGAACTTCAGTACCTTTCGGACCTTTAATTTTTTTCACGACATCATCAAGTCGCATTCCCACTACATCTACAGGTAGTCCATTTCCTTGCGCCACTTTCATCACTAAATCTCCCGCTTCGAGCTGTTTTCCTCTCCACGCTGGACCACCAGAAATCAGTTCGGATATTTCGGTGAAATCGTTTTTCTTTTGAAGACGCGCTCCAATACCTTCTAATTTTCCACTAATGCTAACATCAAAACGCTCTTTTTCTTCAGGTGCAAAATAGTTGGTATGAGGGTCATACCCCGCAGTTATGGAATTGATATAAACTGAAAACCAATCATCTCTGTCCAAATCATTCATGAAACCAAAATATTCATCCAACGATTTTTTTGCGCTTTCACGTGTTTCTTTTTCTAATTCCGCAAAAGATTTATTTTTATCGTCATTAGAAGCTTCTTTTGCTGTTTTGTTAGCATCATCAAGATTAATTGTTTCACCGCCCTTAGCCTCTTCGGCTACATTCACATCTTCATTATCTTCAACTCCGTTATTTTTCTTCTCTTGAACTCTCAAGCGCTCCGTTAAAGAAGAAAGCGCAGATAATTTGATTTGCTTTCTCCATCTTTCGGTAAGTTCTGTAGTATTTTTTGCATAAGGTGCTTTATCATAATCGGTGTTAAAACTCTCATCTATCGAATAGTCAAAAGGAACATTCATAATCCCTTTATATATTGCTTTACTTTCTTCCATTCTTTTCATCAAACGGACATAAGTGAGATTGAAAAAAGTCAGATCTTTATTAATCAATTGATCATCTAATTCTGTTTCAAATTTTGAAAATTCATCAATGTCAGATTGCAGGAAAAATCGTTTAGACGGGTCTAAAGCCTGAACATAATCTTTATACAACCCCTTTGAAAAAGCATCATCTATAGTAGCAGGACTATAGTGTCCTTTTTCAAGCACAAACGTCAACAATTCTAATAGTAACTTGTCTTTATCAGGATTAGAATCAACCCCTGATTTCAAATTAAATGCAAATAATGTCGCCGATAGCAACACAATAACACCTAATATTTTATAATTTCTTTTCATAAAGTTAAGAATAGTATTCATCCAAATTTTTGAACTAAAGTACGGTAAAAACTATGCCAACAATCGTAAATTCTACCTAAATTTTTGTTAAAGGTATAAAAATGTTTTTTTTGTTTTCCTTTAATCTTTCAAGTTCATTAAATTTGTTTTCTTTGTTTTAAATATATAAATCAGCCTTATCTAATTTGCTTGCAAAAGTGACATTAAAGGCTCAAACAATAATAGAAATATGGCTACAGTGAAACCTTTAATTTTGATAACGAACGACGATGGCGTTTCGGCCCCGGGACTTCGGGCATTAATCGCTGTTATGGCAGAAATAGGCGACATTTTAGTTGTGGCGCCAGACAAACCTCAGAGCGGTATGGGTCATGCCATAACGACAAACAGCACCTTGTATTTAAACAAAATTTCGAAAGAAAATGATGTTATACAAGAGTATAGCTGTTCTGGAACCCCAGTGGATTGCGTTAAATTAGCGGTAAATGAAATCCTAAAAAGAAAGCCAGATTTATGCGTGTCAGGAGTAAATCACGGCTCTAACTCATCCATAAACGTCATCTATTCAGGAACGATGAGTGCCGCCGTCGAGGCAGGAATTGAAGGAATTCCCGCAATAGGATTTTCCCTTTTAGACTTCGAATGGAACGCTGATTTTGAAACTATGAAACCTTTTATTCGCAAAATCACTTTAGAAGTTTTAGAAAACAAACTGCCCAAAGGAGTTGTTCTAAACGTGAATTTTCCAAAATTGACAAAAGAAAACATTAAAGGAATAAAGATATGCCGCCAAGCCAAAGCCCGTTGGGTAGAAAAATTTGACAAACGACAAACACCACAAGGACGAGATTACTATTGGCTTGCTGGAGAGTTTGTAAACCAAGACAAAGGTGAAGATACTGACGAATGGGCTCTTGGAAACGGATACATTTCTGTGGTCCCAGTTCAATTTGATTTAACGGCCCATCATGCCACGCAAGAACTCAACACCTGGAAGTGGAATGAATGAAATAGCATTGTTAAAAGGATTTATACTTGGAATTATGGCATCTGCATTGGGTGCTTTTATTTTTATACTCTTGTTTTCCCCTTATAATTTTATATCGGGAATTCAAATTATGAAATCTCAGGGTTCACTTGGTAAATTAATTACGCTTGGTTCAATTCTTGACTTACTTCTCTTTGCTGTTTTATTAAAAATGAACAAAGATAGTATCGCGCGAGGGGTTGTATTGGCAGTGATTATTTTAACCGTATTGACTTTGTTTATTTAAAAATAACGACCGATTTGCTTGATTGATGAACATTCAATACCTAATTTTGAATACAGAAGTTTTTTTAAACTAATCCACACCCTCAAAAATGAAATATTACATTATAGCCGGAGAGGCGTCAGGCGATTTGCATGGTTCTAATCTAATGAAAGCTTTATATAGAAAAGATATTGATGCAGAAATTCGCTTTTGGGGTGGCGATTTAATGCAAAAAGTAGGCGGCACGTTAGTCAAACATTATCGGGAACTAGCTTTCATGGGTTTTATAGAAGTCCTATTTAACTTAAAAACTATCTTAGGTAATATTAAAATATGCAAAAGAGACATAGCTGAATCCCAACCTGACGTTATTATTTTTATTGACTATCCTGGTTTTAATATGCGAATTGCAAAATGGGCCAAAGAAAAAGGCATCCCAACACACTATTACATCTCACCCCAAATATGGGCTTGGAAAGAAAATAGAATTAATGATATCAAAAGAGATGTAGATAAAATGTATGTTATTTTGCCCTTCGAAAAAGCATTTTATGAAGAAAAACATAATTTCCCAGTACAATTTGTAGGTCACCCCCTAATCGATGCGATACAGAGCCAACCGGTACTAGATTCTTCCCTATTTAAGATCGAAAATCAGCTAGATGACAAACCTATAATCGCATTGCTTCCCGGCAGTAGGAAACAAGAAATAACTAAAATGCTTGGAGTGATGTTAAGTGTTGTAGAAGAATTTCCAGATTACCAATTTGTAATTGCGGGTGCTCCAAGTCAAGAGTTCTCCTTTTATGAAAGTTTCATAACTAACGGAAACATTAAATTCATCTCTAATAAAACTTATGATTTATTAAAAATAGCAACAGCAGCATTAGTGACTTCCGGAACGGCAACATTAGAAACTGCTCTTTTCAAAGTTCCAGAGGTAGTGTGTTACAAAGGAAGTTGGGCTTCGTACCAAATTGCAAAAAGAATTATAACCCTAAAATATATTTCCCTTGTCAATTTAATTATGGACGAGGAAGTAGTGACTGAACTAATTCAGCACGATTTTAACACGAAGAACCTCAAAAAAGAATTACATAAAATATTAGAACCCAACCATCGTGCCCAACTATTGCAAAAGTATGATTTATTAGAAAAAAAACTGGGGGGTACTGGAGCAAGCGAGCAAACAGCCAAGCTTATTGTTGCCGCCTTAAACTAACACTATTCACAATCGGTAGCGATTGAATACCTATAAGCCAAAGTCATTTGAAAAAGTCATTTTACCTACTATCATTAATTGCTTTATTTGCCTCTTGCAAATCTTCCTCCGTCATTACTAGCTCGTCTGCTGAAAACAAAAAGGAAAGTGCAAATCAAATTATTGACAAAATAATAAGCACTGCAACAGAAAACATTGGGGTTCGCTATAAAACGGCAGGCACAACAAAATCAGGTTATGATTGCTCCGGCTTAGTGTACTCGTGTTTTGGTTTACATGACGTCAAACTTCCTCGGTCATCTTATGAACAATCTAAAATAGGAATTGAATTAGGACAGAACCTAAAAAACGCGAAAAAAGGCGATTTGATTTTTTTTAAAACAAATAGAAGATCCCAAATTAATCATGTAGGAATCGTGACGGAAGTACATGACGGTGACGTACAATTTATCCATGCCTCTACTTCAAAAGGAGTCATTATTTCTTCTCTAAAACAAACCTATTACCAGAATACTTTTGTTCAATTAAATCGTATTCTAAAATAAAGCGCAAAATACTTTCCTTTTTCACTTAGCAAAAAAGACCTTTTTCAAATCCTAAATTAAACAAGTTATTTATTGTTAAAATTCTGTACTTTAGGACTATGAAAGTGCTACAGTTTCCTTTAGCGAGAATTACAATAGGCTTTGTGTTGGGGATTGCGATCCCCTTTTACATAAATCCAGATCCAGCAATCGTTTTTGGGTTGTTCGCTGCTGCTTTGTTGTTCTTTGTCACAAGTTATTTTTTACAAAAAAATATTCTTAAAGAAACCATGTGCTTTGGGTTAAGCACGTATCTACTAACCTTTTTGATAGGAGCTGTCACACTCCTTGTCCATACTGACTCTTATCAACAAAATAACTACAGCCACAATAGTAGTGTTTTTCAAAAACAGCAACTTTTGTCTCTCGTAGTGAGAGAAAAATTAAAAGGAAGCAATTCTAACGACCGCTATATTGCAGTCCTTAATCAAATTGGTTCTAAAAACAGCTCCGGAAAAATACTTTTGAATATTTATAAAGACAGCGTGCATCCTACATTTGAAACTGGAACTCTATTGCGCATAAAAGGAATGCTCTATAAAAATAAACTTCCTAATAATCCGAACCAATTCGATTATGGCGCCTACCTGTCTAAAAAACAAATCTATGCCCAACTTTACGCAGACACAGATCAGATCAGTGTTAGTAACACGTTTAAAAAAGATATCTGGTATTATGCTGCCAAATTACGAACAACCATTATTCATAATCTGGAGAAAAAAGAATTCCACAAGAAAGAATTAAGTGTGGCCATCGCACTAATTTTGGGTCAAAAACAAGATATTTCACCTGAAATTATCCAAGATTACCAATATGCCGGAGCCATTCATCTTTTATCAGTTTCAGGCTTACATGTAGGGTTCTTGTTACTATTTATAAACTTTATCCTTGCACCCATTCCCAATACAAAAAGAGGGGCAATACTCAAATTAAGTCTAATACTGTCCTCTTTGGCCGCTTTTGCACTAATCGCAGGTCTTGCACCTTCTGTGGTCCGTTCAGTAACCATGTTCTCTTTCGTTGCCATCGGGTATCAGTTGCGACGGAGTGTAAATGTCTACCATACGCTCTTAGTTTCAATACTGCTGATCTTACTTTTCCAACCTTCATTTCTGTTTGACGTTGGTTTTCAGCTGAGTTACATCGCTTTGTTTTTTATAATTTGGCTGCAACCGCTACTAACTTCCGTTTGGCAGCCAAAAAGCAAACCATTAAAATACATATGGGGAATTGTCACTGTTTCCTTTGCTGCACAAATTGGCACGATGCCCTTGAGCATCTACTATTTTCACCAGTTTCCTGGTTTGTTTTTTATCACTAACCTAGCAGTCATTCCATTACTGAGTTTCATAATGACATTAGGCGTCTTGGTTATGGTATTAGCCTCTTTTAATTATGTTCCTCTTTTTCTTTTAAAGCCGTTAGAATGGAGCATTCATTATCTTAACAAAATAATCAACTCGATAGCCTCATTTGAACAATTTATAATTCGGGACATTCCATTTAATACCTATCTACTACTCAGCTCCTACTTAATAATTACGGCGACTATAATTTGGTTCAAGAAACCTACTTTCAATAAACTTATTGTAGTACTACTGTCTGTAATAGCCGTTCAGGCTGTATATATGCAAACCAAGTGGAAACTACAAAACCAGCACGAATGGGTAATTTTTAATCTAAAAAGGAACACTATGATAACGGAGCGCAATGGAGCCAAGGTAACCCTATATGCAAATGACAGTATTATCAAGGCATCCCGAAACAATAGTGTTCTTAAATCGTATTTAACGGCTAATTTCAGTGTCTTGAGTAGCAAAGAAAAAATTAAAAATACCGCTTTCTTTAACAAAAATAGGATTCTTATTTTAGATAGTACCGGCATGTATCCAAAGGATTTACGTCCAAGTATAATTCTCCTCACGCAATCCCCTAAGATAAATCTGGACCGAATGCTGCAACTACTAAAGCCAAAAATGGTGGTGGCAGATGCATCTAATTATAAAACCATACCAAAAACATTAGGAAAAAGAGTTGTAGAAAAACAAAAAATCCCTTTTCACGCTATTGGTAGAAAGGGATTTTATAAACTAAATTGAGTACTATTTCTTTTTAAGAATTTGATTTGCGACAGCCAACCAAGCTGTGGCTCCGCCAGCAACATAACCGGTATTACCTAAACCTTCAAAATTTACTTTCCCTCCGGCATCTGTACCATTGGCAAAATAAATCGTTGGAAACCCTTGTATTCCGAAAGCTTGCTGCAATTCGTCATTCTGCTTTTTCACTTCAGGAGTTTGAGGAGTTCTCCTTGGATAATCTAACTCTACAAGAATAACGTTATCGACTGCCCATTTTGCAAATTCTGGTGTCAATAATACTTCTTTTTGCAATCTAATACACCATCCACACCAATCGCTGCCCGTAAAAAACATCATCAACGGCTTGTGTTCTTTATTTCCAATGGAAATAGCTTCTTTAACATTGGTATGCCATTTCAGTTCTTGTGAATGAAGCGTTTGCATCCCTATAAATAAAACGAATAGTAAAAGTATTTTTTTCATCTTTACTTCTTTTAACATGTCTATAACAAATATAATGCCTTAAAACTATTTTACACCATGCATTAACTTTTTCATAAGAGGTGATAATAGTATCATTATTAAACCCGCTCCAACGGGAACTATTGTAAAAATCATGAAAAAAGTCGATAAGCTATACTGGGCAGTAATTGTTTCGATCATTCCTCCCATAGAACCTGCCAGTTTATTACCCATTCCAATAAATAAATAATACACTCCAAACATAATGCCTATCCAAGCTGCGGGAACTAATTTGCTCACATAAGACAAGCCTACTGGAGAAATACATAATTCACCCAAAGTGTGAAATAAATAAGCCGCTATCAGCCAAAACATGCTTACTCTCACGACTGAGTCCGTATCAATACCCATACTTCCATATGCTAAGAATCCAAAACCTAATCCCAACAAGGTAAGTCCTAATCCAAATTTCATTGGACCTGAAATATTATATTTACTTTCCCACCATTTTGAAAAAGCCGGCGCAAAACCCACAATAAATAAAGAGTTTAAAATTCCAAACCATGTTGCTGGAACCTCTGTAGACTCAGCAGAATATTCTCTACCTACTTTCCATATTACGATACCCCATATTATTACAAAACTAACAGACAAAATAATATTACCCGTAGCGTACTTTTTGAAAGTTTGTTTAAACAATTTAATCAACACATAAGTAATAATGATCAAAGGGATAACTGTCAATAGTGCATCGGCAATTTTAAACAACGAGGCATTGCTCCCAAATAGCTTTCTTTGGGTAAATTTCTCCGCAAAGATGGTCATCGAGCCACCCGCTTGTTCGAATGCAGCCCAAAAGAACACGGTAAATACTGAAAAAATCAATACTGCAATAATTCGATCACGAACTACATTTGCAGGGGTATTCTCTGCCGACGCTTTTTCTTTCGATTTCTGCTTCGATGCAGCAGTTGGCTTCAAACCAATATCTCCAAATATATCCTGAGTAAAGTAAAACTGTAACATTCCGGACAACATAAAAACCCCTGCCAACCCAAAACCCCAACTCCAGGAAATTTTCTCCCCTATGTATCCACAAAGCATAATACCTAAGAACGCACCCGCATTCACGCCCATATAGTACATGGAATACGCACCGTCTTTTTTCTCGGGATGGTCATGATAGGCGTTAGAAATAATAGAGGTCATGTTGGGTTTAAATAAGCCATTCCCAATAATAAGAAACCCGATTCCAATATATAAAAACAAGGGTGTTTCTACTGCCATCGCGGCGTGACCCAAAGTCATAGCCAAAGCACCTAGCACTACAGCCCAACGATATCCCAAATAACGATCTGCTAAGAAGCCTCCGATTACGGGAGTGAAGTAAACCGACATAGTATAAGTACCATATAGCGCCATCGCATCCTCAATACTCCAAGCCCATCCTCCTTTTGCAAGTGACGATGTTAAAAACAACACGAGTAAGGCACGCATCCCGTAGTAAGAAAAGCGTTCCCACATTTCAGTAAAAAACAATACGAACAATCCTGCAGGATGTCCAAGAACAGGGTTTTTAAAAAACTCGTCGGTGGTATTTTGACTCATTTTATTTAAGTATTAGGGTAAATTTATTTTAAGCTATTATTTTTCGTTGTCTTCCGCACCATGAGTTAAACGATTTAAGGGCTTTAGCAGCACCATAAATATTCCTCCGATAATAACCGTAAATATTAAAATCCCTAAAAACACTGAATATTCACCAAGATCACTGGCAGATTCACCAATTATACCGGCCACTTTGTTCCCTAATCCTGTCGCTGCAAAATAAACTCCCATCATTAAAGAAGCATATTTTACCGGAGATAATTTTGTAATAAATGATAATGCTACAGGCGAAAGACAAAGTTCACCAATGGTATGAAACAAATAAGCCATAACTAACCATATCATACTTGAAGATCCTGATTTCTCAAACTCCATAGCAGCAAAAACCATAAATAGAAACCCGAAACCCATGATTATAATACCAATAGCCATTTTAAAAATAGAAGAAGCCTCTTTTCCTTTCAGCTTGCGCTTTGCCCAAAATCCAGCTACACCGGTTGCAAAAAGGATTATAAATCCTGCATTTAAACTCTGAAACATAACCGTAGGCACTTGCCAACCAAATAACATTCTGTCTGTTTTAGCATCCGTATATAAATTCATCAAACCTCCAGCTTGCTCAAACGCACCCCAGAAAATGATCACCATAATAAAAGACAACAACAAAACCACAAAACGATCTTTATCTTGTTGCGACGACAATTCTTTGTAAATCATCATCATTAAAGCTACTATTATCGTCAGAAATAGGAACAGTAAACCAAAAGCCCAACCTAAATTATACCATCCAAATAAGGATAAAGCAAAAAGCACTACGGTAAATAACAATTGAGTTTTAGACTTAAGAAGATCTCCAAAAAGACGCCCATAAGAAGACTCATCCACTTTATTTACTTCTTGCACTTCTAAATTACCAACATGGGTTAAATATTTTTGTCCCCAGATATACACAACAAGTCCTAAAAGCATGGCAATACCAGCTAAACCAAAGCCTGCATGCCAGCCCCATTCTACCACAACAAACCCAATTACCAATGTGGCTAATAAAGATCCTGTATTGATACCAATGTAGAAAATACTAAATCCTTTATCTCGTCGGATATCGCCTTGCGGATATAACCCTCCTACCATTGTTGAAATATTAGGCTTCAACAAACCTACCCCTAATATCACTAATCCTAACCCAGTATAAAAAGCCCAAGTATCTGTTAATACTAAAACACCATGTCCAATACAAAGGATTATCGCCCCTAAAAGAACGGCCTTTTTTTGTCCCAACAGCTTATCGGCGATCATTCCTCCAGGAATTGACATCACATAGACTAACATGGTATACCAACCGTATAATGCCAAAGCCTCTTGACTTGTCCATCCTAAACCTGCCCCTCTTGCATCATCCCCTAATGTTGAAGAAGTCATATACAAAACAAGTAATGCTCTCATTCCATAATACGAAAAACGCTCCCACATTTCTGTAAGAAATAATATAAATAACCCAATTGGATGACCAAAAAGATTCTTGTTTAAATGAGCGTCTGTAGTAGTTGTCGACATATAATTAAATTTGATTAATGTTAGTTTTTATTTGACTTCCTGCATTAATTTTCTAATTAGTGGAGAAACTACTATTAGTAGTAAACCAGCAATTAAAGCATATAATGCTAATTGATAATATCCTTCTGTATATCCCTGTAGCTTTGTGACTAAAGAGGCATTTTCATCCGGCGATGACATCCCCGCTCCAAGCAGTCCTGCAGCGTATTGCCCATAGGCACTTGCTAAAAACCACATTCCCATCATCATCCCCGATAATCTTTTTGGCGATAACTTTGTCATGATGGACAATCCGATTGGCGATAAGCTTAATTCCCCAAAGGTAATTACTAAATACGCCAAGGTAAAAACATTTAAAGAGGTTAAACCTTCCGCATCAGCAAAAAATCTGGTGTAATAAAACACATAAAAAGCAGCTGCTAAAAACAAGAAACCAATACCGAATTTTATGACCGTATTAGGTTCTATTTTCTTCTTTGCCATAGCCAACCAGATTAGCCCTACGATAGGACTAAAAATAATGACAAACAGTGAATTAGATGTATTGTTAACAATATTAGGATTGATTTCGAAAAACAACAAGTCATTATGCAAGTTGTCTTTTGCAAACAGCGCTAAAGAACCACCACTTTGCTCGTAAAATGCCCAAAAAACAATAGAGAAAAGAATGAATATAAAGGCGGCAATTAATTTTTTTCGTGACGCTTCCTCTTGCTCTTTAAAAGTTTCATATAAAAAATATAAAATAGCAAATGGACCAATGGCATACATGAAATAATCAGTATAATCGGTGTTTTTAATCATTATAAGAATAAGTGGAATGCTAAATAAAGCCCCTAC
The DNA here is from genome assembly GCF_000264055.1 of Flavobacterium sp. ACAM 123. Lineage (GTDB taxonomy): Bacteria > Bacteroidota > Bacteroidia > Flavobacteriales > Flavobacteriaceae > Flavobacterium. The sequence continues at coordinate 46,690 of NZ_AJXL01000004.1, read as the reverse complement.
ATAAACAGCTACTTCCTTAGTAGTTCTTTTGGAAGAAGCCTGATCCAATAGCGGCGAATCCCCTATCGGCCCCAAGGAATGTTTCGTTATTATAAAAGTAACTAAGCCAATAACCATGACAATTGCAGCTGATAAAAAGGCATAACTCCAACCATAGTCAGGACTTGTTCCTAAATACACGCAAACAGCTCCTCCTAACAATGCTCCGATATTAATTCCCGAATAAAACAATCCAAAACCAGCATCTCTGCGACTGTCCCCTACTTTATATAGGTCCCCAACCATTGAAGAAATATTTGGCTTAAAGAAACCAGTCCCAATAATTGTAAGAGTAATTCCCAAATAGAAAAAATCTAGCGGAGAAGATGCGATTATCAGGTTCCCAAGAATCATGACGCTGGCGCCAAAAAGCAGTGATTTTTTAAAACCTAAAATCTTGTCGGCAAAGATCCCTCCAATAAAAGTAAAGGCATAGACAAAAGCTTGAATAGCCCCATATTTTAAATTCGCATCCCTATCTGATAAAGCCAAGCCCAAAATTTTATCTGCCATAAAAATGGCAAGCACCCCACGCATTCCATAGAAGCAAAAACGCTCCCACATTTCGACTAAAAACAAATACCATAATTGCTTCGGGTATTTGCCTTCAAAATTTTGAATTTCTTCTAACGTTGGAATCCTATTACGCATTTATGCTATTATAAGTTTTCTTTAATGAAATTAGTCATTTTTGTATATAATTGAATTCTCGTGTTCCCGCCGTAAATTCCGTGATTCTTGTCTGGATAAATTTGTGAATCAAACTGTTTATTCGCTTGAATCAATGCTTCTATCATTTGCATTGAATTTTGTAAATGAACATTATCATCTCCGCTACCATGAATCAAAAGAAATTTACCTTTCAACTTGTCTACATGGTTAATAGGTGAGTTTTCATCATAACCACTCGGATTTTCTTGTGGAGTCTGCATGTATCGCTCTGTATAAATACTGTCATAAAACCTCCAGTTTGTTACCGGCGCGACGGCAATAGCCATTTTAAAAGTATCATTCCCTTTGAAAAGGCTATTAGAAGCCATGAATCCACCGTAAGACCAGCCAAATATACCTATTCTGGACTTATCTACAAACGAATAATTTCCAATCACTTTTGCGGCATCTATTTGATCTTCCACTTCGTACTTTCCTAATTCTAATTGAGTCACTTTCTTGAAGTCAGCTCCTTTAAAACCAGTCCCTCTACCATCGACACAAGCTACTATATATCCTTGTTGCGTAAGCATCATAAACCAGTAGTCATTTGATGAATTCCATTGATTGGCTACTTGCTGAGAACCGGGTCCTGAGTATTGATACATAAAAACAGGATATTTTTTTGAGGCGTCAAAATCTTTTGGTTCCATTATCCATGCATTCAGTTCGTGTCCTTTTTCGGTTTTTAGAACAAAAAACTCTTTCTCAGGTAAATTGTAGTCTTTAAGTTTTGTTACCAATGCAGCATTATTCTCAATAACTTTTATTTGCTTTCCCGTTTTAGCATCATTTAACGAATAGGTCGTTGCTTGAGCACTACTTGAAAACGTATTGATATAATATTGGTAATTAGGGCTAAAAGTGGCGTCATTTGTTCCTATCTCGTTGGATAAAGCTAACTTACTTTTTCCATTCAGCGCAATTCTATAAATGGCTCGGTTGATTGATCCGTTTTCGGTAGATTGATAAAAAACAGTATTTGTTTTTTCGTCAAAACCATAATAAGAAGTTACTTCCCAATTCCCTTTAGTAACTTGGTTGCGTAATCTTCCGTTCTTGTCATATAAATAAATATGATTAAAACCGTCTTTCTCACTAGTCCATATAAAACTGTTGTCGTTTAAGAACGTAAGATTATCCGTAACATCAACATATGCTTTATCTTTTTCATTTAATACTACTTTTGTTGCTCCAGTAGTCCCATCTATAAATAACAAATCTAGGTTGTCTTGGTGGCGGTTTAACACCTGCGCTGACAAAACATTGGCATCATTTGTCCATTCCATGCGGGCAATATAAAAATCATTATACTTGCCCAAATTGATTTCTTTGGTCGCGGTAGAAGCTGCATCATATATATGTAAAGAAACCAGAGAATTCTTCTCTCCAGCTTTTGGGTATTTAAACGTTTCTACTGTAGGGTACAAATCCTTGTTAAACATTGACATGGAGAATTCCGGAACCTGACTTTCGTCAAAACGAATATAGGCTAACTTTTTGCTGTCTTTACTCCAGTCAAATGCTCTTACAAAAGCAAATTCTTCTTCATAAACCCAGTCCGTGATACCATTAATGATCGCATTTTTCTTGCCGTCCGTAGTAATTTGAGTAGTTGCCTTTGCAGCTAAATCATAAACATAAAGATTGTTTTCCTTAGCATAGGCGATGTTTTTTCCATCAGGAGAAAAAGTAGGTTCCTGCACCTGAAAATCGAACAGCTTTGTCAGTGCTTTTGTTGCAATAGTATATAAATAGTAGTCAGCAGTAAAAGAATGACGAAAAATTTGATTTGAATTGCATGCGATTAAAATCATTTTTTCTTCCCCGTCAAAAGTATAACTGTCAATCATGGGCATGCCTTCATGATCTTTAGTGTCTATTAAAGTGGCCATTTTATTAAGACTAGCAAAATCATACAAATCTATTTGCATTGTTCTAGAAGCGCGATCTACGTTCAATACTGTGTATTGATTTGTATTTTTCATGGACTGTAATTCATCCATTCCTTGGGCACGAAAGGCACCATTATATATTTGCTCTACTGATATTTTTTGTTGTCCTAAAACCGTAAAACACAAAAATAAAAATAACACCGAAAATTGTTTATACTTCATACTATTAATTTAGATGTAAAAATGAGACCAATTTTAGTGAAAAAATTACAATTACGGTTCATTTAATATGTTAAATATTCGAAACAATATTTAAGAGATCGCGTTAATGACCATAATTTAATGGGTATAAAAGCACTAAAAATGTATCTTTGCAGCTAATTACACTATAATACATTGAGAATGAATAAGCCCGTTGCAGGATTTTCAAAATTATCCAAAGAAGAAAAAATAAACTGGATTGCCAAGGAATACTTTTCCACTCCTTCAGAAGCCATTGCTTTACTGAAAAATTATTGGAATACAGATGAAAAAATACAGAAACTGCATGATGAATTCATAGAAAACACCATCACTAATTTCTATATTCCCCTTGGCGTAGCGCCAAATTTTCTAATTAACGGAAAATACAGTACCATTCCAATGGCTATCGAAGAGAGCTCCGTTGTTGCCGCCGCCTCTAAATCTGCAAACTATTGGTCTACCAGAGGTGGTTTTAAAGCAACGGTGATCAACACGGAGAAAATAGGTCAAGTACACTTTCTTTATAAAGGCGATCTTTCAAAACTGCAATTATTTTTTGCTCAAAACAAGGCGAAATTCTTTTCTGACACAGAAAGCATCACAAAAAACATGCAAAAAAGAGGCGGAGGAATTCTGGATATTGTATTACAGGACAAAACAGACTTGCTTCCCAATTATTACCAACTTCATGCAACTTTCGAAACCAAAGACAGCATGGGCGCTAATTTCATTAATTCCTGTTTAGAGCAATTTGCCAAAACATTAAAGGAAGAATCACAGCACTACGCATTGTTTTCAGAATCAGAAAAAGAAATAACGGTCATCATGAGTATCCTTTCCAATTATGTGCCGAATTGCACCGTACGTGCCGAAGTTTCCTGTCCAGTGAACGAATTAGCCGAAAAACACATCCTCGATCCACAAGATTTTGCCGAGCGCTTTGTACAAGCAGTTCAAATTGCCGAAGTAGAACCTTTTAGAGCCGTAACCCACAATAAGGGAATTATGAACGGAGTCGACGCGGTAGTGCTTGCAACAGGTAATGATTTTCGTGCCGTAGAAGCCGGAATCCATGCTTATGCAGCAAAATCAGGTCAGTACTCTAGCTTGTCTCACGCTACAATTGAAAACGGTATATTCACATTCTGGTTAGAAATACCGTTGGCCTTGGGAACCGTTGGCGGCCTTACAACGTTACACCCCTTAGTCAAGCTATCATTAGAAATGCTTAAAAATCCTTCTGCCAAAGAATTAATGGAGGTTGTTGCAGTGGCTGGTTTAGCACAAAACTTTGCTGCTTTGCGTTCCTTAACTACAACAGGTATTCAAGACGGTCATATGAAAATGCATTTAAACAACATATTGAACCAGTTTGGAGCAAATGAGGACGAGCGCATCCTAATTAGAAAACACTTCAAACACAATACAGTATCGCACAGCGCCGTTGCTGACTACATTAACAATCTAAGAAAGTAATAATTAAAAGCTAATCCCGCTATACGCTCCATCTTTACTTGATTAAAGCAATCAAGTAAAGGATACCGCTTCTATCGGGGTTACAAAAAGGAATACTGCCATAAATTCAGCATAAATGAAAGAAAGATTTTACAGTAACGGGAAACTTTTGATTACCGCAGAATACCTGGTTTTGGACGGAGCGACAGCCTTTGCATTACCTACTAAATTTGGACAGGACTTAATTGTCGAAAAAAACGCTAATCATAGCATCCACTGGAAAAGCTTTGATGCTGACGGCCAAATCTGGTTTGAAGACTGCATTATGTTTTCAGAAATCAAGAGTCCAGTAGTAGTAGAACCCGAAACTATCAAGACTACTTTACTGTCCATTCTTCATGAAGCATTTCTTTTAAATTCTGACTTTATATCAGAAGAAACAGGATATACCGTTACTACCCATCTGAATTTTCCTAAAAAATGGGGACTCGGAACTTCTTCCACCTTAATAAACAACATTGCACAATGGCTGCAAATTGATGCTTTCACACTTCTTAATAATAGCTTTGGCGGCAGCGGTTATGATATTGCCTGCGCCCAAAACAACTGCCCTGTTCTTTACCATCTTGAAAAAGGAAAACCTATTGTACAGAAAGTAACGTTCAAACCGGCCTTCTCGCAGCATATTTACTTTGTTTATCTTAATAAAAAACAAAGTAGCAAAACTGCCATTGCTACATACCAAAATAACAAAACCAAGAATTTAAATAAAAGTATTGATGCAATCAACAAAATAACACTTGAAGTTCTAAACGCTAACAGCCTTCCCGCTTTTGCGCAAGCAATAGAAAAGCACGAGTACAAAATGAGCACTATTTTAGAAATAACTACGGTTAAAGAGCTGTTGTTTTCTGATTTTAAAAGTCAAGTAAAAAGCTTAGGCGCCTGGGGTGGTGATTTTGTGATGGTTCTCTCTGAGTCAGATCCTACAGCCTATTTTAAAGAAAATGGTTTCGAGACTATTATCCCTTATGATGAAATGATATTAAGTTAATCGCTCTGTCATCGTTACTATTCTAAGAGACAACGTAGACCATTTATAACTCATGTTATAGATGGTCTACGTTGTCTCTTAACAAACCACGACACTACGTTCGTCTATCTGAACGCGTCTCAAATAGTACAACTGCTTGTTAACAAACTAAATTGGACTATAAAATATTATGATTGGCATAACTTATTAACAATCAACAACGGTCTCTTATGATGTCCAAAAGCAACCCAATTTAAAATAAAAAACCCGATACGATGTATCGGGTTTTTTATGAAATTAATAATTACTTAAAATAAACTAGTAATTAAATTGTTTTCTATTGTCTTCAATTGTTGCCTTATCTTTTAGCGCTGGCAAAACTCTGTTTACATCTCCAGCAGACTGTGCTTTAACTTTAGCTACATAAGGAGAAAAATCTTTTAAAGCCGGTGCTTTCAATGTGTTTCCGTTTTTCACAACATATACTCCAGTATTCCCTTCTATTGGTGCAGACATTTTATTTGCTCCCAAAGCGAATGCATTTCCAACAACTTTTGGCTCTAATCCAACACCAGTTAACGTTGGGTTCTCCATAGTCACATCCGTTGCTTGCAGGACAGTGGAACCTACTGCTTTAGCAACTGCTTCCATAGAATCCCCTGCCATTTTAGCTTTGATTAATTCCGCTTTTTTCTTGTTTTTAAGAATTGGCTCCACATAGGGTTTAGCTTGCGTTAAAGCTACTAAACCAGAATCATCAATAACTTTAACTCTTGCAATAACATGACCTACATTAGCTACTTCAAATCTCTTTATTGTACCAACCTCAGAATCATCTTCAAAAGCCCATCTTACAATAGATCTTTGAGTCCCTAACGGTCCAAAATTTTCATCCATCGCTTTAACACTAACTTCAGGAACAACTGTAAGACCCATCTCTTTTGCGACGGCACTGAAATCTTTTTCGGTTGCATCCATTTCAAATTTAGTGGCTTTTGTAAACGCTTTGTCTGACGTTGATTCTGAAGCTTCTAACTTTAACGCTACAGTTGCCAAACGAATACCATCTTGCTTATCAGCAACTTTAATAATGTGGAATCCAAAAGGAGTTTCCACTAAACCAATTGCACCAATACTGTTATTAAAAACAAAATCGTTAAATGGTTTTACCATTTGATTTTGGCTGAAATAACCTAAATCTCCACCTTGTTGAGCAGATGAATCATCCGAATTAGAAAAAGCCAACATCATGAAACTATCAGGATTTGCTTTTACCTGAGCTAATAAAATCTCCGCTTTTGCTTTCGCTTCTTCTTTAGTTCTTTGTTCTTTTTTATTTGGAACTTGTGTTCCTTCATAACTGATTAAGATATGACTTGCTTTTGCATTCACCCCTAATTTTTTACCCATCGATTTTGAAACAGCATAGTAGCTTCCAAAAACGTATGGTCCATAAACTTCTCCCGGAGCAAGATTAAATAATTGATCCGCATCAACAGCAGGCAAATCTTTCTTAGCGATATAAGTTGAATCGTAAGGAACATCTGAATTTCTATTTACAAATTCAATCGTGTTTTTAGCACTTCTGAATCCTGCCAAAGTATCATTTTTACCAGTTTCCTGATTGTAAACTACGCTTCCCCCTAATAATCCACTTATTCTTTCTTTGACTCCAGCCTCGTCTTCTTTTGAAGCTTCATCTGCAATTAAAACATATTCCACTTCGCGAGTTTCATCTGCTTTAAATTTCTTTTCATTTTTCTTCATGTAATCCATTATCTCAGCATCAGTTACTTTTACATCACTGTCCTTAATAGTGGAATATAAACCGGCAACATAAGCAAAATTTACTTTATTGGCTTCCATTTCATATTTCAACTTACCTTCACTCTGCGTCGTATAAACACCTGATTTTATCAAAGTGTTGTATATTTGATATTTAGCATTAAGCTCCGCATCCACTTCTCTGTCTTTTAGGAATTGTGCTTGCGCCGGATTTGCCTTAAAGTATTCTTTGAATTTTGCAATATCAAACATACCCGCAGCATTCAAGAACATTGGATTTTTGCCAATATTAGGATCTGCCTGTAACACTGCCAATAAATGCTTCTCTCCTACTCTTAAACCTAATTTATCAAATTCAGAAGTTAACAAAGCTACAGAAACTTCTTGATCCCAAACTCTGTTTGCCGCAGCTGTAGAAGTGATTCCTTGCTGACTTTTTTCAACATTGCTTACTTTGATTCTGAAATCTTCAAATGAAATATCTTTTCCATCGATGCTTCCCACATCTTTTGATGTACTGCTAAAGCCACCACTGTTGAATAAATCGCCGATGATAAATGCAAATAGTGCAAATGCGATTACCGCAATCATTAAAGCGGAACGTTGTCTAATATTTGATAAAACTGCCATTTTTATTGTTGTTAATTTTACATTCAGTTTGCGAAAATACAATTATCTACTTAATAATTATAATCGTACCGTTTTATTTTAACAAAAAAAATATTTTTACGAAATAAATCACTCTTTTACGGTTAATTTAACTAATTCAATTTTCTTATTTGTTGCCTCTTCTATTACAAAATGATACATACCAATGGTAATCACCTCCCCTTTTAACGGTATATCGTTCGTAAAATCAACTATAAAACCGCCCAAGGTCCCATAAGAATCGCTTTCAGGTATATTGAGCTTGTAGGCTTGATTCAGATATTCCACATCAAATCGAGCCGAAAAAAGATACGTATCATCCCCCAGTTCCTTTTCAATAAGTTCCTCATCTGAATCGTGTTCGTCTTCAATCTCTCCAAAAAGCTCTTCCACAATATCTTCAATAGTAATGATACCAGACGTCCCGCCATATTCATCCAGCACCACAGCTACACTTTTTCGCTTTTTAGTAAGCAAATTCATAACGTCTTTGATATAAATTGTTTCTGGAACAAATTCCACAGGAATAACTACCGCTTTAATGCTTTTTGGTTTCTTAAACAAATCAAAGGAATGTACGTAACCTATAATATCATCTAATGAATTTTGATACACCACTACCTTAGAGTACCCCGTTTCTATGAACAATTCTTTAAGTTCGGCTATAGAGTCAAATAAATCAATGGCTATCAGTTCCGTCCTGGGACTCATTATATCTCTGGCCTTAACCCCTGAAAACTCTAAGGCATTCTGGAACATTTGTATTTCTGAATCCACCTCATCATCATCTTCCACGCTACTCATTTGCTCCGTAATGTAGTTCCCAAGCTCCACTTTACTAAAATAAAGCTGTATCTGGTCCCCATCGGTTCTGAAGAATTTTTTCAGTACAAAATCAGAAACCCAGATTAAGAACGAGGAAATAAAATAAACCAGCACATAAAAAACATATGCTGGAAGCGCGAAAAATTTAACTAGCACATTGGCATAAATTTGAAAAAAAACTTTTGGTAAAAATTCCGCTGTTATCAGAACAATGAGAGTAGAAAGTACCGTCTGAATGAGCAAATTCAATAAATCAGAAAAATGATACCCTAGAGAATCAATCTTATTCACCAACAAATCACCCATAAAGAAACCATAAACCACTAACGCAATATTGTTCCCAATAAGCATAGCAGCAATGAATTTTGATGGTTTTTCAGTAAGTTTAGTGAGGATTTTCGAAAGAAAATTATCTTGTTTCTTCTCTATTTCCAGATAAATTTTATTCGAAGAAATGAATGCAATTTCCATCCCAGAAAAAAAGGCACTTAGTATTAGACATAATATAATAACACCAATTTCCATAGATTAGGATTGATTATTACGGTCTTGCATCTTCTTCGCATACTTTCTCCTGAAGAAAAACATAAAAATCGCCAGTCCGGCTATCATTACACTCAACCAAGGTGTAGCATCTGGATCATTCCATTTTACAATTGCCTCATAAATGAAATATAAAGCAAAAATAAGGTAAATGTAAGGCGTGTATTTTAAGTAACCCATAATATAATATTTGATATTTATTCTGCCGAATCAAATTCGCCAGTTAATCTTTGTGAATTGATAATCTTAAAATCTTTACTAAAATCTATTCCTTGTCCATTTGAAGATCCTTTTTCATCTGTAAATTTAAACCTTTTTTCAGTAAAAAACCACTCATTTTTTTGATCGTAGTACATTTGCTCCGTCTCGAGCATTTGACCTTTTTCAGAAACAATCTTTACTTTTCCCTGCAAATCAATTATACCAGTAACTTTATAAGAGATCGCATAATTTGAAGTCACGCGCGTCTTCTTACCTTTGTTATCATACAAAGTGACATCTATTCCCTTGGGAAATTCCGTAAAAGGAAAATCAATTGTAGAAAAGTCTAACATTTTAGGACTAAGTAAAACCACTTTTATAAACCCCGAATCAGTGTATTTTAAGTCCACATTATCCGCATCGCCGCTTGGTGTAAATTCCGTGACATTGATTTTTTGAACTTCTTTAAAATTACTTTCACACCCAAAAAACAGAGTCACAGCAAAAACTGTGACTAGGTTAAGTATTTTATGTCTTTTAAGTAAATTCATACGTCCATATTGGCAAATTGAAATGTATTGTGAAAGTTTATTATTGGAATTTCCTTTGTACGAACCACTTGTCATTTAGTGAAAACCCTATACTAATATTCGCGTAGTTTTCCTGAACTAGGTTGGACGATGTCGTTCCTCTTTTCCCCAATTCTAATCCAATATTTACATTTGAAAGAGTCCCCGATATTGGCAATCCAAATCCTAATGTTAGTCCCACATCATTTATAGATTCCCCATTAATAACAAGACCCGTTTTTTCATATTTCAAACCTCCTCGATAAACGATTCTTTTCAAATAATTTGAAAAAGAATTGTATTCTGGAATATAATACCCTCCTAAACTCACATTTCCGTACTTACCATAACCTACATTACTGAAATCATTATAAGTATTCGCTTGGCCTGAAGATTTTTGATAGGCTATTTTTCCACCAATCAACCACTTTTTTGATTCCCCAATACCTGCGCTTACTGTCAATTTACCAGGAAACTTCAAATTAACACTATTCCTTTGCTCTCCCAGAACATCTACAACCGCTAAATCAAATCCTAAATTATAAGCGACAGTCGCTATATTCCTTGTGTTTTGAGATGTCAAAGTATTATCAAATGCATAATTAACGCTGCTATAGACATTTAGTTTACTGTTTAGCTTCGCCTTGTACATCGCTCCAATATCAAAGTTGACTCCTGACAAATTAGCCGTATTACTCTCGCGAGTACCAACAGGAATATCTGTGATGAACTCTAAACTATTCGTTTCAATTTTCCCAAAATTATACTGCGCATCAGCCCCGATACTAAAATTAGGATTTATTTTATACCCAAGGCCAAGAAAGGCTTTATTCAATCCTCCTGAACCATTGTAGCGTCTGTTATTTGTATTGACATCTGCCGAAATTGATTCTATTTTATATCCTACAGAAGAATAAGGAATTAATCCAAATCCCACTCCTATTTTACCAAAAGGTAACCCAACCGCAAGGTAATCTAACGTTGTTCTTCTTGCATTTTCGCTTTCAGTACCTGATTTAAATGTAGTCGTATTATAAGTTCCTCCAAGAGCAAATGTGGTCATCTTTAGATTAGCAAAACTTGCAGGATTTTGTAAGTTGATATGAATACTATCTTGCTCTACAGCTACTCCTGCCATAGAACGATTTTCAACTGTTCCTTTAAATCTAATGTCTCCTATTCCATAATAAGAATAAGGTGACGCAGTCCCTTCTTGAGCAAAGGAAACTAATGACAAAAGCAAACAAGCGCTTACTACAATTTTTTAATTCATTTTTGATTTTATATTGAAATGTTTGATTCAGACTTTCTAAAAGAAAATTTGAATTGGCAAATATGGTATTTTTTAATCGTTTAGCCAAAAATTCTGTATCTCCACCCGTTAAAATTATTATAAAATTTGAATAAATAGTCCGATACTCATCAATGAAACCATCAATCTCATAGGCTAACCCATTTACAACTCCGGAATGAATTGATTCCTTGGTCGATTTACCAACTACCTCTTTGGGACTCTCCAAGGACAACAATGGCAACTTAGCAGTAAAGTCATGTAATGATTTATACCGCAATTGTAATCCGGGTGCAATCGCGCCTCCAAGATATTCGTCTCTCTCATTTATAAAATCAAATGTGACACAAGTTCCTGCATCGATGACTAATCGATTCTGCCCTGGAAACCGTAAAGTTGCCCCAGCAGCTAGAACCATCCTGTCAATTCCCAAAGTTTGTGGCGTTTCATAACCATTAACGAAAGGAAAGGAGTCATTATGAGAAACAAAATGAACTACCACCTCTTTTTCAAACTCCAAAAAAGACTCTTTTTCGATATTTCCAACCGATGCAACAACCAAATATGCAGTATTTGTAAAAATTTTTAAAATATTTTTAATGTTTTTTTGGAGCTCTTCTTTCACAAAAACAAAATGCCGCAAGAGGATATCCCCCTCAAAAACAGAAGCTTTAATTCTTGTGTTTCCCACATCAACTGTTAAAATCATAATTTGAATTTTGATTTTGCGAAGGTACGAATTGATTTTTTTAAAAAAATGTTTTGGATATACTAAAAATCATCCTATATTTGCACCCGCAATGAGCACGGTGCCTTAGCTCAGATGGTAGAGCAATGGACTGAAAATCCATGTGTCCCTGGTTCGATCCCTGGAGGCACCACTTTAAAACCCGAATAGAAATATTCGGGTTTTTTGTTTTAAAAATCTATTCTTTCATCATCTACATAGCATTCACGGTAATACATCTGACCTATTTTACGTTAGTGAGGCACATGATTTAAACGTCCGAGTAAAAATTCAACGAAAACGCAGCTACACAAATTCATATTCATAAATCGCTGTTGATGATATCTTAGTTTTAAAATTTGAATGCGACGAGAAAAAAATGCCTCCTTCCTAAAACCGTTCATTAAACAAATGAAAAGCAAAACGTTTACTAAGAAAATAATTCCTGACCCTTTAATACTAAATAATTTTTATTTCGAAAAAAACACATAATCCATCTATCTCAGGTTCTCCCGTCACGAAACATCGGTGTCGACGACTGCACACAACGCTTTAAAAACCAAATAGTTTAGACGCTTCTGGCTTCCGGTTTTTGTTTTAGAGCAAAAAAAAGAGCTAATGCTCTTTTTTTACTTCTCAGTTTGCTAACCCTATATTGCGTAGGGAATCTAACCTGTCTGAAACACAACCAAATAGAGTACAAAAGCTTAGCTATCAAAAGCAACAGTACCTTACAATTTATTAAACTCAAAACGCTGTCCACCCACCGATGCTTCATACATGAGCCCACCTTTCTGCATCGTATACACCATCACACCTTCAGCATACTTTATATTAGCAGAGGCTCCAGCAGTAACCGCTACTGCTGAAATTTGAGCGGCAAACTCAAATTGATTATTTTTAAACCGCTCCAGCTCAGTTTCCGACTCAAAAAAGATCACTTCCCGATACGCTTGTCCGCCTGCTTGGAACCCGATGCTCAGTTGCGACAGCTTTGCCATACCTACTAAATTATTGCGTTCATAGACAGCTCCGTTTCCAGCCGCTCCCCCTATAATAAATCCTGCCTTACCCACATTAGGAAATAAGACATAGCCATATGCTTCCTCAAAAAGTCCTCCCATGAGAGGATCCGCTTTAATGAATTCAATTTTTGCTGTCTTGCTGTCAGCAATAATTTTGTTCTTCTTAGCACGTGATTGCCCCACCATAGGCGATATGTTTATTGCACAAGCAATCATCACTATCCAAATAACATTTAATTTTTTCATAGCTCTCATTTTAAAATCGTTATCAAATAAACCAACTCAGAATACGAACACTTTCAATCATTAACTAAAAAGCGAAATATGGTTATTCAAATTTAAAATAAATTTCTTAAACAACAGTATAATAGTTTGATTTTCAATACTATAATTAATAACCGATGTGCTTAAAATATAAATACATTTCGACACAACACTACTACTTCCATTTATTTTTAAGTCGCAAATAAATTAACGCTGTTATGTACGCGTCACCAATTGCCGTATGTCGATCACTTTTTTGAATTTTAAAAATCCCGCATAATTCATCCAACCCAGAGTGTTGATCTTGCTGCAACCCTTTAAATTTTTGATACATCATATCAGTATCTATACTTCTGTTTTTGAGTTTCCCCAAACCCATCTTTTTTAATGCTTCATTTATCATTTTAACATCAAAACTCACATGATGACCCACAAGTACGGCATCCTTTATGAAGCCCAAAAATTGTATTATTGCTTCTACCTCCGTTATTTTTTCTTCTTTACCTTCCTTTAAAATCCCATGAATCGCAACTGTTTCTCTTTTAAAAACATCTTGTAGTAAAAACAACTCTAAATAATCCTTCACACGAATTGTGTTTTCATCAATACCGACAGCACCAATGGACAGAATTACATCCATTCGAAAATCCAATCCTGTAGTTTCCGTGTCAAAAGCCACAACCCGTTCCTCTCTAGTCTCTTTTAATTTAGCATCAAAACAAGACAAATAGCTTTGCCAAAATTCAGGATAGATTTTTTTATCTTTTTTAAACCAATTAAAAATTCCCATTTAAGTAAAATAAGTGAGTTGAAATCGAGTTTTGAGAATTTCCTGCACCTCGTGTATCGGCTGAAAAGCATTTTTAAGCTTTACCTTATCCAATTTTGACAATTTATTTAAGTCTAGATATCGTCCCGTGGAGTTACTAGCGAAACCTTCTTCGGTTCGAAATTTTTGCAATACAGAGAATGCCTCCGAACAAGCCTCATAAATCGCAGCGTTTTGCGGCTCTAAAGCTGCTAATTCTTTAAATCTTAAAAACGTATTGTTTAGCCCAATGATTTTTTGATTCAAACACAGCAATCTGGCCGCATCAATTAAAGGCATTAACCCACGACCTTTAACATCAAAACTATCTTTATATTCGCCATCTTTCTCTAATAAAAACTGCCTAAAAAAACCTAATGGAGGTGGACTTTTCATAGCATCTCCTCCTAAGTAAGCAAAGAAGATTTGATTATTATCTATATTTTTAAAAATAGCCTCCGTAATTGCGTCAACCAACGTTTTATCTCCATAAACAAAGTCATAATCAAAAAAAATGGAGCACATTAGAATCCCTTTCTCTCCCGGGCTGTGAATCCAAGTCACATACTGCTCCTTCCATTCTGTTACTGATTTGCACCATAAGGGATTACTGGCCATCATTTCAGCAGGACATAATTCATACCCGACTGTGCTTAATATGTGTATCACATTTTCCGCTAATCGAATAAAATATTTTTTAACCTCAACATATCTTTCAGCAGCTACATCTTCAAAAACCAAAGCATTATCTTGATCCGTCAATAGCAACTGTTCTTTTCTTCCCTGACTCCCTATATTTAACCACGCAAATCGAACAGGAGGTTGCTTTTTCATTTTTAAAATAGACAACTCAATCGCTCTTCTTGTAATGGACGTATTGATCTCCCCCGCAATCTGGCATATATGCGCGATAGGTATATTTTCATACAATGCATTCACAATCAATTTAGTTAGATTTTCTCTGATCGCTTTCAGTTCAACTGCAGTTCGTGCCCTTTTCGTTTGTTTTACAAGTACTCCCGGATTGTTAGCCTGAGCGGTAAAAACATCATGTTCAGAAATAATCCCTATAATTACTGATTGCGGAGTACCGTCTGAAGTCACACACAAATGACCAATATTATGCTGCATCATCAGCAACTGGATTTCAGCAACGGATCGGTTTGCAGGGACAGTAATTAACGGTGTTGACATAATTTGGTCCGCGGTATCGTTGATAGCAAATATTCCCGTAGCAATTTTAGAACGCAAATCTTTGTCGGTAATAATACCAATTGGCAATTGCTTCTCTTCAATAACAACGCTGCCTATTTTATACTTCACCATAATCTCAGCTATGCTTTTTACGGTTACTTTTCCGCTAGCCGTGATCGGGTTTTCAGTAAATGAAATGGGTTTGAAATACTGCATTGTAGTATCCTGTTCCTTATAAATCACATTTTCTGAAATCAATTTCCCCCTATTTTCTTTGTCATAAGGATTTCGCGTATTAGAAGCAAAGCTTTCCAATAAAAATGCTGAAACCTCTGGATTCCGAAAAACATAGGGTTTAAAAACGGCGATAGGAATAGCATAAACCAAACTTTCTTCATGAGCCATGGCGTCCATTAGATAATTATCCTTGGCAAAAAAAGGGCGCAGTCCCAGAATATCACCTTCATCACATTTGTCGATGAGAATTTGTTTTTCATCATAAGAAATCGACAGCCCCACCGCTCCATCCTTAACAACATAAAAAAAAGAATGCGGCTGATCATTAACATTAAAAAGCACTTGATTTTTCTCCAAGTAAACTACCTGAGATTCTTTAGAAATGGCAATCAAATCCGGCAAGCTAAGAACTTAAAAAAGGAGGATTTTTTTTTAAAAAATCAGCTATTCGCTCTGCTATTGAATTTTTCATAAACTGTTTATCATTAACTGAAATTACACAAAATAGAACAGATTTTGATCATAGACTAATTATACTCTGGAAAACCCAAAAGAAATAGCGCTTATAATTGCTGAAATTTTAACAAAACACTACTATAAATACGGCTTCAGTAAATTAACTGCTTTTTATTTACATTATTCTCTTAAAATAATTACTAATTTATTATATTTATGCAAAATTTATATACATGGAGATTTTAGCCTGCCCTAAATGCCAAGAAAATCAAATCATAAAAAGTGGTGTAATCAATAGTAAACAAAGGTATTTATGTAAAAAATGCAATTATTTTTTTACTGTTAATAAAATCGGAAAAAAGATAGATCAATACTACGTTACCAAGGCGTTACAACTCTATCTTGAAGGATTGAGCTATAGAGAGATTGAGCGTATTCTTGGGGTATCACATGTGACTGTTAGCAACTGGGTAAAGTCTTTTAATATACGTAAACCATCTCAAGGTAACTACCACCCCACCTATAGAATATTGAACCACTTAGAACTCGTAGCTTATATTAAAAACAAGGATTTACTGTCTGGCGCCGGCATGATAATAACTGAGCTAGGAGACAAGTTTATGCTTATAAAGTGGGAGCGTTTCAAAGATTAACTATAGTACTTTACACATAAATATATCTTACTTTTTTTTCTTAACAAAAAATTAGACTTTGGCACTCTAGAAACTAACCATTTCACTTAACCAAACTACTAATTAATTATGAAAAAATTTTATTTGATTACAGCAGTCCTGCTTTTATCTTTAAAAGGCTTTTCACAAGGCTCCCCTGATTATGGGGCCGGAATGAAATTTAACCTAAACGAGGATGGCTCGAAGTACCTTAGAGTAATATCTTGGGCGCAAATCTGGGGGCAATACAACTCAGATCGCCCGCTAGACGCCAACGGCAATGAACAAGCTGATCTGGATTTCAGCGTGAGGAGAGCCCGTGTGCTGGTATATGCACAAATTAATAAGGACTTTTTAATTCTAACGCATTGGGGACTTAACAGTCTAAACTCAGATACAATGAGTCCCACTGGATTAGGAGCTGGTTCACAAGTATTCATGCACGATGCTTGGGCTCAATACAGCCTTGGAAAAAACAATGCAATTGGAGGTGGATTACATTATTGGAATGGAATTTCTCGTTTGAATAACCAAAGTACTTTAAACCTGATGACACTGGACAACCAGAGACAATCATGGGCAACTTTAGGATTATCCGATCAATTTGCGAGACACATTGGAGTCTACGCTAAAGGAACTGTTGGAAAATTTCAATATCGCGTTGCCGTAAACGGTGCAGGAACTACTAATCTACAAGCAACTACAGTGCCTGCAAACAACGGTACAGCAACTTATACTGGTAAAAGATTATTAGGTTCAAAAGAGGCGGGAAGAACCTATGCCGGTTATTTTGAATATGGCTTTTTAGAGTCTGAGAGTAACTTTTTACCTTATAAAGTAGGGACTTATTTAGGAACAAAAAAGGTGTTTAATATTGGAGCTGGTTTCTTTTCACATCCTAACGGTTCTGTAATTGCTGATGCTGCTGGAAATTTAAGTGGCGAAAATGTTACTATTTTTGGACTGGATGCTTTTTATGATGTACCAGTAGGAACTCAAGGAGCGGCTCTTACCGCTTATGCCTTGTATCAAAACACAGATTACGGAAAAAACTACAGATTAGGTACCACTTATGAAACGGGATCAATGGTTCATGGGCACCTCGGTTACGTTCTCCCTGGAAAATCAAAAACTCGTTTTCAACCATATGTGTCTTATGATGAAAGACAAATAGATGCAATCAACGATAATGCTTCGCAATTGGGTATTGGCGCTAATGCCTTTTTTAGCGGTCATAATTCTAAACTAACTTTAGAATACCAAACTTTAAAATACGGAACAAATAAAGCAGTAAATACAGTCACGCTTCAAGCAATGATTTACCTATAATTCACTAACCTTTTTAATCCTATCTATCATGAGCGATAAACAAGACAACGCAACTGCGTATTGGAAGGAAAACCTAAGATACCTTCTGATATTATTAAGTATTTGGTTCGCTGTTTCCTACGGGGCAGGAATCCTTTTCAAACAAGCATTAGATTCCTTTAAATTAGGTGGCTTCCCACTTGGTTTCTGGTTTGCACAGCAAGGTTCAATTTATGTATTTGTCATCCTGATATTTGTTTATGTTCATTTAATGAACAAACTAGACAAGAAATACGGCTACGACGAATAATTTAAAAACGATTAAAAAAAATAAACATCATGGATTTACAAACTTGGACCTATATACTTGTTGGGGTTACATTTGCCCTCTATATTGGAATTGCAATCTGGTCGCGTGCGACCTCTACTAAAGAATTTTATGTTGCTGGTGGAGAAATTTCTCCATTAGCAAATGGTATGGCTACTGCCGCTGACTGGATGAGTGCTGCTTCTTTTATCTCTATGGCCGGAATTATCTCATTTGATGGATATGACGGTGCCGTTTACCTAATGGGATGGACCGGTGGATATGTATTACTAGCTCTTTTGCTAGCGCCTTACCTGCGAAAATTTGGAAAATTTACAGTGCCGGATTTCATTGGAGAACGTTACTATTCTAATAGTGCCAGAACCGTTGCTGTTATTTGTGCGCTAGTCGTTTCTTTTACCTACGTAGCGGGACAGATGCGAGGCGTAGGTCTCGTATTCTCTAAGTTTTTAGAAGTTGATATTAATACGGGTGTTATCATAGGTATGGTAATTGTTTTGTTTTACGCTACTCTAGGCGGTATGAAAGGGATCACTTATACCCAAGTAGCACAATATTGTGTTTTAATATTTGCCTTCATGGTTCCTGCGATCTTTATTTCTATACAAATGACAGGAAACCCAGTACCTCAAATCGGAATGGGAGGAACTGTTTTAGGAACTGATACGTATTTACTTGATAAGTTGAATGGTCTTTCTACAGATCTTGGTTTTGCAGTATATACTGATGGTACAAAATCAATGGTTGATGTCTTTGCAATCACACTAGCTTTAATGGTTGGTACCGCAGGATTACCTCACGTTATTGTTCGTTTCTTCACCGTAAAAAGAGTGAAGGATGCCAGAAAATCTGCTGGATACGCATTGATTTTAATTGCCATATTATATACGACGGCACCGGCAATTTCTGTTTTTGCAAAAACAAACTTAATTGAGACAGTTAACGGAAAAGACTATACTTCAATGCCAGCTTGGTTCACCAAATGGGAGAAGACCGGTTTATTGGCATTTGAAGACAAAAACGGAGATGGTAAAATTCAATATTACAATGACAAGTCTACAGATGCAGCGTTTTTAGCAGCTGAAGATGCAAAAGGAAATAAAGGAAGTGAGCTGACGATTGATAAAGACATCATGGTACTCGCTAATCCTGAAATTGCCAACTTGCCTAACTGGGTGATTGCATTAGTTGCAGCTGGAGCATTAGCCGCTGCCTTATCTACTGCTGCCGGTTTACTATTGGTTATTTCAGCTTCCGTGTCTCATGATATTATCAAAAAAATGATCAACCCAGATATTTCAGAAAAAGGGGAACTTTGGGCTGCTCGTGGAGCTGCAGCTGTTGCAGTGGTTATTGCAGGTTATTTTGGTATCAATCCTCCCGGCTTTGTCGCCGCCGTGGTAGCCCTCGCCTTTGGATTAGCCGCCGCATCTCTTTTTCCTGCAATCATCCTTGGTATTTTTGATAAGAAAATGAATAAAGAAGGAGCTATATCAGGGATGGTTATCGGACTTTTATTAATGCTTTTCTACATGTTGAAATTCAAATTTGGTCTTTTTGATGGTGGACAAGAAGCTGTTGCTAGTTTAAAAGATAGCTGGTGGTTTGGAATTTCTCCTGAAGGTTTTGGAACCATTGCAATGCTTGTAAACTTTGCTGTAGCATTTACAGTTAAAAGTTTTACACCAGCGCCTCCACAAGATGTTCAAGATATTGTAGAGCACATTAGAATTCCTTCTGGCGCTGGCGAAGCAACACATTAAAAATTATTAAATAAGTTATAAAAATTATTTTTAAACTATACAATCTCTACATTTTTTTGTAGAGATTGTATTATTTAACACCATGAAAAAAAGACACGAACAAAAGTTGGTTATCCTCTCAATGCTTTTATTATTAGCGCTGAATATACCGCTATTGCTGCTATTTGACAATTCAAAATCTTTTTTTGGCTTTCCAATTATCTACGTCTATATCTTTTCGGCATGGTTGTTCTCCATAGCGATCTCTTTCCTAATCATAAAAAAATATTATGAGTAGTATCGGTCTTTTATTGATTTTGGCTCTGTATGTATCGATTCCTTTTTACATAGCACATTGGGCAGAAAAAAGAAATAATTCTAAATGGACAACTAATCCGTATATCTATTCTTTTTCCTTAGCAGTATATTGCACCGCTTGGACTTATTACGGGAGCATTGGTGTTGCTGCACAATCCGGTTTAGGTTACCTACCAATCTATGTGGGCCCGATCATCATCATACCTACGTGGATGATTATCCTTAAGAGAATTGTCCGAATTTCAAGAGTTAATAAAATATCCAGTATTGCTGATTTTATTTCTTTGCGCTATGGCAATAGCCGATTTCTAGGAGCACTGGTAACTTTAATCTGTATTTTTGGAGTTTTACCCTATATTGCCTTACAACTTAAATCCATTTCAGACACCTTTAATATTGTCACCAATACACAATCGAGTTCCAATATTTTTAGTGACACCACCACTTATGTATGTATCGCACTCGCTTTGTTTGCCTCCTATTACGGGACAAAATATGTAGATGCTTCTGAAAAAAGGCGCGGCATTGTCACTGCAGTCGCGATGGAGTCTATTCTAAAATTAGTCTTCTTTTTAATCATTGGTATTTATGTAACCTACTTCGTGTTTGATGGTTTTGACGATATCTATGCGAAAGCAGCACTACTTGATAACTTTGATAAAAAAAATACTATTGGGGGACTAACGGAGGGAATGAATTGGTTTTTTCTTTGCGTTTTATCCATGTTTGCTATTTTTATTTTACCTAGACAATTTCACACTGCTATTGTTGAAAATAATAACGAAAAACACATTAGAACAGCACTATGGCTTTTCCCCTTGTATTTACTACTTTTTAATATTTTCGTTTTCCCAATTGCTTGGGGAGGCAATATCCTTTTTGACGGACAAGGATTAAATGCCGATACCTATTCTTTATTAATTCCACAATTTTTCAACAATAACACTTTGACCGTGATCGTCTTTCTTGGTGGGTTTTCGGCGGCAATTTCCATGATTATTATTTCGACCATTTCCTTATCCACCATGCTCAGTAACAACTTATTGATTCCCTATGGATTTGTAGGTTCATTAGAAAACACATCTCAAGAAAAAAACAATAAACGCATTTTAAATAGTAGAAAAATCGCTATTTTTTCATTAATAATTACAGCCTACTTCATCTACCGTTTTTTCGCTTTAGATTACTCTTTAGTTTCCATAGGATTGGTCTCCTTTGTCGTTATTGCGCAATTAGCCCCTTCTTTTTTTGGTGCTTTATTCTGGAAAAGAGGCTCTAAAAAAGGTGCTGTGACGGGAATTATTCTTGGTTTTTTTATCTGTTTTTATACCCTGTTACTCCCTTATGCTATAGGAATCACATCCACTTCCAGCACATTCCTTCAAGAAGGACCCTGGGCACTTGAGCTGTTAAAACCTTTCCAGCTTTTTGGACTAGATTATTTAGAGCCTATCCAGCATGCCTTTTTCTGGAGTATACTGTTTAACACGATGAGTTATCTCGCAGTTTCAGTGAGTTTCAAAGGGAATTATAGAGAGCGCAACTATGCTGAAATGTTTGTGGATATTGATAAATACATTACCAATCATGAGAATGCTTTTGTATGGAAAGGAACCGCCTACATCGCTGATATTCAAAAAGTGTTACAACGCTTCCTTGGCGAGGATAGGACAAAACGGGCTTTAAAAATTTTTAATCTAAAATACAATATCGACAAAAACATCAACACTGCCGATGCCCGATTTATAAAGTTTGCCGAGAATTTATTGACGGGTCATATTGGTACGGCTTCCGCCAAAATTTTAATTTCAAGTGTAATTCAAGAAGACAAAATTAGCCTTCCCGAAGTATTGCAAATCCTAGAAGAGTCGCAAGAAAATATTATTATCAACAAAAAGCTGACCGATACTTCAAAAGAGTTAAAGAAGATATCAGAACAGTTAAAACATGCCAATCAGGAGCTTATTAAAAAAGACCTCCAAAAAGATGAATTTCTAGACACCGTTACGCATGAACTCCGAACACCTATTACGGCGATACGTGCGGCAACCGAAAT
Organism: Flavobacterium sp. ACAM 123; assembly: GCF_000264055.1. Taxonomy (GTDB): domain Bacteria; phylum Bacteroidota; class Bacteroidia; order Flavobacteriales; family Flavobacteriaceae; genus Flavobacterium. Next base: position 24,318 of record NZ_AJXL01000004.1, on the reverse strand, counting down.
ACTTCATGACGACGATGACGAAATCCCAAATGAGGTAAGAAAACAATTTCTAAAAAGTATTATATCCGAATCAGATCGACTGAATCGACTGATTAATAAAATTCTGGATTTAGAAAAATTTGAAACAGGTAAACATAAGATTTACCTATCAAAAAACGACATATCGAAGACCATAGAAAACACGATTGATTCCGTTAGCCAATTAATAAAGAATCAAAAAATTAGGGTAGTATTCGATGAGACTCCCCATGAAATAAAGGCATTTTATGACGAAGAAAGGATCGTTCAGGTAGTTCACAACTTATTATCAAATGCCATAAAGTTTTGCTCTGAAACCGATGGGGAAATCTCGATTACGATATCTGAGAATGACAAAGATATAGCAGTCCGCATTCACAACAACGGTAAAGGAATAAAAGGAGAAGAGTTTGAACCCATATTTGATAAGTTTTATCAATCTCGAAATCAAAATGTAAAAAAACCTGTGGGAAGCGGCTTAGGGCTTGCCATTTGCAAACAAATCATAGAACATCATAAAGGGAATATTTGGGTCGAAAGTACACTCGGAAATGGTGCGACATTTATTTTCACATTACCCAATTACAATACAACTGAGAAATAATAGCCATGAAGAAAATTTTAATTGTAGATGATGAACCCAATATTGTTATGTCACTCGAGTATACATTCAAGAAAAATAATTTCGAGGTTTTTATCGCACGTGACGGACAAGAAGCATTAGACATTCTAGAAAAACAACTTCCAGACGTTATCATCCTTGATGTAATGATGCCCATGGTTGACGGATTTGCCACATTGGAAAAAATAAAAAGTGACGAGCGATTACAACATTGCAAAGTTATTTTCTTATCGGCAAAGAATAAGGAGAAGGACATTGAAAAAGGACTTTCGTTAGGAGCAAATCTCTATGTGACAAAGCCCTTTTCATTAAAAAAATTAGTAGAACAAGTGCAGCAATTAATTCAATAATTTAGAATAGCCATATCATGAATTACAACGAATATTACTCAAAAAGTATCACTAATCCGGTAGAATTCTGGAAAGAACAAGCAAATGCAATCCAATGGTACAACAAACCTGAAATTACCTTATCAGAAGATGAGAACGGCTATCCTTTATGGTACAAGGACGGTGAATTAAATTTATGCTATCTCGCATTAGACAAACACATTGAGGACGGCTACGGTGATCAAGTGGCATTTATCTATGATTCACCAGTGACACAAACCATCACAAAATACACTTTTTTAGAGGCAAAAACTGAAGTGGCAAAACTCGCTGGAGGGATGCAATCCTTAGGATTAAAAAAAGGGGACATCGCAATAATTTACATGCCAATGATTCCACAAGCAGCCTTTACAATGCTAGCTTGTGCTAGAATTGGCGTCACCCATTCGGTAGTGTTTGGAGGTTTTGCGCCACATGAATTAGCAATCAGAATAGACGACTGTAAACCTCGCCTGATTATAACTGCCTCCTCCGGCATAGAAGTGGACAAATTAATCACTTACAAACCGTTAGTAGATGAGGCTATTGCCCTGGCCACCCACAGACCCAAAAAAGTCATTGTATTTAACAGAAAATTAGGAGCCAGAATTCCATTTAAAAAATACGATGTAGATTATAATGCTATAGTCTACGGCTCTGAAGAAACCCCTTGCGTACCTCTTAGCGCTACTCATCCCCTATATATTTTATATACTTCAGGAACAACCGGAAAACCAAAAGGAGTGGTTCGTGACACTGGTGGCAGCGGTGTTGCCCTAAAATTTTCGATGCAAAAAATATACAACATACAAGAAGGGGATGTTTTTTGGGCAGCATCGGATATGGGCTGGGTAGTAGGCCACAGCTTTATCGTTTATGGTCCTTTGATCAATAGAAACAGTACTGTCATTTTTGAAGGGAAACCTATAAAAACTCCCGACGCCAGTACCTTTTGGAGAATTATTGACGAACACAAAGTAAACGCAATGTTTACGGCGCCAACCGCTATTCGCGCCATTAGAAAAGAAGATCCAAATGGAGATTTCATAAAAAAATATGATCTGAGTTCTTTGAAAACGCAGTTTTTAGCCGGAGAACGGTGTGATCTTGCTACTTTAGCGTGGTATAACCAACATATTCCCATTCCGGCAATTGACCACTGGTGGCAAACTGAATCAGGATGGCCGATGATAGCGAACATGTTAGGAGTGGAAGCTTTACCCATAAAACCCGGTTCTGTGGGTAAGGCCGTTTGTGGTTATGACATTAAAATATTTGATGAAGAAGGGAATGAAGTACAAGCAAATCAACAAGGGTATGTGGTGATAAAACTCCCACTGCCTCCAGGAACACTGCTCGATTTATGGAAAGATAATCCCCGGTTTAAGGCGGGCTACTTAGAACAATATCCCGGCTATTACTTTTCAGGTGACGGAGGGTATAAAGACGAGGAGGATTATATTTATATCACCGGAAGAGTCGATGATGTTATCAATGTTGCAGGACATCGGCTTTCAACGGCTGAAATGGAAGAAATAGTTGCTTCACATCCGTCAGTAGCAGAATGTGCTGTTATTGGAATAAACGATGCCCTGAGAGGACAAATACCTCTTGCTCTAGTAGTTACTAAACTAAACGACGAAATAGAACATTTTCAATTAGAACATGAAATTACCCAGGTTGTACGACAGCAAATAGGTGCTGTCGCTTCCTTAAGAAATGTAGTTATCGTAAATCGGTTACCAAAAACCCGTTCCGGTAAAATTTTACGAAAGCTCATGCGAAGTATCGCAGATGGGGAACAGTTTCAAATCCCATCGACAATAGATGATGAAACCATTATTGAAGAAATCGAAGCCGTTTTAATAAAATATGAAATCGGTGCTTTTAACAAAAAAAATACGCTAAACAACTAAATACACCCAACAAACTATGAGCCGTTATAAAATTAATAATCTAGAAGAATACTTTAAAGAATATAAAAAATCAGTTCGTGAACCACGTAAATTTTGGGACAAAATTGCTTCCGAAAATTTCACTTGGTATCAAGAATGGGATAAAGTGGTTGATTTTAATATGGCGGAAGCCGATATAAAATGGTTTGTAGATGCTAAAGTAAACATCACCAAAAACTGTATTGACAGGCACCTTGCTAAAAAAGGAGATAAAACTGCCATCATTTTTGAACCGAACGATCCAAGCGAAGAAGCATTGCATATTTCCTATACTGAATTGCACCAACGCGTTTGTAAAATGGCAAACGTATTACGGAACCAAGGAGTAGAAAAAGGAGATCGCGTTTGTATCTATTTACCAATGATTCCTGAACTGGCGATTGCCACTTTGGCCTGTGCCAGGATTGGAGCTATCCACTCTGTTGTTTTCGCCGGATTTTCAGCATCAGCGGTGGCCACTAGGATAAATGATAGTGATTGTAAAATGGTCATCACTTCAGATGGTGGCTATCGCGGAAACAAAACGATTGACTTGAAAGGAATAATTGACGAGGCATTAGAAAACACTCCTTGCGTTGCTAACGTATTAGTGGTAAAAAGAACCAACGGCAGCATAAACATGAAGGAAGGACGTGACCAATGGTTGCAACCGCTTTTAGATGCCGCCTCAGACAATAATACGGCAGAAATCATGGATGCCGAAGATCCTTTGTTTATACTCTACACTTCCGGCTCAACCGGAAAACCAAAGGGAATGGTACATACTACAGCAGGATATATGGTATACACAGCCTATACTTTTAAAAATGTATTCAATTATGAAGACAACGATGTTTTCTGGTGTACCGCAGATATTGGCTGGATTACTGGACATTCCTACATTCTCTACGGTCCTTTATTGAACGGAGCGACAACGGTAATTTTTGAAGGAGTTCCTTCTTATCCTGACTACAGCCGTTTTTGGGAAGTTATTGTTAAACACAAAGTAACACAATTCTATACGGCGCCAACTGCAATTCGTGCTTTGGCAAAAGAGAGTTTAGATTATGTACAAAAATATCAATTAGATACTTTAAAAGTTATCGGTTCTGTAGGAGAGCCTATAAATGAAGAAGCTTGGCATTGGTACAATGACCATGTGGGCGATAAACGATGTCCCGTAGTCGACACTTGGTGGCAAACAGAGACAGGAGGCATTATGATTTCACCAATTCCTTTTGTGACTCCTACAAAACCAACCTATGCTACGCTACCATTACCAGGAATCCAACCCGTATTAATGGATGAAAAAAGAAATGAAATAGAAGGCAATCAAGTAGTGGGCAGCTTATGTATTAAATATCCTTGGCCAGGAATTGCCAGAACCATTTGGGGTAATCATCAGCGCTATAAAGAAACCTATTTTACTGCCTTTCCAGGAAAGTATTTCACTGGTGACGGCGCTTTACGTGATGAAGTGGGGTATTACAGAATTACGGGGCGTGTCGATGACGTTGTTATCGTATCGGGCCACAACCTGGGAACCGCTCCTATCGAAGATGCCATTAACGAGCATCCAGCAGTTGCGGAATCAGCGATTGTAGGTTTCCCTCATGACATCAAAGGGAATGCATTATATGGCTTTGTCATTTTAAAAGAAACAGGGGAATATCGTGACAGAGAAAATTTAATCAAGGAAATTAATCAACAAGTTTCTAACCAAATTGGGCCTATCGCCAAGTTAGACAAGATTCAATTTGTATCTGGTTTACCTAAAACACGTTCAGGTAAAATTATGCGTAGAATCTTGCGTAAAATAGCGGAAGGTGATTATTCTAATTTTGGAGACACCTCTACTTTATTGAATCCGGAAATTGTGGGAGAAATAACGAACGGGAAAATTTAATTTATTATTGAGTTTAATCAATTGAGAAACTGCTTCATTTATGGGGCAGTTTTTTTGTATAAAAAAAAAGCTGCCTTTTGAGGGACAGCTTTTTCAGAAATAAAACCAAACATTATTCTTTTATAAATTTCATCACTTGAACTTCATTGTTTTCATTTAATGCTTTCACGATGTACAGTCCTTTACTCAAATCGCTAATAGCAAATAGAGCATCTTTAGAATGACTTGCATCAAAACTTTTTACTAATTGTCCTGCCATTGAAAAAACCTGAACTTTAGTGGTATTTGTATTTAAAGTAAAGTAATTAGAAGCTGGATTAGGATACAAATAAATACTAGATGTGCCTTCATATTTAGCTATTGCTAATGAAGCCACTTTGTTTCCATAAACTCTAAACCCTCCTGCCTCAATAGTAATGGGTGCCGAAGTATCCGTTACATTAATAGTGGTATTGTCCATCAGATTATACCACGTACCAGTATATGGAAAACCAGTAGCGATAGCCTTAGCAGTTACATCAAAATTGCCAAGTACTAAAACATCCTTAAGTTGTGTATTTGCCAGAGCAGTATTTGTTATTTTAATCGTTTGCGATAAGGACGAACTATTATTTACTGTTGCCGTCCCTATAAAAACGGGCTCCGTTGTTTTCAAGCTAATCATCTTTGTCCAATCTGTATAAATTTTACTTCTACTGTTGTTAGCTACCCAATTATTTTCCCATTGTGGTTGTGGTTTTGTATCTAACTTACAATCTCCAGACGTAGCGTCATTAGGCGTATTTACCGTTCCGTTCTTACAACTAAATATAGAAGTATCCCATCCTAATTCTCCAAAATGGTATATCATTTTTGGTCCTGGAACCAATAAAGAAACGGCTCCAATAGCTGACATTCTTGACAAGGCAACTTCTAAAGTTTTTACATTATGAGCCGGATTTGTATTATTACCGTATTGTAGGTTTTTATACATCAAACGTTCTTCATCATGGCTCTCCGCATACCCCATCAATCTATTAGCTGTAAATCCACGACTGGCACTTGTCATTCTGGAAATGTTTGCAGGATAACCCATCGATAAGTCGTTATAATTATCCGTCATTTTACCCCACATCATAATTCCCTTACTTGGAGATTCAGCAATTCTGTAATTAGCCCATTCTTGTTCCTCTGTATTACCTCCTAAATGTTCAAAAATAACATAGTGCGTTGGATCCAAGCTCCACGAATAATCTGCATACTTTTTCAATAAATCTACTCTATCTTGTTGGTAAGAATTAGTGCAACTCTCATCTGAAGCTGTACAGTTTTGTGTAAATCCTTTAGTTAAATCCCAACGGAAACCATCAATTTTATATTCTTGAATCCACTGCTTTATTACTCGTTTCACATAATTCTGTGTTCCCGGTAATTGGTGATTAAAGTCTTCTCCTACGTTATAACTGTGTTTAGCAACCGTATTAAAATAAGGGCTTTCAACTGTTGGAGATCCCCAACCGTCACCATCAGGGTCATTCATCCACATTCTCACCATCGGGTTTCTTCCGAATGCATGATTCAGGGCAACATCAAGAATTACCGCAATGCCGTTTTGATGGCAAACATCAATCATTTCTTTAAGCTTACTCGAGCTCCCGTAAAACTTGTCTAAAGCCATGTGAAAAGACGTATTATACCCCCAGCTTTCATTGCCTTCAAATTCCATTACCGGCAACAACTCAATCGCGTTGATCTTTAAATTCTTAAAATAATCGATTCTATCAATTATACTTTGGTAATTTCTACCGGCATCAAAATCTCTGACTAATAGTTCGTAAACCACTAGTTTATCTTTTTCTGGCTTCACAAAATTTGTGCTGGCCGCACTCCAAGCATAAGGTGTTTGTCCAGTTTGTAAAACCGTCACTTCTCTTTCTTGTCCTACTGGATAAACAGGCATATTAGGATAACTTGCAGCTGGAATACCGCCATCATCATAAGGTGATAAAACCAATGTAGAATAGGGATCTGAAGTTTTCACCAATGCAGGAGAATTAGCAATTGGCGTTGTTTCTCCTACCCAATATTGATAGGTATAGTTAACTCCCGACGTCAAACCTGTTAGTTCCAACCAAAATTTCCCGGATATCGGGTCTTTTTTCATCGAATACGTATTTGAAGGCTTCCAATCGTTAAAACTGCCCGCAACATATATAAAGTCTTTGAGCGGAGCATCGACTACTAAAGTGGCTTTGGTAGCATCTGAAGTATTATAATTGATACCATCTAATAAACCAGATGGCAGTGCGGCCGAAACCGCTCCTGGATTTACGATCACGGTAAATTTCTTAACTATCGTTGTACCAGCTTGTGTCACTTCCAGTTCATAATTTTGATTGGAAGTAATATTGGTATGGTTAAAACTATAATTTGCTGTTGTTGGATTGGTATCAATACTACTGCCATTTGATTTTAAGTTATAACTGGCATTTCCACCGGTATTATTTGCCGCAATATTCAAACTTCCTCCAGAAGCAATAATGGTAGAACTATTTTGCGAAGGAGAAGTCAGCGTTACTTGAAAAGCACCAACCTCAGCATAGCTGTCCTGTGATTTTTTATCTCCTGTTCCATCTTTAGCTTTAATAAGATAGCCTATTCTACCTAATCCATTTCTACTATAAAAAGCATTGGGTGTGAAAGTAAATCTATAAATATCCGCTCCAGCGGTGTATGTGAATTTATTTACTTCATTAGAATTTGTCCATGAGCCGTTAGTTGGACAATCGCGACTGTCTGCATCATTTATATCATAAGACCAAGCCCACAGATATAAAGAATGATCCGTAATTCCCCACGCAACTTCATCTACAGTATTCCCATTTATAGTAATCGTTATTAAAGTAGTTTCTTCAAAGGGATTTGGACTGATGGAACTCGTTATTGTTTGCTGTTGTGCAAAAACTCCAATTGACAAGAAAAACAGTATTAAAAGTATAGTTTTTTTCATGATATATATTCCTTAATAATTATAAAAAAGGGCTGCCCATAAGACAACCCTTTCAGTATTCAAAAAATATTAATTTTTTGTAAGCGAATATTTGTAGTTTCTTGGAGAGCTTAAGTCCAAGGTAATTGTATAGTTCCCTGCAGATGGAACTTTGATGTTATCTCCGCCATATTCCATTGTACCATTTGCTCCAGTATCACCAAGATTATAATCCCATGCGTTATTAGCTCTAAATTTCATTTCTTTTGCTGTTAGATTAGCCGTAAGGGTCCAGACTTTTGTAGTTTTATCATAAGTCATTGCAGTACTGTTATCCCAACCTGCAGGAGTTCCATCACCAATGATTCCCCATGCAGTTTTAGTAGCTGAATATGTCAATTTTTCAGTATCCACTACGATTAGATAATAACCTGCAGCAGGAATCTTAAGATTATTTGGTCCAGATGCTAGGATAGTACCAGGAGTTGCTCCGGCAGCATATTCCCCTTTCCACTCTGGGAAACTTGTGAATTTGTATTCAGAACCAGCATCATTAAAGTTTATAAATCCTTCAAAATCCACTTTACCATATGCTGAAGCAGACAATTGTGGGGATGTAGCAGGATCCCAGTCATTTGGATATCCAGATGCTTTTGCATAGCCACCAGGAACCCATAATTTAGGGTTTTCAGTTGTATATGGAGTAATAACTATTCCAACTACATTAGAGACCATTACTTCAGTTCCAACAGTAGATTTTATTCTTATTTCAAATTCAGATGGAGCAAAAGGAGTGCTATTTAATGCTAATGCTGCATTATTCATAGTTTCAACCGATACTGACGCTTGGTTTTCTGATTTTCTAGAAGCTAAATCTTTTGGAGTTTTAAACGCATTTCCTTTTTTGTCGATTTCAATCGTGTAAACAACTTCTACAGCACCGCCATAATTAGCGGATTTCCAGGTAAAACGTTCTGCTTGTGCCGTTGCATTTGCAGGAGAAAGTACATAAGCCGCACCAGATGTTGGAGCTGTTAATACGGGAGAATCAACTCCTTCGATAACAGGTCTGTCTTGAACATCTTCTACGCTGCAAGACAAAGCAACTACCGCGAATAAGGCAATTATTGATTTAGTTATATTTTTCATTTTTATAAATTTTTAAAATTATTAATATCCTGGGTTTTGTTGTAAATTACTATTTGATGCTAAAGCTGTTGCAGGAATTGGGAATAAATCTCTGTAAGACTGTGTTGGAGATCCTCCAGCCACATTTCCTTTCCAAGGCCATAAGTAACTTCCTCCAGAAAATTTACCAAAACGAACCAAATCCGTTCTTCTGTGTCCTTCCCAGTGTAGTTCTTTGGCTCTTTCGTCAAGAATAAAATTCAAAGTAAGATCCCCTTGAGTTACTGCCGGTCCTTTGGCTCTTGTTCTTAAAGCATTAACGTATGTTGTGGCAGTAGCTAAACTTCCACCTGCACCTCTTACAGCACATTCTGCATACATTAAATAAGCATCCGCCAAACGGAAAATAGGAAAATCAGCATCTGAAAAATCTCCTGTTTTATCCGAACCTTGTTTACCATTCACATCTACATTTCTAAATTTTTGAATAGCATATCCATCCGTGAAATTTGCAATATTTTTGATTTCCTTAGTTTGTCCGTCTTTATAAAATTGTCCACGCGTATCTGTTGTATTTGCAGCAAATTTATCGACAAATGAAGAAGTAGTTCTTAAACCGCTCCACCCGCCGTTGATTCCAAATTCAGCAGCTTTCATGGTTCCCCCAACCGGTGCATGTGTTAAGAATGTAGTTCCACCGTACGTTTGCGTGCGAAGACCATCAAAAGCAATAGCAAAAATAAATTCATTTTGCGCTCCATTTTTATCATTATCAGCTAAAAACAATTGATTGTAATTAGTGTGTAATTTATAAGCCGAACCCGTAATTTTTGTAATTAAAGGAACTGCGTCTGTATAATGATCTGTACCAATGTATACTTTTGCATTCATATACAAATTAGCTTGTAACATCCAAGCAGCAGCTTGATCTACACGAAATGCTTCGTTCGATTTTGGCGCTTTTAATAAGGGTGTGATCGCTGTCAATTCTTCATCAACAAATTGGTACAATTCTGCTCTTGTCGCATATTCAGGATAAAAGAAAGTACTTGGAGAGTTTTCAGTTACTAAAGAACCTCCACCAAACATATCAATTACATGCCAGTACGTCATCGCTCTTAAGAAACGAGCTTCTGCTCTGTATGTAGCAATTTCTGCCTTCAAAGTAGCGTCAACTCCCCTGCTCGCTAATTTCTCATCTGTAGTTTGTCTTAAAAACTCGTTACAGTTTACAATTTGGAAAGAGTAACGTGCATAAACGGCAGTTACAAAACGATCCAAAGAAGTCCATGTTTGAGAATGAAGGTCTTTTATTGTTCCGTCATTCCAGGCAATAACTGCTTCATCAGTCGTTAATTCCTGTAACAACCAATACCCTCTTATGTACTGGCTTTCCCCTTCATCTATTCCTGAAATATCAGCAGAACCAGCAGGTCCCGATTGTCCTGTAGTTGAAAAACCGGCATATAGTTTTGCTAGATTTTGTTTATAGGAAGCTGCGTCAGTAAAAAATTGTTCTCCAGGAATAGCATTTCTGCTTTCCGGTGCTTGGTTTAAATCATCAGTACATGATGGAAATAAAAACGCCATCAGCAACAATGAAATACCCAATAATTTTATTTGTGTCTTTTTCATTTTTCTTTTTGTTTGTATTAGAAATTAACGTTTAAACCTAATGTAAAGATAATAGGTCTAGGATACAAAGTATTATCAATACCACCAGAAATTTCTGGATCTAAACCATCATATTTAGTAATAATTAGAACATTTTGAGCTGACAATGTCATTTTCACTAACGAAGATGAATTGGGTTTTTGATTAAAAGTATATCCAACACTCACATTATTTAATTTAATAAAAGAAGCGTCTTGCACATAATAATCAGAATGCAATTGAAGGTCACTAGCCTTTTCAAAACGAGTTTCCAAAAGATTTGCCACACCATTAGACAAATCTGTTTGTCTTAATAATACATTGATATCCGTTCCAAAATTAGAATCCACATTGTTGTACATATAATTACCCCAAGATCCTCTCCATTCCATTGTAAAATCGAATTTTTTATAACTTACACTTGTATTGAACCCGTAAAAAACATCTGCAGCCGGTTTATGAAAACGGTATTTGTCTTGTTCATTAACGATTCCGTCTTTGTTTCTGTCAATAAAAACTCCGTCAAGTGGTTTTGCGTCAGCGCCATATGCTTGCTCATACACATAGAATGAACTTGGTGCATATCCTACTTGATGATTTTGTATCGTATTCCCTGTTCCTCCGGCAATTCCACCAACATTAATACCAGGAGTATTAGGTTGAGTAGTAGTCAACTTGGTGATTTTAGAGTTTTGAAAAGTAACGTTTCCACCTATTCTCCATTCTACATCATTCGTACGAACGGCGATAACTTCAGCTAACAATTCAATACCTTTATTCTCTATTGTCCCTACGTTGTAGTTGTCAAAATTTGAAAATCCAAAGAAAGATGGATTTTGAGTGTACAACAATAAATCCTTAGTCGTTCTTTTATACAAGTCAACACTTCCTGTTAATCTGTTATTGAATAAGCCATAATCAAGGCCCGCATTAAATGTGGTCGTTTGCTCCCATTTCAAGTTACTGTTATACGGTTGAGGTCTAAAAGTAGAATAAAATGAATTCCCAAATTGATATTGAGCCGTGCTATTAGAAATTAGATACAACGGAATTGAAGGATAACTTACCCCAATATCCTGTTGTCCGGTAATACCCCAACCTCCTCTAAGCTTTAACATAGAGATACTGGCTACATCTTTCAAGAAACTTTCTTCATTCAGTTTCCAAGCAACTGCAACTGCAGGAAAATTTGACCAGCGGTTTGCTTCTGTAAATCGTGACGTTCCATCACGTCTGTAGGATGCTGTAATAATATATTTATCAGCAATCGTGAAATTTGTTCTGGCAAAGAAAGATTGTAAATTCACACGCGAAGGAACTGGAACAGCAGGAACGGTTCTGTTGTTTTCAAAATTAAAAGAAGATCCATCATTAATATCTCTAAAATCCTGATACGTATATCCACCCGTCACATCAATTTGTGTATTAATCGCGTCTACCTTCTCATTGTAGTTTAAATACAAATCCATTAATTTATTAAATCTTGAGCCCGTATTTTCATAGGTGTTATTGAATCCTGAACCATTAATACCGTTAAGATAATTAGCAGCGGTACCACCATAAGATCTTCCACTCAATTCATCATAACCAAAGTTAGCTACCGCTTTCAATTCTGGTAAAAAATGCATTTTATATTCCGTTTGAATATTTCCAATACTTCTGTATGAAGTACCTAAATTATCAAACTGCTCAATTAATGAAACAGGGTTTCTTCCTGCTAACTGATTAATTACAGTAGGTGAAGTATACCATTGGAAAAAAGTACCATCAGCATTTCTAACCACTTGCGAAGGGTCAAACGCAATACCTGCCCCAATTGCCCCTCTATTACTATAATTACTTTTTATTAAAGAGGTGTTGTTATTCAATTCAATCTTTAAATGCTTATCTAAAAAATTTCCAGTTACACCAACTCCTAGAGTCGTTCTTTGCATGTTATCTCTTTTTAAGATACCATTCAAATTAGCATATCCAACAGATGCTCTGTACACAACATTATCAGTCCCACCGCTTAAAGCGATATTATGATCTGTACCAATAGCTGTTCTGAAAATTTCATCTTGCCAATTCGTATCAGCAGTGCCTAATAAAGCTACTTGAGCAGCAGTACCGTTAGCTGTGACAAAATCTTTAAATTGATTTGATTTTAAAGCATCTACTTTATTAATAATTTCAGAAACTTGAAGGTTTCCATTGTAACTTACTTGCATCTCTCCAGCTTTCCCTTTTTTAGTTGTAATAATAATTACCCCATTAGAAGCACGAGATCCATAAATAGCTGTTGCCGACGCATCTTTTAATACAGTAATCGATTCTATATTATTTTGATTGATAGTCGTCAATGGATTTCTTCCTCCATTAATCCCACCAGCCGCAACTGGAACATTGTCAATCACATATAGAGGATCGTTGTTTGCTGATAATGAAGAACCGCTTCTAATTCTGATTGTAGCACCTTCGCCTGGAGAACCTCCTCCATTAATAACTTGCAAACCAGCTACTTTTCCTTGAATCATTTGATCTGCAGAAGTTACCGGCCCTTTATTAAAATCTTTAGATGTCAATACGGTCACAGCTCCTGTTGCATCTTTTTTCTTAACGGTCCCGTAACCCACCTGGATTATCACTTCACTTAATAGATTTGCATCTTCCTCCAGAGCAACCGTTACTACTTTTTGACCATTATAATCAATGACTGAATTTTTATAACCAATAAAAGAAAATACGATTTTACCGCCTTTCTTAGCACTTGGCAATTGAAATTTCCCATCAAAATCTGTTGAAACGCCATTTGTGCTACCTTGTACATTTACATTTACTCCCGGAATGGGCTGTCCTGATGCTTTATCAAGAACAGTTCCACTAAGAGTATTCTGAGCCAGAATACTAAAAGGAAGTAATAGTACTAAAAATAACAACTTTTTATAAATTGTTTTCATACTTTTTGTTTAAATTAATTTGTGTTTGAGGTTGTGTTTTTAACTTTTAATTTTACTTCGAGTGCTAAAATTATATAAAAATTAAGACCTTTAACAAACTGGCAACTATATTAGTTCACGAAAACGTAATAGTGTTGAAAACTTTATTTATTAACCATTAAATTAAGGGTTAAATTGCCATTAATAAAAACAAAACCTACCTTTATTACGAAAATAAAAATTATCAATTTCACACATATGAAAAGGAAAGTAACGCTTAAACAAATCGCAAAAGAACTTGACGTTTCCATCTCCACGGTTTCAAAATCACTAAGAAATAGTCCAGAAATCGGGGAAGATACCCGACTAAAAGTACAGGCTTTTGCTAAATTTTACAATTACAGACCCAACAATATTGCCTTAAGTTTAAAGAACAGAAAAACAAAGACCATAGGAATAATTATACCGGAGATTGTCCACCATTTCTTCTCCACTGTCATCAATGGAATCGAACAAGTTGCAAACGAAAATGGCTATAGCGTTATCATCTGCTTATCTGACGATTCTTTTGATAAAGAGGTTCTTAACATGGAAATGCTTGCTAACGGAAGTATCGACGGATTCATAATGTCTCTTTCGAAAGAAACCCAATTTAAAGGTGATTTTCATCATATTTCAGAAGTTATCGACCAGGGTATGCCCGTTGTCATGTTTGACAGAGTAACTAATGAAATTCTTTGTGACAAAGTCATCATCGATGATAAAATGGCTGCCTACGAAGCAGTGCAAAGTCTTATCGATAAAGGGAGGAAAAAAATAGCTCTTGTCACCACCGTTGATTATGTAAGTGTGGGGAAATTGAGGACAGATGGCTATATAAAAGCTTTATTGGATAATGACATTCCTTTTAATGAGAATTTAATTATTAAAATAGAAGATGTAGATACTTGCGAAATAATAATTGGGCAATTATTAGAAGATAAAGCTATTGACGCCGTTTTTGCGGTGAATGAACTTTTTGCGGTAACCAGCATAAAAACAGCCAACAAAATAGGCGTTAATGTACCGAAAGACTTAGCAGTAATCGCTTTCACCGACGGGATTATTTCGAAATACTCCACGCCTACTATTACTACCGTGAGTCAAAGCGGTATAAAAATGGGGAATCGAGCAGCAAAAATGTTGATCGACAGATTGGAATCAGAAGAGGAACATGACGAGGAAGAAAACTACAAAACGGAAGTAATTGAAACCCATCTCATTGAAAGAGAATCTACTTATTAGGTTTGAAATAAAATGTACCCCTAAAAAAAACATACTTTCTATTAATCTTCAAGATCTCAAGTTATACCTCATCGCTCTAATCTTTAACTCCCTTCCTCTAATTTAGGTCTTTTTCCTATTTTAAGAATCACTACAACCTTGTAGTGAAAAAAGTTGCTTTTTATTTACATCCAAAAAATGAAAAAATAAAATAAATTTTTATATTTGACCTGATCAAAGCTTTTACTTTTACTTCGAAAATAAGTTTAGTTTTGATAAGCATAGCGCTTATCGTTAATATATAAATTACGATAATGGAAAAGCGTAAATTAAGTTTCTGGCAAATTTGGAACATGAGTTTCGGATTTCTGGGGATTCAAATGGGTTTTGCCTTGCAAAATTCAAATGTCAGTAGAATATTTCAGACTTTAGGAGCTAATATTGATGACATCCCTATTCTATGGGTGGCTGCGCCTATGACTGGCTTAATTATCCAACCTATAATCGGTTATTTTTCAGACAGGACTTGGACAAAATTAGGAAGAAGAAAACCTTATTTTTTAGCAGGCGCTATTTTAGCTTCGGCAGCATTATTTATAATGCCCAATTCTCCTGCTTTATGGTTTGCTGCTGGAATGCTCTGGATCATGGACGCTTCTATCAATGTTTCGATGGAACCATTCCGTGCTTTTGTAGGCGATAACCTTCCGGAACAACAGCGTACAATGGGGTTTGCCATGCAAAGTTTTTTTATTGGAATTGGCGCTTACTTCGCATCAAAACTACCGTTAATTTTTACCTATTACGGAGTTCAAAACACGGCTCCCCTTGGTATTATTCCAGATTCAGTTAAATACTCCTTTTACTTAGGGGGAATTGTTTTTATTGTTACCGTTCTATGGACGGTTATCACCTCCAAAGAATATTCTCCTGAAGAGCTGGAAGCTTTTGAAAAACACAAAGAAACCACTTTCGTAAAAGAAGAATTTTCTCCTGAGTGGTATGTTAATAATGGAAAATCGCATTTGACTAAAGGAATTTTATTTCTGATTTTAAGTGTATTATTTTCAGTTGTGATCTACCATTACGACTTAAAGAAGGATTTGTATGTGCTATCACTCGGACTTATTGGTTTAGGGGGATTAGCGATGTTAGTTTCCGGTATAATGCAAAAAAATAATACAACTGCCAATGGATTTGTGACCATCATGAATGATTTTCAATTTATGCCAACAATCATGAAACAACTGGCATGGGTTCAATTCTTTTCTTGGTTTGCGCTTTTCTCTATGTGGATTTACACAACGCTGGCGGTTACACAGCACATTTACGGCACGACAGACACTACGTCTGAGGCATATAACACGGGGGCGAATCAAGTAGGTGAAATGTTTGCCAATTATAATTTAATTGCGGCACTTTCCGCTTTTTTATTGCCGCTATTAGCGAAATATACAAGTAGAAAATTTACGCATTTTGTTGCATTAGTATGCGGTGGGCTTGGTCTAATCTCTATCTATTTCATACAAGAACCAACAGCCTTCACCATGGAATGGCTTCCAATGATTGGTGTTGGAATTGCTTGGGCCAGTATCCTTTCTGTTCCCTATGCCATGTTATCCGGTTCATTACCTTCAAACAAAATGGGCTATTACATGGGCGTTTTTAACTTCTTTATCGTAATCCCTCAACTTGTGGCTGCCTCCATTTTGGGGTTTTTAGTTTCTCAATTTTTTAACAGCGAACCTATTTATGCCCTTTTAATTGGTGGGGCTTCGATGATTCTTGCCGGAATTATTTCTCTTACCATTACTGACGAATCAAAAATTATAATAAATGAATAAGAAAGCATTCATCTTCGACCTCGACGGAGTAATCGTTGACACCGCCAGATATCATTTCTTGGCGTGGCAAAAAATTGCAAATGAATTAAATATTGATTTCACATTAGAACATAACGAGCTATTGAAAGGCGTAAGCCGGGTACGCTCTCTGGACATCATTTTAGAGATAGGCAAAGTAGAGGCTACGCAAGAAGACAAAAACAAATGGCTAATTCAGAAAAACGAAGAATACCTGACGTATTTAGTGGATATGGATCAAAGCGAACTATTACCTGGCGTTTTATCAATGCTACAACACTTAAAAGAAAAAAACCAAGCGATTGCTTTGGGATCAGCCAGCAAAAATGCAAGACCTATTCTGGAGAAAACGGGAATCAGACATTATTTTGATGCCATTGTAGATGGGAATGATGTAACTAATGCAAAACCAGATCCAGAAGTATTCTTGATTGCAGCTAAGCTATTAGGCGTAAATCCCGAGAATGCGATAGTTTTTGAAGATTCTGTAGCAGGAGTTCAGGCTGCCAATATTGGCAAAATGACGAGCATCGGCATAGGAGAAGAATCGATTTTATATGAAGCTAAATACATATTTAAGGATTTTACCCAAATAGAAAAAGGCTTTATAGCCTCTTTAATAAATTAGAAAAGGAGTTAGTTAGAGAATGAGATAATTCTCAAAGTTCGAATCAATAATAAAACCAATTAAGCAATGATCTAAATGCTTAATTATCTAATTGAAATAAAATGAACCAAGATTATATAAAACCAGACAATTGGTCCATCATTGAAGAAGGATTTGCTGCAGAAAGCGTAAAGTCATCTGAAAGCCTCTTCAGTATAGGGAACGGTGCAATGGGACAGCGCGCCAATTTTGAAGAAAATTATTCAGGCGATACCTTTCAGGGAAGTTATATTGCAGGAATATACTATCCGGATAAAACTAAAGTGGGATGGTGGAAAAATGGCTATCCCGAATATTTTGCCAAAGTTTTAAATGCGCCAAACTGGATTGGAATCGACATTGAAATAAATGGCGAAAACTTGGACTTAAATACCTGTACAGAAGTTAAAAACTTTCGTCGCGAATTGAACATGAAGGAAGGCTGGTACAATCGTTCCTTTATAGCAACGCTTCAAAACGGCACCCAGATAGCGGTCAATATCCGCCGTTTCCTCTCTATCGTTTTAGACGAAGTGGGAATCATTAACTATGAAATCACTCCTTTAAATAAGGATACTAAAATAATTTACAAACCTTATATTGATGCAGGAGTAACTAATGAAGACGCCAACTGGGATGAAAAATTCTGGGAACCACTTGAGGTAAAAAAAGCTGCGAATGAAGCATTTGTGACCGCTCAAACTTTCAAAACTCACTTTGAGGTCACTACTTTCATGCAAAATAGCATTTTAGAAAATGGAGTGAACGTGCATATTTCGCCCTCATCAATAGATACCACTTCAGATAAAATTCAATTTGAATATGATGTCCTAGTTGCGCAAGGTCAAAAATCATCAATCCAAAAAATTGGGGGATATACGGTTTCTTTAAATCATAAAAACACGCTTTCTGCTGCTGAAAAAGTAATCCAATCTGCTTTAGCTTTGGGCTACGATCAATTATTGGAAGACCAAAAAGAAGCTTGGTCAAAAATCTGGGAGATGTCTGACATCACCATTGAAGGCGACGTAAAAGCACAACAAGGAATTCGCTTTAATATCTTTCAACTCAACCAAACTTATTTAGGAAAAGACAGCCGATTGAACATTGGACCAAAAGGATTTACCGGTGAAAAGTATGGCGGATCCACTTATTGGGATACTGAGGCCTATTGTATTCCTTTTTATATGGCTACAAAAGACCAACAAGTGGCGCGTAATTTATTAACATACCGTTACAATCACCTTGAAAAAGCAATTGAAAATGCTGAAAACAATCTAGGTTTCAAAAACGGAGCTGCACTTTATCCCATGGTTACGATGAATGGGGAGGAATGTCACAATGAATGGGAAATCACACATGAAGAAATTCATAGAAATGGAGCAATCGCTTTTGCTATTTTTAACTACTATCGCTTTACCGGCGATTACTCTTACATTCCTGAAAAAGGACTGGAAGTTTTAATTGGTATTGCTCGCTTCTGGCACCAAAGAGCTAATTTTTCTAAAGATAAAAATCAATATGTAATCTTAGGAGTGACTGGACCTAATGAATATGAAAACAACGTAAACAATAATTTCTATACCAACTTTATTGCAAAATGGTGTATTGATTATACGTACGAACAGCTTCAGAAAGTTTCGATGGAATTTCCGTCTGACCACAAGCGTATTATTGAAAAAACAAAACTAGCTGAATCTGAACTAAAGGAATGGAAAAAGGTAGCTGATAACATGTATTTTCCAGTCTCTGCAGCCTTAGGGATATACTTGCAACAAGATGGCTTTTTAGATAAAGATTTAGTTCCCGTAAAAGACATGGATCCGGCACAAAGACCAATTAACCAAAAATGGTCTTGGGACCGAGTATTGCGATCTCCATATATCAAACAAGCCGATGTGTTGCAATGCTTTTATTTCTTTGAAGAACATTTCTCTAAGGAGGAATTGAAACGCAACTTCGAATTTTATGAATCCTTTACCGTGCATGAAAGCTCGCTTTCTCCATGTGTACATTCCATACAAGCTGCTTCATTAGACAAGATGGATATGGCATATACTTTTTACTTAAGAACGTCCCGTTTAGATTTAGATGATTACAACAAAGAGGTGGAAGAAGGTTGTCACATTACCTCTATGGCTGGAACGTGGATGAGTATTGTGGAAGGTTTTGGTGGAATGCGCGTGAAAAACGATACGCTGAATTTTTCTCCAAAAATCCCGAAACAATGGGAAGGTTATTCCTTTAAAATCAATTTTAGAAACCAAATTATAACGGTTGCAATCACCCATTTCGAAACTACTTTTTCTGTGGACGGAACTAAAAACCTGACCATTGTTGTTAATGGAGAAAATGTTACCGTATCGCCAAACAATCAGGTTGCAATAACACAAAATTAATTGTAAAGAACTTGTAGCCTACTCTTTCACTTAATAAAAAGCCCAATATAGCTTACACGCAATCCCAATATCTATTGGGATTGTTTAATTGATTTAGATGCTACTTTCAACTTGGTTATCACTAAATCGAAAATAATACAAACACATTTCGAGTAGTCGTCTTTTTCGCTTCATTACTTGAAAATAATTAAATAGTAATCATTATATCCGTAAATATGAATAAATTTACCTCAGTTTCATTAGGAAATACAGCTTTAATAAAAAGTATAACCTTCATTCTCTTTTTTATGTCTCTAACCATAAATGCACAAATCGACAGGGTCGAACCACCATTCTGGTATGCCGGAATGCATAATCCCGAATTAGAGATTTTGTTTTATGGTAAAAACATAGCGCAATATGAAGTCACAACTTCCAATTCAATCGCCATCACCAACATAAAAAAAACAGAGAATCCGAATTATTTATTTGTTACCATCAACACTAAAGATGATGCTGCTACCGAAATTATCTTTTCGTTCAACAAGAATAATCAAGTTGCTTTTACACATAAGTACAGCTTAAGGAAAAGGAGAGAAAAATCTGCAGAACGTAAAAGCTTCGACGCGTCAGACATGCTCTATCTTATTATGCCTGATCGTTTTGCAAATGGCAATCCAAAAAACGACAACGATGCCGCTACAAAAGAAAAATACAATCGTGATTTACCCGGCGGAAGACACGGTGGAGACATTCAAGGGATCATAAAAAACTTAGATTACATTTCTTCTCTTGGAGCAACGGCGATCTGGAGTACACCTCTTTGTGAGGACAATGACAAAGCGTACTCCTATCACACCTATGCTCAATCTGACGTTTATAAAATTGATCCCCGTTTTGGGACGAATGCTGATTACGTGCGTTTGGCCTCTGAGATACACAAAAAAGACATGAAATTAGTTATGGACTATGTTGTCAACCATTGGGGAATTGAACATTGGATGATGAAAGATTTACCAACACAGGATTGGATTCACCAATTTGAAAACTATACGCAAACGAATCATAAACGCTCTACGATAAACGATAGTAATGCCTCAAAAATAGATACTGAAATTTGTCTTAATGGTTGGTTTGTCAATACAATGCCCGATTTAAACCAATCGAATCCTTTAGTATTAAACTACCTAAAACAAAATGCTATCTGGTGGATTGAGTACGCAGACTTGGATGGTTTCAGAGTTGACACCTATAACTATTCTGAACCCGCAGGAATTGCATCTTGGACAAAGGCAATCACAGACGAATACCCCAATTTTAATATTGTAGGCGAAATCTGGATGCACAGCCAAGCACAAATGGCCTATTGGCAAAAAGACAGCAAAATTGGTGCTATAAAAAACTACAATTCTTACCTGCCAAGTGTTATGGACTTCACGTTACACGATGCTATTGGCACCGTTTTTAATGAAGATGACGGATCTTGGGACAAAGGAATGGTGAAAGTATATGACAATTTTGCCAATGATTTTTTATATCCGAACATTAATAATATTATGGTTTTTGCGGAAAATCATGATACGAACCGCATCAATGAGGTCTATCAAAATGATTTTAGAAAATACCAGATGACCATGGCTTTAATAGCGACTGTTCGCGGAATTCCACAATTGTATTACGGTAGCGAAATTGGCATGAGCGGTGATAAAGACAAAGGAGATGCTGACATTCGTCAAGATTTCCCTGGAGGATGGTTAGGCGATGAAAACAATGCCTTTACGAAAGAAGGCCGTACTTTTGGCCAAAATCAATATTTTGACTTTACTTCTAAACTATTCCAATGGAGAAAAACTAACGAAGCAGTACATTTTGGTAAAATGACGCATTATATTCCTGAAAACAATGTCTATGTTTATTTCAGATATACAGAGCACAAAACGGTCATGGTGATGATGAACAACAGCAACGAAACCCGAACAATCCAAACTTCCCGTTTCCAGGAAAGCATAAAAGCATACACAACAGGAAAAGATATTCTAAGCGACTTGACTTTCGACATTTCTAAAGAAATTATCTTAGAACCTAAGTCAGTTGTAATTTTAGAATTACAATAAAGCAGCGAGAAAGGGTGTACCAACTAAAAAATAATCAAAGATCCTCCCAAATTAAATCCTCGTACTCTGTAGTGAAAAATTAGAACCGACAGGTACGATCCACTAAAGTGTATCGTTTTAAGTACCTTTACCAGCAATAGATTAAATCAAAAATCAGCTATACAATAATGACAAAATATTCAAACGCACTTCTGCTATTAATCCTCGCCCTTCTTGTGGGTTGCACAACAACTCAAACAGTTTCAGAAAAAAAAACCAGAAAAAAAGTGCCCTTTGTTTGGGAAGCGGCTTCTGTCTATTTCTTAATGACGGATCGTTTCAATAATGGAGACAAATCAAATGACGTCAATTTCAACAGAAGAAAAACTACCGGAAAACTGCGCGGTTTTGAAGGAGGGGACATTAAGGGAATCACAAAAAAAATTGACGAAGGCTATTTCGATAAATTAGGAATCAATGCTATTTGGATTACACCAATAGTAGAACAAATTCATGATGCCGTAGATGAAGGTACCGGATTAAGCTATGCTTTTCACGGGTATTGGACAAGAGACTGGACGGCTTTAGACCCTAACTTTGGAACAAAAGCAGACTTGGCCAACTTAGTCAAAAAAGCACATGCGCACGGAATACGAATCGTCCTTGATGCGGTAATCAATCACACCGGGCCCGTTACAGAAACTGACGTTGTGTGGCCCAATTACTGGGTGCGCACCAGTCCGGTTTGCGATTATAAGAACTATCAAAATACTACGGAATGTACGCTAGTGGCTAATCTTCCTGATATCAGAACAGAGAGCACACAGAATGTTGACCTCCCTCCTTTTTTGATCGAAAAATGGAAAAAAGAAGGACGTTATGACCAAGAAATGAAAGAATTAGATGCTTTTTTCAAACGTACTGGTTATCCAAAAACACCGCGTTACTATATCATCAAATGGCTGACAGACTATATCGCTGATTATGGAATTGACGGATACCGTGCTGATACCGTGAAACACGCGGAAGCAAGTGTCTGGGCGGATTTTAAAACCCAAAGCGAATTTGCATTTGCCACTTGGAAGAAAAAAAATCCAACAAAAGTATTAGACAACAACCCTTTTTACTCCATCGCCGAAGTCTACAACTACAACATTAGTACCGGTAAAAATTTTGATTTTGGAGATAAAAAAGTAAATTATTTCGAAAATGGCTTTAACAGCATGATCAATTTTGAATTCAAATATGACGCCCAACAAGACTATGAATTTATATTCTCAAAATACTCTTCGATTCTAAACGGGGAGTTGAAAGGAAGCAGTGTTCTGAACTACTTATCATCTCATGATGACGGTGGCCCCTTTGACGCCAAAAGAACCAAAAGCATCGAAGCAGGTACAAAACTATTACTTTCTCCGGGAATTGCTCAAGTATTTTATGGTGATGAAAGCGCCCGTTCTCTAGTAATTGAAGGAACTCAAGGAGACGCCACCTTACGTTCATCTATGAATTGGGATGCCATTAAAAAAAATCCGGAAACAAAAAAAACGCTTTCGCATTGGAGAAAACTAGGGAAATTTCGTAAAAACCATCCTTCTGTAGGTGCTGGTGTACACAAAGAAATTTCAGCGCAACCTTACACGTTTTCCAGAACCTATTCTAAAGAAACCTATACAGATCAAGTATTCATTGGATTAGATTTGCCTACTGGACGGAAAGTACTGGACGTCTCCGCTGTGTTCCCCGACGGAACGCGAGTTAGAGATGCCTATTCCGGAAAAGTCGACGAAGTCTCTCGAGGAAAAATTAAAATTAGAACTGATTTTGACATTGTATTACTGGAAAAAAGATAAATATCTATCGCTATATGAAAAGCACGAATCGATTCCGGTTCGTGCTTTTTTATTTTAGTTACCTTTGTAAAAAATCAATCCAATGCTAAAAATAGGTCATCGAGGTGTCAGAGGTTATGAACCTGAGAATACCCTTATTGGTTTTCAAAAAGCAATTGATCTGCAAGTAGACCTAATTGAATTAGATGTGCATTTAAGTGCGGATGGGGAATTAATGGTGATTCATGACGAGACCATTGATCGAACAACTAACGGAAAAGGGGCCGTAAATCAGTTTTCAGTATTGGAACTGAAACGATTCCTAATAGAAAAGGGGCAGCATATCCCGACTTTAACCGAAGTATTAAACCTCATTGATCAACGTTGCGATGTTAATATTGAATTGAAAAGCTATGAAACTGTCGGCAAAGTAGTTGATCTCATCGAAAAATTCATTGCGGAAAAGCAGTGGAACTACAGCCAATTTGTGGTTTCCAGTTTTGATTGGACGGCCTTGCAACAAGTTGCTCTCTTGAATTGGGAGATACGCATTGGTGTGTTAACTGAAACGGATTTAGATCTAGCTTTGGCTTTCGCCAAATTTATTCAGGCAAAATCAATTCATCCGCATTATCATTTGTTGACCGTAGAAAATACAGCTCAATTACAAGAAAAAGGATTTGCAGTTTTCCCTTGGACGGTTAACGAGCCAGAAGACATAAAAAAAAT
>NZ_AJXL01000003.1 GCF_000264055.1 Flavobacterium sp. ACAM 123 | reverse complement strand
TTTTTTCATACTCTTGTAATGCTTAGTGGTTAATGGTTAATAGAACTATTTAATTCACTTTTTAATTATCGAAAGGTGTTTGCCCATCTTTCGATTTTTTATTTGTAAAAAGTAAATTGATTTAATTGTGAAATTTCAATTCATAGATTTTTAGTTTTAGATTAATTAATAATAATTTGATTGTTCTCGATAGTATATTGTATTTTGATACTTTTATTAAAAGCATTTAACACTTGTTCGATTGTTTCAATGTCAAATTTCGCATCAAAATACTGTTCATTTAATTTCGTGTTATTATTTATTATGGAAACATTAAAGTGTCTTTCTAATTTTTTAATAATATTTTTAAACTGTGTATTTTTAAAAATAAGTTCTCCGTCTTTCCATGCGGTATAAATTTTTGTATCAACCTCTTCCACAATAATATCTTTTTTGTCCTTATCCCACGAAGCTTTGTATCCAGGTTTTAATTCTAAAGAAGCTGCCTTGTTATATATTTCCTTCTTACCATATATACAGACGGCACCTTCAATAAGAACGGTATTTATTGCTTCGTCTTCAGGGTAAGAAGAAAGGTTAAACTCCGTACCGAGAACTCTAACATTAATAGCATTGCTGTTTACCACAAATGGATGTCTTGCATCTTTGGCAACTTCAAAATAAGCCTCCCCTTCTAATAAATAAACTTGCCTATTTCCAGTATCTATAAAATGTTCTGGATATTTAAAAGAACTTCCTACATTTAAATGAACAGTTGTTCCATCAGATAAAACAACCTGAAATTTTTTCCCATTAGGAATAGTTAATGTATTGTAGACTAACTTTTTGGAGCTATTTTCTTTTCCATAATTTAATATATCGCCCTTGTGCTCCGCTATTACTTCACCTGTTTTACTAACAACTTTTTCTTCTCCATTAGAATTAATAATTTTC
Source organism: Flavobacterium sp. ACAM 123 (assembly GCF_000264055.1). Lineage (GTDB taxonomy): Bacteria > Bacteroidota > Bacteroidia > Flavobacteriales > Flavobacteriaceae > Flavobacterium. Next base: position 71,453 of record NZ_AJXL01000003.1, on the reverse strand, counting down.
ACATCTCCGTTTTCCAATTCAAGCGTTATAGCGTCCTTGGCTATTACCGAATCATTTTCGATAATAGGTAAAGCTCTATTTTGATTCATAAAAAAATAACCAAAGCCAAGTAGTGCAATAAAAATAGCTGCATATTTCAACCAATGACTACAGCGTTTTTTAATTTTATTCCTTTTCATTAATTTGATCTCTTCAAGGAACGCTATTGATGCTTCCTGGTAAGCAAAAGATTTATATTTATTATCTATTAACAATTTTGTTTGGATAAAATCCTTGTAAATTACTTGGTTACTTTTCTTTTTCAGCCATTTCATTAACTGCTCAACCTCTGCCTCACTAGCATCTGAATCCAAATATTTGCCAATGATTTTTTTATTTGAAATTTTTGTCATTTTAGTAATTGGCTTGCTTGTTTAATATTAAGACGAAGGTTTTTTCCAATACCCCCAATCATTTTCTTTCTTTATTTAATAATTAATCACGAAATAGTCTTCCTAACTATTTATTAAGTTAAATTAGTCAAGAATAGGTAGAGGAGATTTGAACTATAGTTAAGTTTCTTTCGTAATTTTTTTAGAGCAATTGACATATGTCTTTCTACGGTCTTTACTGAAATATTTAATTTATCAGCTATTTCTCTGTATTTCAAGCCCTCCTTTTTACCAAGTAGAAAAACCTCTCTACACTGTTTTGGTAACTTCTCAATTTCTATATCAATTTGCTTATATATACTCTCAATTTCTTCGATCGAAAGTTCGACAAAATCCAATAAAGCTTCATGCTTTAAGCGTTCTAATTTGCTAGTTTCTTTTTTAGTTTTTCTTTGTAAGTCAATAAAATGGTTAAAGATGCTCTTATATAAGTATCCTTTTAAAGATGTATTAATATTTAAGTCTAACCCTTTCTTCCATATCTTTATCATTGTATGCTGAACAATGTCTTCAGCAAGATCATCATTGCCACAAAGGTTTGATGCGTAATTACATAGATCTGAATAGTATAATTGGTATAGCTCACAGTAGGCTTTCTCATTTCCTTCCTTAAGTCGTAAAATGAGAGCAGCTTCAATAAGTTCCTTTTCTGAGCGTTCTTGACTAAACGTATTGTCTTGCTTTATTTCTAGCTTTTCTATTGGTTTAGGCAAGTTCTCAGTGTCAACCGGATAAGACCCCTTCTTTTCAGCTGGTTGAGACTCCTCTTTTTGTGTGCGACCTTCTTGTAATTGCTGCGATACTAAGTCTCTAAAATTTATTGATGATGTACTATTTGCGTCTTTTATCTGAAAATTTTTTTCCATCGTATCTATTTTAATTGTGTAGGGTGACCTTATTCGTAATATTGTATAATTTCAGATTTGAAATTTGGGGGGACTTGAGCAATTTTTCTATAAATCTTTTTTTTTAGCAATTCGAACTATCACTTACTGATACGGCTAATTACAAAAAGACACTGTTATATAGCGTGTTATAGAAGTCCTAAATCAATAAAACACCGATTAAATTTTGGTTTCATCCGGTAAAATATTTTTTTTGTATTTTTTCAATGACTGTTCGATCTGTGTGAGTGAGATAAAACTTAGAAATAAAAAGTCATTATACCTTTCGGTTTTTTTACTAGAATATTTTCTAAAGTTGATTTGTTTTGTAAGCGCAATGGAGTATGATTGGCTAAAAATAAAATTAGCAGTACACGAGAACAGTAAGATTATCAGATTTTTCATTATTGTTCTTTCAATTATTTTTTTTGTAAACCTAACCTTTGTTAAGCTCGTGACTACTGTTTTTTTTATTACCCAATAAGTACTATTTAGTCTGGGATCTGTTGGTTTTTGCCATGAGAATAATTTTGATATAATTTACTAACAAACCTCTCTTTTTATATTTTTACGAGTGGAGATATGATGATTAGATCTAACCTATATTTAATTATCTATTATGTTACGAGAGTACTAATCGGTCCACTATTATTATTTAATTAAATATCAGTTTGTCTACTAAATATTATACTTAACCTCTTATATCTGTATTATAATACTATACCAACCTTCGGTTTTGAATAATCTCATTTCTCAGATTCACTAATAGTATTATTTACAGTCCTTGTCATTTTTCTATGCCTTAATTTCAGGATATGAAACCTCTCAGACTTAAATGTGCATCAATCCATTTTGTCGAAGTAAATGAAAACCCATGAGGCTTTCTTTGTACCCGACTCAATAAATGCTGGAGTAAACAACTTGATTTACGAAAATCAGTAAAGTTGCGTATTGGTATATGTTCAAAAGTAGAAAATCGGAAATTTGCAGAATAATGAGAAATACTTTGCCAAAATACACTGAAATTTTTGATTAATACCAAAATATTTACAAAAATAATTAATGCGACTTATTTTATTCTTTAATTATGTCAATCGCTTAAAGCTTCAATGAGTTGCTGTAAAGAGAATATTTTTCAGTAATACCGATGAAAGAATTAATAACGATAAGCAATAAAGTATAAGTTTTAGCGCCAAAAGAACTGCAAGAAGAGCTGATTTGACACTGTACCAAATTAAATTGTGGCCTAAAAGAAAACGATTACTGACTGACTCGTGGATCCGTTTTTCTATTTTAACTTAAAGGATAACCGCTTTAATTCTGTTATAGATTTAAACGCAACAATGGTATCAGGAGTCTTGGATAAACCTTAAAGCCAGATCTAATTTACATTTGACTGGAATAGCTTTCGCTTTTGCAGTGCCTTCTCCTTCGAACCACCATCCTTTATACCAGCAAACCAAGTTATACCTTTTTTACAAATAAATAGTATGTAAGAGTCTGATTTTCAAGTTAAAAAATTTAATTTAAAATAATTATTCTTATATTTGAATAGTCCTAATTTATGAATTTTTATACCAAATAATAGAGGTACAACTTTATTAAAGTGGTTTTGTCAGACCTTATTTTACCTAACTTTTTAAAATAAATTTATGCGAGTCTCAGTTATTAGAAAAAATATAAAATTTTATCCTGATTCAAGTAGGGTTGTTATCCGTTATTTTAAGAATAGTGATCAACGAAACCTAAAAATGATTGGGCATATAATGCTATTGAATGAAAAACAGGTAATAGAAACCTTGCATGAAATACTTCGTGAATTTGCCAGGCGACATCGAAATATCACAAAGACATTTTACAAGCATTGCGAAAAAATTAAAGGTTTAATTGAAGCACTAAAAATTAATTATGACGGTCTATCCGATGAGCGAAAAATGCTTATTGGTTCTTACTGCACAATGGAATATGCTTTAGAATCTTCAGCGCTTTTCAATCCTTCTATCGTAGAAGATTTTGATCAAACAGATCTTGAAATAGGAGAAAAACGAATCATCCTGTCTTTTCGAGCCACTGGGGAAGGTCATATCTCATCCATTATTTTTAGAAGAGCAATCTTAGATAAGAACAACAATCTCCATGTAATGAAAATTGGAAAAAATATTGAAAAACCAGAGATTCGCAAAACGTTATTTAATAAAGAACGTATTATTACTAAATATACAGAAATGCGCTCTGAAAATGAATACGCAATCGAATTCATGAAAGACCTACCAGACATATTCGAATATACCGCATTAAAATATAAGGTAAATCGGACCTTAAATGATGGAGTTATAGGTGACGAGAAGAAAATTATACTTGAAGAATTACTATGGCTGGCAGATTCATTTTACAAGTTGGAATTCAAACACGATTCCGATATTACTGAGCGTGTTATATTTCCAATGTCAGATTCTGAAAGTCGTGGTATAGAAGATGCCCGTTTTGTGCGCTTTACAGATGATGATGGTTCAGAAAAAATGTTTGCAACCTATACCGCTTTTAATGGTCATTGCATTCTTCCCAAACTTATTTCTACAGAAGACTTTTATTCATTCAATGTAATGCCCTTGTTTGGCAATGGATCTAAAAATAAAAACTTAGCATTATTTCCTCGAAAAATCAACGGCAAATATGCCATGCTTTCCAGAATTGATGGTGTAAACAATTACCTTATGTATTCTGATAGTGTAACGCAATGGGACAATCCCATTGTCCTTCAGGAGCCTCGTTACTCATGGGAATTTACTCAAATTGGAAACTGCGGATCTCCAATTTGGACTGCAGAAGGCTGGTTAGTGCTTACGCACGGTGTAGGCGCCATGAGACGTTACTGCATAGGCGCTTCTCTATTTGATCTTGATGACCCCAGTAGAGAAATAGGAAGACTAAAAGAACCACTACTTTCGCCTCGAGAAGATGAACGGGAAGGTTATGTACCCAATGTAGTCTATTCTTGCGGTTCGATTATTCATAACAACAGTCTAATCCTACCTTATGCCGTATCAGATTATTCCTCTACCTACGCAGTGATAGATCTTGCAGAATTGATATCCGCTTTGAAGAACAGTCCGTAACAACTACAATACATAAGTGTATTGGTATCCTTTTACACTTTTTACAACTGCGATATAACTGTGTTTTGGTAGCAAAACGTAGAACGACATACAAGGATAAAAGTGAGTAATTATCCCTTCAGCTACATCTAGTATAGCTTAAGACACCACCATCTTGTAGCGTTATTTCAATCACAATTACAAGAACTGCGAATCACGCACGAATCCAATAGTGTATTTCGGCACGCAATAAAGAAAATAGTCCTAATTATTTACTAAACAATATTATGTTCACAAATAGTAAATCTCTTTGGCAATAGAACATAATACTATTCGATAAAAAACTTTGATTTAAGGTGCTGTTGTGTTTAAAATAGTGGGTATTTAGGTATGATGATTTAGTGTTTTTTGCCACATCAAAGGATTGCTAAGTCATACGGGCGGTAGCCCATATAGTTTTATATGGTTTAGCATAAACATGGATCCGTTCTTCGTCAATTTTAATCTCCTTAAAGACGGCCCTATCTTTAGTGTGCTTTTGCTCATACACCTCCTTTACTTCCAGTACCGGAGACAGGCATACATCAAAATTTGAAGCCATCACTACCCCTTGCTCTTGGGTTTTTGTTTTGAATAATTCTTCTACTTCTGTTTTGTTAAAAGTCTCAGCAGCCAAAGTTGAAAGATCTAAAGTTTTCCATGAAGGCTGCTGCACCATATCGCAAAAAGAATTCCAAAATTTCAATTCTAAGGTGCCCAAGGCAATCCATTTTTTATCAGAACATTCATTAACATAGCAGTTAACCAGGTAACCACTTAAAATTGGCATTTTGTTATAGTCGGCATTTCGCTGCAACATCCCCTGTGCTATCGCCCCGAGAGCTACTGTGGCGTCAAATAACGAAACGTCAATATATTGCATTACTTTCCGCATTCTTTGCGCTAATAGTCCGCTGGTACAGGCAGAAAGCAACATGAAAACGCCTCCGGAAATATCATTTAATTGAAAACCAGGAAGTATTGGCTTTCCTTGTTCGTCTCGGCTCATGTTCAGCAATCCCGTTTCGTCCATATAGTTTAAATCATGACCTGCAGCGTCTTTTTTAGCTCCCAACTGTCCATAACCAGTAACCGAAATATCAACGTTGTTGGGATGATTTTTCTTTACGGTGTCGAATGATAAATTAAAATTTTGCATCGCGCCCGGTCGGAATTGTTTCACCAAAATATCGGCTATTTTTATTTCTTCCACGATTTGCCGAAACCCTTGCGGGGCTTCATAGTCTATTATTAATTGTTTTTTGCTGTAATTTATAGAATGAAACAACTTGGAAATCCCGTTAATTTGCGGTTGGTAATACCGCGTATAATCCATTCGTTGTGGACTTTCGTTTTTTATAACTTCTGTATCCATTTGGCTCAGCATGTGCGTACTAAGCGGACCGGCAATAAACGCGTGAAATCCACAATTTTTCTTCCTTCTAACGGCAGAATCTCTGGCATAGGGAGCGGTTTGATTTTTAAAATTGAAGGTTTTCCAAACTGCTTATTTGAACCACTACTTCTTTTGAAACCAGAATTTTATTTTGAGTTTTGAAATCAAATAAAATAATCTCATGTGTTTTGATTGCCACTAATTTCTGGGTTTTTTCACTGTAGTAAAAAGATTTCAGCACGATTCTGTCGTCCCTAATTTCTTCCGTTTTTGTACCAATATGAATGGTATCCGGATAGGTCACCGGAGCAATGTATTTAACCGATTGGAAACCTAGAATAATACCTGTTTTCATTTTCTCTCCCTCAAAGGAAAAAAATCCAAGCGCTCTAAAATAATCAATCCTGGCTGTTTCCCCCCATCTAACATAGACCACATTGTTTACATGTTGCAAGGCATCCATGTCACCCCATTGTACTTTTACCGTTGACACTACTGCATATTTTTCTACTACTTCTTTCATCTTTTCAATAAGTCTTTAAACAATCCGCGCGCAATTAGTATTTTCATGATCTCATTTGTCCCTGCATAAATACGGGCAACACGATTGTCAGCATACATGCGTGCAATCGGGTAATCCCACATATAACCATAACCCCCGAATAGTTGCAAACATTCATCCACTACACTTCCACACATGTCGGTTGCCGAATATTTAATCATCGAAGCGGTTTCAGTCGTTAATTTATGATCCACCAATAATTCAATGCAGCGATCTAAAAAGGCCTGATGTATTTGCATTTGCGTGGTACATTCAGCTAGTTTAAATTGAGTATTTTGAAAACCGGCAATCTGATTTTTAAAAGCCTCTCTTTCTGTCGTGTAAGCAATGGTATCTTCAATAGCTCCTTCGGCTGTTGCTACTGCAAAAATCCCTACTGTCAGTCTTTCACGGGCCAATTCTTCCATCATGATTTTAAAACCCATTTTTTCATCGCCCAGCCTGTTCTCCTTCGGCACCTTTACATTATCAAAAAACAACTGGCACGTGTCTTGAGATTTCATTCCTATTTTTTTAAAGGGAACTCCTTTACTGAAACCTTCCATTGATGCTTCCACGATAAGTAAGGTAACCCCTTCGTCATCTGTATTATTATTTGTTTTTACCGCTACAATCGCCATATCACACATGTACCCGTTAGTGATAAATGTTTTTTGTCCGTTTACTAAATAGTGGTCGCCTTTGTCTTCAGCAGTGGTTCGAAGTGCTTTCAAATCACTACCGCAATTAGGCTCGGTCATCCCAATCGCGGTGATCATTTCGCCTTTGGCCATTGGTGGCAAATATTTTTGCTTTTGGGCCTCGGTTCCATATTTCAATAAATAAGGGGCGATAATATCAGAATGCAGTGAAAAACCAGGACCGCTAATTCCTTTTTTGGCAAATTCTTCGATTAATAAGGCATTAAATGTAAAGTCTAATCCTCCGCCTCCATACATTTCAGGCATATCGATGCACAACAATCCCAATTCTCCGGCGCGTTTCCAAATTTTGCGGCCTACCATACCCTCTTTTTCCCATTCATCAATATGATCCATAATTTCATTTGAAATGAATTCCTGAATCATTCCTTTCATCATTTTATGTTCTTCTGATACATAAATCTTTCGTTCAATTAGTATATTCTCTAACATATCCTTTATTTTTTTAATTCCTATTTTTTAGTTCTTGTAGAAAACACGACCGTCACCCGCATTTTTGATTCGTTCTCGTAAACTTTCGGGCATCTTAAATCGCTCTCCGTACTTCGCTTCTAATTTGGCACTATACAAGGCAAATTCCTTTGCCCCTAAATAATCAATGTACGACATCACTCCTCCAGTATGTATTGGAAATCCTAATCCTAAAATCGAACCTACATCAGCATCTTTAGCTTCTTGAAGCACTCCGGAGTCTAAGCATTTATAGGCATCGATGACCATGACAAATAACAATCTTCTGCCCACTTCCTCTTCATCATAACTGGCTTGAGGAGGATAAATTTTTGACCATTCTTTCCAAATTGATTTTTTCTCTCCTTTGGGATAATCATAAAACCCTTTCCCCTCTTTTTTACCTGTTCGCCCCTGAGTTTCAGTAATAGTGACCAAAGTCTGCCGTAAATTAACCTCATGCTGCGTTAAACTGGGGTCTTCACTCATTATTGCCACCATTAATTTCAAATTAATCTCATCTGAAATCGCCAAAGGTCCCACTGGCATGCCTATTTTTTTTGCCACGTTTTCAATTACGGCAGGAGGTACCCTTCGGTAAGCATTGTAACTCCTTCATTTATAAATTTACCAAAAACTCTTGACGTAAAAAAACCCCGACCGTCATTTACGATAATGGGTACTTTCCCAATGGCTGTTACATAATCTACGGCTGCTGCCAATGTTTCTTCGCTTGTTTCTTTCCCCACAATCACTTCCACTAACGGCATCTTTTCCACCGGCGAAAAGAAATGCAATCCGATGAACTTATCTGGTCTGGAAGAAGCTGTCGCAAGTTGCGTTATGGGTATCGTCGAAGTATTCGAAGCATAAATGACTTCTTTGTGAATGACTTTTTCCGTTTCGACGGTAATCCTGTTTTTTAATTTTTCATTTTCAAAAACGGCTTCAATAATCAAATCACAAGACGCTAAATCGGCATCCGAATCCGAAGCTTTAATTTTTTGCAGCAACGCGGCTATTTTCTCTTCTGTCGTATATCCGTTGGCCAGCTTTCGTTGTTCTTGTGTTCTTATATAGTCTTTTCCGCTCTCCGCTTTTGCTAAGCTCACATCTTTCAGCACCACTTCTATGCCTGCCTTAGCATTCACATAAGCAATTCCGGCACCCATCATTCCGGCACCTATAACCCCAACTTTTTTGAAAGAAACCTTGTCATAGCCTTTCGGTTTTGATTTTCCTCTGGCGGCATCATTAATAAAAATAAAGGACGACCGAATGATGTTTTTGGTTTCTTTACTGAATAAGGTCGCTACAAAATACCGCGCCTCAATTTCCAAAGCTTTATCAATGTGACAGGCTGCTCCATAATAAATCGCGCTGAGTACATTTTTAATATGTGGTAAATTTCCATGGGTTGTTTTATACCCCATCGCATTCGAAACACTGAAAAATTCAGTAACTCCAGACGTTTGTCCGACACCCAATGGAGTTCCAGGGACTTTAAATTTTTTGTTATCCCAAGGTTGGACACTTGTTCCTTTTGTTCGTATCCAGTTTTTAGCCAGCATAACGATATCATCTTCAGGATTGCAAATTTCATCTACAAGTCCGTCTTTCAACGCTTGTTCTGCAGTTAGTTTTTTGGATTGTGTTATGTATTCGATGGTTTTCTTTGGACCAAGCATTCTCAAAAACCGTTGCGTGCCCCCTGCTCCAGGGAACAACCCAACAGAACATTCGACCAATCCCATATAACTTTTTGGATGGTCACTCATGATTCGGTGATGGCAGGCTAATGCAATTTCGCATCCTCCGCCAAGAGCTAAACCATTTATGGCAGCCACAACCGGTTTACCACAAGTCTCCATTTTCCGTAAATAGGTATTGGTTTGCATGAGCATATCAAAACAAGCTTCTTTTGATTTGTCATAATTCAAAAACCATTTTAAATCACCGCCGGCTATAAAATCTTTTTTGGCGGAAGCAATAACAATTCCTTTAACAGTATCATTTGTTATGGCTTGGTTTATACTTGAAAAGAACTCGGCCATTGTCACTTCATTCATGATGTTTACTGGAGAATCAGCCACATCCCAGGTAATGCAGGCAATACCGTCAGTATCTACACTGTATTTTATATGTTTACTACTCATAATCTAAAAGATAATTGATTTTTAAATACGTTCAATAATGGTTGCTATTCCCATTCCTCCGCCAACGCATAAAGTTGCCAAAGCGGTGCTTTTATTTTGACGTTCTAATTCGTCTAAGGCAGTTCCAAGAATCATGCAGCCTGTTGCTCCTAAGGGATGCCCCATCGCTATTGCTCCTCCGTTGACATTTACTATGTTGTGATCGATATTAAAATGATCCATCACACGCATAGGAACCACTGCAAAAGCTTCATTAACCTCAAAAACATCAATATCGCCCACATTCATTTTGGCATTGCGCAATGCTTTTTTAGTTGCGGGAATAGGCCCTTCAAGCATTATCGAGGGCTCACTGCCCACTACGGCACCCATTCTGATTATCGCTCTTGGTTTTAAGCCGAGTTTCTCCCCTACTTCTTTCGAACCAATTAACATTAATGACGCTCCGTCAACAAGTCCTGATGAATTACCGGCATGATGTATATGATTTATTTTTTCGATTTCTATGTATCTATCTACAGCGGTTTGATCAAATAATTGTTCGCCCATTTGTGCAAATGCTGGCGATAATTTAGATACTATTTCTAAAGTGGTATTTGCTCGAATGTATTCATCCTTTGCCAAATGAACCAAACCGTTTATATCAGTCAATGGAATTATGGATTTATCAAAAAAGCCGTTTTGTTGTGCAAATGCAGCTCGTTTTTGAGAATTTACCGCAAAGTGATCTACGTCGTTTCGGGAATACGCAAATTTTGTTGCTATTAAGTCGGCAGATATTCCTTGAGGAACAAAGTGTCCAAAAGTGGCATTGGGTTCCATTAGCCAGGCAGAACCGTCAAGCCCCATAGGTACTCTTGACATGGATTCTCCTCCACCGGCAATAATCAACTCAGACCATCCTGATTTAATCATGGCGGCTGCTTGGTTTATAGCCTCCAAACCCGAAGCACAATAGCGGTTTAGGGAAACGGCAGAGAGGTGATCTCCGTAGTTCGAACACTGAGCAGCCACTTTCGCGACATTCCCTCCTTGTTCTCCAATTTGGGTCACACAGCCTACAATTAAATCTTCCACTAAAGTGGTGTCTAAATTATTTCTTTCTTTTAGGGCAGTCAACAAAGTGGTTAATAATTGAACCGGACTAACCGGCACCAAAGAGCCGCTGCCTTTTCCAATTCCCCTGGGCGTTCGTAATGAATCGTAGATATATGCTTCCATTTCATTCATTAAGGTTACCAGTCGGTAACATATATTGAAAAAATGTTACCACACGGTAACAAATATAGTTTTATTTATTTAAATTTGAAATTTATTTTAAGTAATTAAAGTCGTAAAAGTACAGATAACCATCAGGTTACATAATTCATTAGCTATGGAACAATACACTCAAGAAACCTATCATTTCGATTTAGCCAACAAAAAAATACAAGCTTTGCATGCCTTTTTAAGTAAAGATGGAGCAAGCACACCTAAAGAATTTGCCATCAAAGCCTATGAATATGTTCGCGATAACTGGCCTTATTATCCTTATCGCTTTAGTTTAATAAACGAAGACTGGCGCGCATCAGAATTAACAACTCATAAAAGTGGGCATTGCATCGACAAAGTAATTATTTTGATTGCGATTTTAAGAGCAGAGAACATTCCGGCAAGACTGGGATTAGCGAAAGTACGAAACCACATAGCCGTAGACCAGATTGTAGAAAAATTTGGTTCAAACGTCCTCGTACCCCATGGTTATATCGAAATTTACCTAGATAATAAGTGGATAAAAGCCACACCTGCTTTCAACAAAGAACTCTGTGCAATGCTTAACGTCAATGTTCTGGAGTTTGACGGAGAAAATGATTCCGTATTCCAGGAATTTGATCAAACCGGAAAACAAGTATTTATGGAGTATCTGAAAGATTATGGAACCTTTAATGAAGTACCTTTGCCCTATATGTTCCAACTAATGCAACAACATTATCCCAGAATAATTGAGTCCGGAATAACATTAGGCAGTGTATTAAATCTATCCAAACTATAATGAAAAAAGACAGAGCCGCTACTGAAGAAAAGATTTACAAAGCCTTTTTAGATATATTAAAAAAAGAAGGTCCTCAAGGTGTCGGAATTAATGCTATCGCCAAGGAAGCTGGCGTATCCAAAACACTGATATACCGCTATTTTGGGGGCATGAAGGGATTGCTGTTGCGTTTTGCCGAAAAAGGCGATTTCTTTAAATCCCTTTCAGTCCTTGATAAAAAAAAGGATAATTTGGAAAATTTAAAAGGCTTCATTAAAGAAGGAACCAAAGAACTGCGAGAAAACGCTTTAACCCAAGAAATTTTGCGCTGGCAGTTAATCGAAAATAACGAGAACACAAAAGGTCTGTTTAAGTATTTCAACACTCAAGTGGGTAAAACATTTACTATAAACGAAAAAGACGAATCGTTAAATGCCGCTTTTCAGCTGATGCTGGGCGGTTACATTTACTTCACCTTACTTTCAAAATTTAATAAAACATTCATATCAACCGATTTGACATCAGAAGCCACTTGGAAAAATTATGATGATGCTATTGCCAAAACAATGGAGCTCTTTAGTAAATTATAAAAACAATGACGCGTTTATAAGCAAACGATTATCAGAATGATTTTTCAGCAGTTGAGGACAATCGATAAACGCTTTTTAGCATAAGCCTAACTACAAAGAATTAGGTATCTACCAGATTGCTCCAGTCAGGAGAGCCGAACATAAATAACCGTCAGTACAAAATTTCAGTCGGTTTTAAACCAAAAAAATAGTTTACTAATGAATCCTGTAACACTGTCATTCTAATAACGACCTACTGCCCTTTTTTAGAAAATAGTTATATAATTGCTATGTAGCATCACAAAGGGCATGTTGTTTGCTTTGCAATAAACCGCAGTTCAACCGTTTAAATTACAATGCTTTTTCTGGACTTTTTGCCTCGAAATAAGATAGAAAAGAAAAATGGAAATGATGGATTTACTGTAGAATCAAATTAAATTAGTAGCAGCCATTAAAATGATACCTATGAATACTTATTACTTGCATAACGGCACTATACTCAGCGGTCCATTTACCCTTGACGAATTAAAAGCAAAAAAAATAACCAAAACCACTTCCGTATGGTGCGAAGGAATGGAAGATTGGAAAAATGCAGGAGAGGTCGAGGAATTAAAGAAAAAATTTTTTTCAACACCTCCACCTATTAGAGTTTTCGTTGCCCCTACCACACCGCCAGAAAATAGATATGCAACTGCAGTTAAAAAGTTTGCACGTGTAAATAAAAAACCCTTATTTATTGTCGCGGGAATGTTAGTTTTAGTTATCGGAACTTTAATTTTTAATACTGTGTTAGAGAGTAGAACCTTAAAATTAGAAGAAAGAAACAATCAAACTGAATACAACAATCATCAATATAAAATACAAGAAAAAGAAATTGAAGACCAAAAGAAGTTTATTGCTGAGCAGCAGAAAATAGAATCAGAGAGGATTGGAAAAGAGAGAAAACTGGCTATCAATAATCGGCTTTCAGAGATTAAAAATTTACTTACCGTTACAAACTCCAATTTGAACAATTCGAAATATGAATTAAATGATGCCCGAGAATTTCAATTTTTGCGATCAGATAGCGAAAGAGAAGATGATATTAGTACGGTAGAAAACAAAATCATTTTTTGGCGGAATGAAATTGCACAATTAGAAAAAGAAATAAGTATGCTCTATCTGGAACTTGAAAAAATACACTGATCTGAGACCTGATATGAGAATACAAATAGCAGCGTAAGAGTAAATTTACCAACGAAATTAACAGAAATCAACCCTACTTTTTGCCTAATCCATTAAAGCCATCATAGTATTAGGAAATCAAGATGACTTGTTTTTTAGACCTAAAAATCATCCCAATGTCCTTTTTTCATAATCGAATAGTTACTTTTAGCATTGAAAGTCTAATCCTGTAACATCAATGAATCAAAAAAAAGCCCCCTGGTATTTTCTATTATTACTTATTTTAGCTGGAGAGTCGGTATTTATCCTGCCCTTTGTTCTGTCTCGTGTTTTTAGACCTACAGTTCTTCAAGTATTTGGACTAAACAACCTTGAGTTGGGCTTGTGTTTCTCTGTATATGGCATTATAGCCTTATTGTCTTATCTCTTTGGAGGTCCTTTAGCAGATAAGTTCCCACCTAGAAAATTAATTGCAATAGCGCTATGGATGACCGCATTAGGAGGATTAGTTTATGCCAGCTTTCCCGGCTACGCTATATTAAAAATACTGTATGGATATTGGGGCTTTACTACCATTTTTTTATTCTGGGCTCCTATGATTAAGGCCACGAGAGTTTGGGGTGGCATTTCTTCTCAAGGGAAAGCTTTCGGTTTTTTGGACGGTGGACGAGGACTAGTCGGAGCTCTTTTCGGAACAATGGGAGTACTGATTTTTTCATTATTTATCACTTCTAAAATTACCGAAGTAACCGTTACTGAAAATAGAGAAGCTTTTAAGTACGTCATTCTTCTATCATCGGCTATTGTTGCTATTGTAGGCCTGCTGGTATGGTTCTTTATGAAAATCAATACCAAAGCGGAAAACGAAATTACTCCGAATAAAATCACGATACCTCAAATACTGGAAGTCATTCGGTTGCCTTCCGTAGGCTTGCTAATGATCATTATTCTATGTGCCTATGTAGGTTACAAAATTACCGATGTGTTTTCGCTCTATGCACAGGACGTGATGGGGTATAATGCTTTAAAATCAGCGCAAATAGGTACTTTTCTGTTATTTATTCGTCCCTTGATTGGCGTCTCGGTTGGTGTATTGGCTGACCGTACACAAACGACACTTTGGTTGGTCCTTAGTTTTGTCATTTCCCTTTTAGGATCCTTATTGTTCGCGACAGGCATTATTACAAATTCGACGACAGTTTTATTCTTGATATCGATTTTAATTGTGGCAGCCGGAGTGTATGCAGCACGTTCCTTATATTTTGCCGTGATGGAGAATGGACAAATCCCATTAGCTCTTACAGGTACTGCTGTAGGAATTGTTTCCTTAATAGGATATACGCCCGATATTTTTGCAGGACCAGCGATGGGTTATTTATTAGATAATTCACCGGGAGAAGAAGGCCATCAACATGTTTTCTGGATGTTGGCCGTTTTTTCGTTTGTCGGTGCTGTCACTTCCTGGTATTATTTCCACTTGTACAGAAAAAAAAAGACGTAAAAACACAGCCAATTGATCGGTGCAAAAGCTAAAATAAATAGTATCAAATTACAGTAATACCAAAAATAAGCCAACTCTGCTGTCAGGAAATAAGTTGTAAAACGTCTATTATTTAAATATCTTTATAAAAAAAATATCATGCGCCTTTATTTCTATTTTATTAGTTTATTTTTCTCAGTTACGCTTTGTGCGCAAAGCATTCCACAGGTATTGAAAAAGCTCAATAAAGAAACGATTCCTTATATAAAAGTGAATGAACTACATGCACTAGCGGAGAAAATAAATTTTGTTTTTTTGGATGCCAGAGAACCTAAGGAGTATGAAGTAAGTCACATTCAAGATGCAATTCTTGTAGGTTTCAATTATTTCAATTCTAAAAAAGTTGAGGCAGCTGTGAAAGATAAAAATACGAATATAATTGTGTATTGTTCGATCGGTGTACGAAGTGAACAAATAGGCGAAAAATTAAAGAAATTAGGTTACAAAAACCTTCATAACCTTTACGGAGGCATTTTTGAATATAAAAATAGTGGAGGGCAAGTAGTTAACAACCAAAATGAAGTGACAGACAGTGTACATACCTTCAATAAAACTTGGAGTCTATTTTTAACTAAAGGAATAAAGGTTTATGAAAACTGATGCAATACTTATTTTCATCCGTAATCCTGAATTAGGGAAAGTAAAAACAAGACTAGCGAAAACAATTGGCAACGAAAAAGCGTTGGTTGTTTACAACGATTTGCTTTTGCATACAATGATTGAAACACATCTTATCAACTGCGATAAATTTGTTTTTTATGATACCGCCATAACTGAAAATGATATTTGGTCTGAAGAATACTATCAAAAAAAGCTACAAACCAATAGTGATTTAGGACAACGGATGCACGATGCATTTGAAATTCTTTTTGAAATGGGGTATGAACAGTGTATCATCGTTGGCAGTGACTTATTTGATTTAAAATCGAGTATTATTGAGACTGCTTTCGATAAGTTAGTAACACATGACGTCGCAATAGGACCTGCAGAAGATGGTGGTTATTATCTATTGGGACTAAAAAAACCCAACCCTCTTCTTTTCAAAAATAAAGACTGGGGAACAGATACAGTCTTTAAAGCGACCATGAAGAATTTAGAAGGTCAGAACGTTTGCCTTGTTGAAACTTTAAATGATATCGATACCTTTGCAGACTTAAAGCGAAGTTCTTACAATGTGGCCAAATTAAAATTAGACATGAAACAAGAACGATTAAAAAAAATGCTTTAAACGTTGAAAAACAAAGAATCACAAAAACAATTGCTTACCAAAAATGGAAAAATACATTGACATATTACTGAATTCCTACAGCGGTTATTTAAATTATCTAAAAAACGAAATTTTATACTGGAACTGGGACAACTATTTTTATGGATTAATCGCCATTTCATTAGTGGTCTGGCTGCTGGAAATTGTGTTTCCGTGGCGAAAACAACAAGCCATCTTGCGTAAAGATTTCTGGCTGGATTTATTTTATCTTTTTTTCAATTTTTTCTTACTCAATTTAGTTCTTCTTATTGCACTGTCTAATGTAACGGAACAGTTTATTAATGATATACTTCAGTTATTTGGGCTCGAATTAATGTCCATTCAGCTCTTTTCGATATCGGAATTATCAAAACCCTTAGCTTTATTTTTATTCTTCATAATTAGTGATTTCATTCAATGGAATGTACATCGCTTATTACACACGATTCCTTTTTTATGGAATATACATAAAACACACCACAGCGTGAAAGAAATGGGGTTTGCCGCACATTTTAGATACAACTGGATGGAACCTCTTGTTTACAAATCAGTACTCTATATTCCCATTATTCTTATTGGAGGTGTGAACCTTCAGGCTGTGTTTATTGTACATTTTATCACGATAGCTATAGGCCATCTAAACCATGCTAACGTAGGTTGGGACTACGGTTTTTTAAAATACATATTCAACAATCCCAAAATGCATATTTGGCATCACAGTAAAAAAATGCCAAACAAATATGGAGTCAACTTCGGAATTTCGTTAAGTGTATGGGATTATATTTTTAAAACCAACTACATCCCTACAGACGGAAGAGATATCGAACTTGGTTTTGACGATGAAAACGAATTCCCGAACGATTTTATCAAACAAGAATTTTATCCCTTAAAATAATCTTTTTTTGTCAGGAACAACTTTAACCGCCGTCTATAATTATGTAATTTAAAAAACAGAAACGATGAAAAAATATTTTCTAGCTCTCATCTTATTACCACTACTTTCTTGTGCAAATAATAATAACAAGTCAATGGTTCCCGATGGAGCAGACCAACAGACTACCAACGAAGTAGCTCAGAGTATGAATCATGCCAAATGGGATGCGCTACTGAAAAAAAATGTTTCTAGAAGTGGAAATGTAAATTATAAAGCCTTTCAAAAAGATAGTAAGCAGTTGCAAGCATATCTCAATGAGTTATCTGCAAATGTACCTACTAAATCATGGTCTAAAAATGCTACACTTGCTTATTGGATCAATGCTTACAATGCTTACACAGTAAAATTAATTGTAGACAATTATCCAACTAAAAGTATCAAGGACATCAATGATCCTTGGGGTAAAAAATTCTTTTCCTTAGGAAATAAAAAATATAGCTTAGAGGAAATCGAACATGAAATCCTCCGAAAAATGAGTGAGCCAAGAATTCATTTTGCCATAAATTGCGCTTCTTTTTCTTGTCCTAACCTACTAAATGAAGCTTATACTGAAGCGAAATTAAACCAACAATTAGCAACAGTGGCAAAAAGTTTTATTAATGATAAAACAAAGAATACCATCACATCAAATAAAATTGAAATCTCAAAAATATTTGACTGGTTTGAAGGAGATTTCAAGACTAAAGGGTCCGTTATTGATTTTTTAAACCAGTATAGCGCCGTTAAAATC
This sequence comes from Flavobacterium sp. ACAM 123, assembly GCF_000264055.1. Classification (GTDB taxonomy): domain Bacteria; phylum Bacteroidota; class Bacteroidia; order Flavobacteriales; family Flavobacteriaceae; genus Flavobacterium. Next base: position 53,545 of record NZ_AJXL01000003.1, on the reverse strand, counting down.
AATAGTTCTGCAAAAATAAACTACAAAGAGTACAATTGGAATTTGAATGAATAAAATTTCCGTAGTAATACCCGTTTTTAATGAAGTAGACAGTATCGAAAAGCTATTATCTCATCTCAAAAATTGCGTCCTCCATAAAGACGCAATGGAGATAATAGTCGTAGATGGAGGTAGCACCGATGGCTCTCAAGAAAAAATAGGAATAAATCACAATGTAACATTAATTAAATCAGAAAAAGGAAGAGCCATCCAAATGAATGTGGGTGCCAAAGCTGCAACTGGAAACATTATCTATTTTTTACATTCTGACAGTTTGCCTCCGCCGTATTTTGACCGTATCATCAATAATGCCATTCAAAAAGGGAATCAAGCGGGATGCTTCAGAATGAAATTTGATTATAGACATCCTGTTTTAATAATTTCACAGTGGTTCACTCGCTTCAATCATATTTCCTGCCGTGGCGGAGATCAATCGCTATTTATAACAAACGAATTATTTAAAGAGCTCGAAGGATTTGATGAGAAATTCATCATTTATGAGGACAACGAAATTATTTCCAGGCTTTACTCCAAAAAACAATTTGTTGTCCTTCCTAATTACATAATTACTTCGGCCAGAAGGTACCACCAAAATGGGGTTTGGCGTCTGCAATACCATTTTACCATCATTCATCTTAAACGAAGATTAGGCCATTCTACTGCAAGTATGTTACAGTATTATAGAAAGAATATCCTTTAAATAGCTGTTACTATAAAATCAAATCTGACTTCATAAAAACAAAATAAACGCTGTTTACCACTTTTAAATTCCACCAAAAAAAATATTTAAAGTAGCTAACTACTTTAAATACAGAATTATGTATTGAAAATTAATTTTAATTTAATTTTAAAAAAAAACCAACTAGATTTCTTTTTTCGTAAATAAATTAGAACTTCAAAACAAAAAAAATTAAATATTATGATTAAAAAACAATTACTCTTAGTTTTAGCAGTAACCACATTAGGATGTGTTAGTACTGCTTTTTCGCAAAGCCCTATCAGTGGCTTCATGCAAGGGAAAGGTAAAGGAAGCGTTTCTCTTTCTTTCAGTGCAGAAAAATACGATGAAGTCTATTTTATTCCAGAAAAAGTAAATGGAGTTCCTGTTTTCAACGAAACAGAAGTATACAGCAAATCAATCTATGCAACTTATGGAATTAGTGACCAAGTCGATGTCGTGGTTGTATTACCATACATAACTGCAAAAGGAAATGCAACTCGAGAAGTATTAACAAATCTAAATTTAGAAAACGAAAGAAAAGGTCTTCAAGATGTATCTGTATTTGTTAAATATAGTCCGTTTAACTTTGATTTCGGTTCCTCTTCATTACGCCTTATTGGTGCTTTAGGTTTAAAAACACCACTTAGTAATTATAAAGTTGAAGAAGGTTTTCAATCCATTATTGCTATTGGAAATAGAAGCACTACAGTGAGTACAACTGGAATGGCAATGTTCAGAACGAATTCAGGAGTTTTTGCTTCAGCACAATTAGCAGGAAATTATGCTTCAAATGAGGTTCCTAATTCTTATGCAACAGAATTGAAAGTAGGTTATGCCGCGAGATTATTTTATGGTGATGCTTTCATTGCTAACCAGAAATCTACAGGTGGAGTAGATATTTTTGGCGAAGGTTTTGCTGGTTTTTTCCCCATCACAAAGGTAAATTACACAAAAGTAGGTCTAAACTTGTACACACCCGTTTACAAAGATTTAGGAGTTTCTGCAGGAGCTAGTACCTTAGTAGCAGGTAGAAACATAGGAAAAGCTACAGGTTATTACGGTGGAGTAACTTATAAATTTTAATCAAAAAAGCAAACAAAATGAAAAACATAAATATAAAAAGTGCTCTTTTAGCATTAACTCTAATAGGAACTATTGTTTCTTGTGACACAGAATATAAAGATGAAACACCGAGTATTGCTGGTATTGCCGTTGCAAATCCAAATTTCAGTACGCTTGAAGGAGCAGCAGTGCAAGGTGGCGTAGTAGGCGTTTTAAGCAACAGCAACCCAAATGACCCTTCAGGACATTATACTGTTTTTGCACCTACAAATGATGCTTTTGCAAGATTAGGTTTAGTAAACGCTGGTAGTTTAGGCGCGTTACAAAATAGTTTTTTAACAACCACACTATTGTACCATGTTTCTAATGGTGATTTACCTTCAAGTCAAATAGCGAATGGAGGAACATCAACGTCAGCATTAACTATTCCTAGACGTTTTATCAGTAGAGGAAATGATTTGTATATTAACGGTTCAAAAATTATCCTAACAGATGTGAAGGCTAGTAATGGAATTGTTCATGCTATTGATAAGGTAATGATTGCTACTGGTGTTGACATTGTTGCATCGGCGATATTATTAAAAGATGCTAAAGTTTTTAAAACCCCAGAACTGACTTTCTTAGTTGCAGCGGTTGTAAAATCTGGTTTAGCTCCTACCCTGTCAGATCCAAACGCGAACTTTACCATCTATGCACCAACGGACGCTGCATTTAAAGCGCTAGGATTTAAAACAGTAGCAGATGTTACAGCTACTGACGCAAGTACTTTAAGAACTATTTTATTGAATCACGCCATTGGAGGAGGTAAATTTACTTCGGAGCAGACGGGTACTACTGCCGCAACAGCCGGAGGTGGTGACTTAACGTATAGTCCTTTTTTAAACGGCGCTTTTACAATAAAAAGTAATGGAATTACAACACCTGCAAATATGGTAATTCCAGATATTCAATGTAGTAATGGAGTTGTACACATAATAGATAAAGTTTTATTACCATAATCACTTTTTATTACTTCTGAATAACTAATATCTGATTTTTAGTTTATTAGCATAACAGTTACAAAATCGTTTTGTAACTGTTTTTGTTTTTAAAATTTTTTATTTAAATAAAACTTGAAGAACTTACTTAAAACAGCATAAAAATGAAACTATTTATATACTGAATAAAAACGTTCTTAAAACCATGGTTTGCTACTATCACTATAGTAGCTATATCAAAGTTTCGAACAAAAGCAGAATTAAAAATTAGTACTAAAAAATTAACATCTGTTTAAAACTGTCGCTACAATTAAAACTATATTTGCTAAGACTAAAGTACAAAGTCACAATTGAACAAACTTATTGTTAAATGTCTAATTAAAAAGTTACCCTTTAAACTTGAACCCAGACAATAAATAAACAATCCATAATGAAAAAAATTGCCCTAGCTCTAACCGCATCCATTCTTACACTTATAGGGTGTAAATCGAATGAAGAGAACTTAAAATTTACGGACAAAGTTGAAAAAGCACATCATAAAGCTGAATTTTTAGCTCAAGAAGCCGTACAATTTAATCTTAAATTAGAGTTTGGAGGTACAGAAAGAATGGATGCAAAATTCACAATACTTACTAACTCTACTAAAGGAGTCATTGAGTATAAAAATGGTGCGAAAATTATTTTTGACCAAGATAAAGTATTCTATTCTTCCACTATTCCAAATGAAGAATCCGTTCGTTTTGATGCTTTTACTTGGGAATATTTTTTCCTTTTCCCTCACAAATTAAGTGATCCAGGAACGATATGGAATGAATACGATAATAAAGAAAAAGACGCTGCAAATTACCTAACAGAAAAGCTAACATTTAAATCAGGAACTGGCGATGCACCAGATGATTGGTATGTAGTTTATGCCGATAAAACGACAAATTTACTTGAAAAAGCAGCTTATATTGTAACGCTAAATTCAGGTAAAGAAGCCGCAGAGAAAAATCCGCACGCGATTCAATATTTAGAATACAAAGACGTTGACGGTGTTCCCATTGCTACTAAATGGGTTTTCTGGGCATGGCAAGATGGAAAAGGACTAACAGATGAATTAGGGCATGCAACCCTTACCGATATTAAATTTATTAAAGCAGATGATGATTATTTTGTACCCGCAACTGATTTTAAAACGAAATAGAATGTTTATGCGCTGATTTTAAACTAACTGTAGTTTTTATATACTATAATAATGTTATGCTATAAATTCAACCAAGCTTTAAAACACGCTGTTTTCCTCGACTATACTTAAAACATAATCGCATTAAATGCTTAACTTTAGAGTCAATCGAGTCTCTTTTTATTGAATACAAAACGAATAAATTCATTTTATATGGAACATATTGTGATAATAGGTAACGGAATTGCTGGAGTTACGCTTGCGCGACACATTCGAAAAAAATCAGATTCAAAAATTACTATTGTCTCTTCAGAAACTGAATTTTTCTTTTCTCGTACCGCTTTGATGTACGTGTTTATGGGGCACATGAAATTTGAGCACACACAATCCTATGAAAATAATTTTTGGAAAAAAAATAAGATTAATCTGGTTCAAGGATTAGTTAGCACTGTAGTTCCGGCATCAAAGGAAATTTTACTAGACAATAATGAAAAGATAGCTTTTGATAAATTAGTGCTGGCGACAGGTTCAAAACCTAATAAATACGGTTGGCCGGGACAAGATTTACAAGGTGTAACTGGTCTTTATCACAAGCAGGATTTAGAAGCTTTAGAGCGCTGGGCACCTACCACAAAGCATGCTGTAATAGTAGGTGGTGGTTTAATTGGTATTGAGTTAGCTGAAATGCTAAGTTCCCGCAATATCCCTGTCACTTTCCTAATCCGTGAAAAAAGTTTTTGGGATGGAGTTTTGCCTTTTGGCGAAAGCCAAATGATTAACCGCCATATTCTAGAGCATAACATTGATTTAAGGTTAGATACGAATTTAGTAGAAATTATTTCAGATGAAAAAGGACATGCCAAAGCAGTCGTTACCGATAAAGGAGAGACCATCGATTGCGAAATTGTTGGTTTAACAGCAGGTGTCTCTCCTAATATTGCTTTCTTAAAAGACTCAGGTATTGAATTAGGAAAAGGAATCAAAGTGAATCGTTTCTTAGAAACAAATATCAAAGATATTTATGCCATTGGGGACTGTGCTGAGCAACATGAAGCCATTGATTTACGCAGGCCAATAGAAGCCGTTTGGTATACAGGTAGAATGATGGGAGAAGTATTGTCGCAAACCCTAACTGGAACGCCTACCGCTTATCAGCCTGGACATTGGTTCAATTCAGCTAAATTTTTAGACATAGAATACCAAAACTACGGATGGGTTTGGGCTAAAGCCAAGCAAAATGAGGAACAGTTTTACTGGGAACATCACTCAGGTAAAAAAGCAATCCGTGTTTCATTTGACAAAAACGACCGTACTTTTTTAGGCATCAATACTTTTGGGATACGCATGCGACATGAGTTCTTTGACAAAGTCCTAACCAACCAAGAAACAGTGGATTACGTCATTAATCATTTGGCAACAGCTAATTTTGATCCCGAGTTTTTCAAGTCCCACGAAAAAGAAATTCAAAAACAATTTAATAACCAATTCGTTATCGCAAAAACAATATAAAATGAGCAAATCAATTGACAATATTTCCATCGCCTCTCATGACAACATACAGATGGATGGAATCCAGAAATTAGGGATTACACTTGGATTACTTGGCCTCTTCATTATGACACTAGCCTTATTTAATGTCTCTTTCCCCAACAAAGGATTTTGGTTAGCAGGTTCTATCCTATCCATTTTCGCGGGTATTGTGGTATATGCTAATCGAACCTATCTCAACAAGCCACAAGGAATAAAAAATAATGGTGTATGGCACAGAGACTTCACTAATAGAGGAAATTGGGCGTGGATGATGGGAATTATACTGACTACATTTTATATTGTTTTGTACTGGTATCCAGAATACTTAGGACTGAATCAAGACGGTGGAAAAAGTACAGGAATTGTTGGCTTTTTTGATCCATTAAGTTATATTTTAAACGGTAAAGCCGCTAGCCAATGGTTTGTATATGGCACGCTCTACACCATTGCCATTGTGGGTTTAGGCTATAAGTTTATTTTAAAATACCTTCATAATAAATACCAGTTGGTTCGTACCCTTTCAGTGATGTTTTTTCAATTGGGATTTGCTTTTTTGATTCCTGAAATCTTAGAAAACTTGAATCCGGAGAAAGCTTATTTCGCTAAGGATCTAAAAAACATGTGGCCTCTAAATTATTATTTTTTCAATGAATGGCACTTAAAAAACATGTTTGAAGGAGGGAATTTAGGAATGTTCATGTTGTTTTTCGGAATAGCAATGATTTTCATCATCTCCCCTATACTGACCTATTTCTATGGAAAACGCTGGTACTGTTCTTGGGTTTGTGGTTGTGGAGGTTTGGCAGAAACAGCTGGTGATAGTTACAGACATTTATCAAATAAGACAGACACATCTTGGAAAATTGAACGATGGATGATCCACTCTGTATTAGTATTCTCCTTTGTGATGACCATTGCCGTTGTATTTTCTTTCTTATCTAATAATCCTGAAATGAGTTTTGTTACTAAAGACCATTTTATTTGGGGAATCGTTATTTTCCTAATCGTTTTTACAGGAGCCTTATATCTATTTAAACGAAAAGAATTAGATACAGATGCCATTTATACTATGCTTTCCTTAGTAGCCATTATTATCATTTCTTTATTAATTAATTATTTTTCAGGGAATCAAAACATTCTTTTTATTGACAGTAATTCGTTAAGAGAATGGTATGGTTTTGCTATTGGTGCCGCTTTTAGTGGCGTTGTAGGCGTAGGCTTCTATCCTATTATGGGAAATCGTGTTTGGTGTCGTTTTGGCTGCCCTATGGCTGCCATATTGGGACTACAACAACGTTTACTATCAAAATTTAGAATTACCACTAATGGTGGTCAATGTATTTCTTGTGGAAATTGCTCCACCTATTGTGAAATGGGAATCGATGTTCGTAGTTATGCTGAAAAAGGAGAAAACATTGTTCGTTCTTCCTGTGTAGGTTGCGGTATCTGCGCGGCAGTATGTCCTAGAGGAGTATTGAAATTAGAAAATGACACACCGGCAGGCCGAATCAATTCGAACGAAATTTTACTAGGAAATGATGTGAATTTAATGGATTTATTGAACAATAAATAGGATGAAAAAAGCAATTTATATCTTACTTTTATTTGCTTTTTTTCAAGCCTCCGCTCAAAGAAACTATACTAAAACCTATTTCAAAAACGGAAAATTACAAGCGGAAGGATGGCTGAACCACAATCAGAAGGTAGAGTACTGGTTTTATTATTTTGAAAATGGGAATAAAAAAGAAGAAGGTCATTATGCAGCTAATAAAAAATGCAAATGGTGGATTTTTTACAAATCAAATAAGGAAATTAACAACAAAAGTGAGTTTAAAAACGATCAATTAGATGGCTTTTCTTTATTTTACCAAAACAATAACATTATTAGAGCTGAAAAATATTTTATGGGTAAGAAAATAAAAGAATGGAATTCAATAAGTGAATTTAAAAAAGACAATAAAATTAGCTTATAATGAGTATAATAAAAGTAATTATTCCTGCTTTTAATGAAGAGAAAGCTATTGCACACGTTATTAAGGAAATTCCAAGTTCAGTTAGTGAAATTATTATTATTTCTAACAACTCGACTGATGATACTATTAAAGTGGCAACAGCAGCTGGTGCCACCGTACTTTCAGAAAACAGGAAAGGCTATGGCTATGCATGCTTAAAAGGAATGGAATACATTTCGAATCAAGAAATAAAGCCCGATATTGTCGTTTTTTTAGATGGAGATTATTCTGATTACCCTGAAGAATTAACACAACTTATTGCTCCTATATTACAAGAGAATATTGATTTTGTTGTTGGATCTCGCGTGACCCGTTTAAGAGAAAAAAATTCGATGACGCCACAGCAAATTTTCGGGAACTGGCTGGCAACAGCATTGATGAAGATCTTCTTTAAGGCAACATTTACAGACTTAGGCCCTTTTAGAGCTATTAAATATGATAAACTAATCACCTTAAATATGGAAGACAAAACCTATGGATGGACTGTAGAAATGCAGCTTAAGGTTTTAAAACAAAAAATGTCGTATGTCGAAATTCCTGTTCGCTATAAAAACAGAATCGGAGTTTCTAAAGTTTCAGGAACGGTAAAGGGAAGCGTCATGGCAGGGATAAAAATAATAGGATGGATTTTCAAATATACTTTTAAATAAAATCCCTTACAAAGGATAAAACAATAACATGCTACAACTTTCTTATATCATCGTAATTCTATACAGCATTTCGATTTTGCTTTTGTTTTTTTATAGTTTAGCCCACTTTAATTTACTTTTGAATTATTTAAAAAGTAAAAAAAACAAAGATCAATCCCTACAATACGACCTTTCTAAGGCCAATGAAATCCCTTATGTAACCATACAACTTCCCATTTACAATGAAAAGTATGTGGTGGAACGCTTGTTAACTACTATCGCACAAATCGACTATCCCAAACACCTATTGGAAATTCAAGTTCTTGATGACAGCACTGATGATAGTGTAGTTGAAACGGAAGCCTTGATTCATAAAATTGCACAGGTAGGACTTGATATAAAGCACATTAGACGCAGCAACAGAACTGGTTATAAAGCAGGTGCCTTGAAAGAGGGGCTGCTTAGCGCCAAAGGAGAATTTATCGCTATTTTTGATGCTGATTTTGTACCTCAAAAAGACTGGCTCTATAAAACCATACCTTATTTTAAAGATCCAAAAATTGGTGTTGTTCAAACCCGCTGGGGACACCTAAACCGCGATTATTCGGTATTAACAAAAATTCAGGCTTTTGCTTTAGATGCCCATTTCACTTTAGAACAAGTAGGACGAAATTCAAAATTGCATTTCATCAATTTTAATGGAACCGCTGGAGTATGGAGAAAGCAATGTATCCTTGATGCCGGAAACTGGGAAAGTGACACCCTTACCGAGGATTTAGATTTGAGTTATCGCGCTCAGTTAAAAAACTGGAAATTCAAATATCTTGAAAATGTTGTGACCCCTGCTGAATTACCAGCTATTATAAGTGCTACGAGATCTCAACAATTTAGATGGAATAAAGGAGGAGCTGAAAATTTCAGTAAAAATGCCGCTCGCGTACTTCAATCAAAGTCTATTGGATTGAAAACAAAAGCGCATGGCATGTTTCATTTATTGAATAGTACCATGTTTTTAGCGATTTTTACGATGGCAGTCTTAAGCGTACCTATGTTGTACATCAAGAATGAGTTTGCCGAATTTGAAAAAGTATTTGACTTATTAATCTTTTTTGTTATCACCTCCATCCTCTTTTTTATTAGTTACTGGGCGACTTTCAAAAGTATTCATGGAGGAGGCTTCAAGAACTTTCTAAAATACATTACTTTATTTATCACCTTTTATACCATTGCAATGGGATTTTCATTTCACAATACCATAGCTGTCCTTGAAGGTCTATGGGGTAAGAAAAGTGAATTCGTACGCACGCCAAAATTGAATATTGAGGAACTTAAAGACAAGTGGAAACAGAATAGCTACCTTTCTCAGACCATTTCAAAAAATATAATTATTGAAGGAATATTAATAGTATATTTTATTTTTGCAATGTACAGTGCTTTTTTATTAAACGATTACAGTTTAATTGCGTTGCACTTAATGCTGTTCATCGGTTTTAGTTTTGTGTTTGTGAAATCAATCCAAATCAATAAATGACTTTGAAGGCTTCAAATGACATTAAGTCTTATGGCTTTCTTCTAGTAAGCCTTTTAGTCTACGGCTATATAGGCTATGTTTTAAAACGAGCGGACTTCCTGTGTCTACTAATTTCTTACAGCTTTTTGTTTGTTTCATTCTATCAAATTATAAAACTTCAAAAAGACAACTTGCCCTTTCTAATTGGAGCAGCGGTCCTGTTTCGCCTGATTTTTTTAGTTGCATTACCTAATTTATCCCAAGATTATTTTCGGTTTATATGGGATGGCCATCTTCTCCTTGACAATATAAATCCCTATTTAGAGCTGCCAAAAGACCTAATTAATCAAAGAAGCTTTGCTATTCCAAATGGGTACGATTTGTACAACGGAATGGGAAGTTTGAGTGCCGGACATTACTCTAATTATCCTCCTGTCAATCAATTCTTCTTTGCTGTTGCCGCCTTTTTTAGTCAGCAATCCCTTCTTGGTGCAGCAATAGGCATGCGACTAATTATTATTGCTGCAGATATAGGAACTTTTTATTTTGGCGCAAAATTATTGACTGACATAGGAATGGAAAAACACCGTATTTTTTGGTACTTACTCAATCCATTGGTACTTATAGAACTTACCGGAAACTTACATTTTGAAGGAGTGATGCTCTTCTTTTTTGTATGGGGCATGTATCTGTTACAACAAAATAAATGGCAATTGTCTGCACTATTACTAGCATTGTCTATTTCTGTAAAATTGCTACCGTTACTACTTTTACCTCTTTTCTTAAAAAATTTAGGTTGGAAAAAGGCTATTCCTTTCTATACTATAGTTATCGGAGTTACTATATTACTTTTTCTCCCCTTTCTTTCGAAAGAATTAATTCAGAATTATAGTGAAACCATAGGCTTGTGGTTTACTAATTTTGAATTCAACGCCAGTATATATTACATCATTAGACAGATTGGCTTTTGGATTACTGGCTATAATATTATCCATATAACTGGAAAGATCATTCCCTTATTCATTTTACTTTTCGTCTTATATCAAACCTTTTACAACAAAAAATAAAACTATAATTGATTTATTCCAAAGTTTTCTTGTCGTTTTAACACTCTATTTTCTAAGTTCTACTACGGTACATCCCTGGTATGTAATCAATCTAATTCTCATAGGCGTATTCACGAAATACAAATTTCCAATTGTCTGGAGTTTAGTGGTCATATTGAGCTATAGCGCATACATAAATCCTGAATTCAAAGAGAACTTCTGGCTCATCAGTCTAGAATATATCATAGTATTCTCTTCTTTACTTTATGAAAACGGTAATTATTTTTCCTCCAAAAAACAGTATATTTGAAACACGTAAATATATAATTATCAAATAGATGTGTTTCACGGTATTAAAGATAAAATTATTTTAAAGAACTATACCAATCAATTTCGCACGGAACCTTATTCAGATCCTTTTCTAAAAACAGCTCTGTGAAAAACCGAAGTTGGGCTTTTGTCTTCAAAAAAGAAACTACATTACATAGATTTATAAAGCAATTTTAAAAACTCTAATATAAAGAAGATGAAGCTCAAAATAACAATTATTTGTACCATCGCAGTCCTCTGTTTTACGGCTTGTGGTAAATCTCAAAAAAGAGATCTGGTTGATAAAAGAGAAATAGCACCAGACTTTGAAAAGTATTGGTTTAACGGTGAGGCTGAATTATCAAGTTTCCAACTTACACAAGCCCGCTATGGTGAATTACGCGAAGGAAAAGCAGTTATGATTTTTGTAACCGAACCATTTTCTACAACGAAATTAGTAAAAGTAGATCAACCTAAAGATAAAGATGTCTCAGTTCTAAAACTTAACTTTACTAAGAATTTCGCAACGGGAATTTATCCCTACTCTATGATGACTAGTTCTTTTTTGCCAATATATGAAAATCAGCATGCCCTAAAATTAACTACAAGTATTCAAGAATGGTGCGGTCACGTGTTTGTGCAACTCGAAAATCAAGATGCCTTTGAGATTCAATTACATTCTTATTTTGAAAGTGACGGAGAACAAAAACTGACACTTCCAAAGGGGCATCTTGAAGATGAAATTTGGTCACTAATCAGAATGAGTCCTGAAAAACTACCTCTTGGAGATCTCAAGATGATGCCCTCTTTCTTCTACCTGCGATTAACGCATCAAAAAATGGAATTCCAAAATGTGATAGCATCAATAGAACAGCAACAAAATAGCACTTCTTGCTACACGCTAGACTATAAGAAATTGAATAGAAAAATGAAAATCTATTTTGAAAATAAATTTCCGTATCGCATTATGAAATTCGAAGAATCTTATCCTGATGGTTTTGAAAAAAAACAAATACTCACGACCACAGGACTTCTTATCAAAAGTATCCGAAGCCCATATTGGGAAAAGAATGGAGTAATTGATACCCATTTAAACAAAGAAATGGGACTCTAAATCTTGTACAATACCCGTATTAAGTACTCTACTTGCAAAAAAACTAAGTCCATAATAAAAAACACTTGTAAATCACCGAATAGAAAACGTTTACTATTTAAATCAATTTTTTGATTTGCGTTTATTCTTATACTGATTACTGTTTTTATACCCTAGAAACACCTATCAATGTGGAGTTACACCATTATACTAAGTTATAGCAGCGATTTAAAAACCGAGTTGCACGCAAATTTATGGTTCACTAATACCGAATATTTAACGGTTAGCCTTTTCTTTTTTTTATGAAAAAAGTAAGATTTTAGGGGATGAAAAAACAGTATATTTGGATTTTTAAAACAAAAGGCAAAATTCATGGAGCTGATTAAAGAAAATTCAAAATCCGTTTTAGAGCAGTGGGTCAATCAATTTAGTGATGAGCTCTATTCTTGGGCATTTTTCAAAACTTCCTCCAAAGAAGTTGCTGAAGACTTGGTACAAGACACTTTTATGGCTGCATTTCATAAAATAGATAGCTTTGAAGGCAAAAGTCAGCCTAAGACTTGGTTGTTTTCAATACTCAACAATAAAGTAATTGATTATTACCGATTGAGTGCCCGGACCACCAAGAAAAATTTTAGTTTAACAGAAAATAGCGGTTTTGAACTTTCTGATGGACTCTTTAATAGCTATGGTTGCTGGAAAAATAATGATATTAGCACCGTTTGGATTCAAGAGGAAGAATTACTAGACAATTCTGATTTTAATATGGTAATGGAAGAATGTATGAATGAACTACCACAGAAATGGAAATTAGCTATAACATCCAAATACCTGAGTGAGAAAAAAACAGAAGCCATTTGTCAGGAACTAGCGATAACTGCGTCTAATTATTGGCAGATCGTTCATCGATCCAAACTGCTTTTAAAAAAATGTCTGGAATTAAAATGGGTTTAATTAAACTTTAATATTCGAAGAAAATGAATACAGTAATGAGAATATTGTTGAGACCCTGTAAAAAGACAACAGAGTTAATTGACAAACAAATGTTTACTACTTTAACGATAAGAGAAAAAATACAGTTACAGGCTCATAAAGTCTTGTGCAACACTTGTAATGCCTATGAAGTACAGTCCAAATTAATCGATGCCCTCATCGGAAAATGGTTTGCCACTGACTCCAATCAAAACAAGGCTAGAATGGACGAAGGCAAAAAAAATAAAATTATTGATGAGCTTAGAAAGATCTAGTCTAATGTAATTTTTCAGGAAAGAGTGATGGACCTGTCTACACCTTTATTAAAAACGAGTATAGAAAAATATGAAAATGATTGCTGCTTTACTTTCTAAAAAAAATCCTCTCCTACTGGGGTTTACAATTAGTTTAATGGGCGCTTTACCTTTGGGGTATATAAATATTATTAGTTTACAAGTTTTATTAGAACAAGGAAATTGGGCATCCCTATCATTTATTTCAGGGATTATATTTATTCAATATTTTGTATTAAGAGCAATAAATAAGATGGCTGTTTGGCTAGTGAATCAAGAGAAATTATTGCGATTTATTGATATTTTTACTATTCTGTTCCTTTTTACTATTGCCTTATATTTCATGACTAACATCGCTAATGATAAAAACACCAGTCTGTCTGTTTTTAAACTGTCACAATACCCATTTCTATTAGCCCTATTTTTGAATCTTTTAAATTTTATCCAATGGCCGTATTGGTCGGGGATTTATATTTATCTTTTTCGAACATCAAATTTAGAAAGCCAAAAAAGTACGAACACTACCTTCATTTTAGGAGCTTTATTGGGTACTATCGCAGGTATGTTTCTTTTTGCACATATTGGTGAATTTTTGATTAAAGCAAATCAGGTACAAATAAGCTCCTACATTAATCCATTTTTTATGCTTTTATTTTTATTTCTAGCAAGTGCACAAACGATTAAGTTTGTTTTTAAAAAAAAATCGTTACATCTTAAAATAGCAAATAAATTTTAAAAACTAAGAAAAACTTAAATTTTGCTTAGAAGTTAGTATCCCCTTTTTTAATAGGTAACTTTACTGTTATGAAAAAAAACTTTTTTATACTTGCCGCATCTTTACTAATAATCGTAAGCGGGTATTCTTTCTATCATTCTTCTACTGTTGCGGTGTCCCCTTTTAAAGCTACATTAGAATACAAGGGAATGAATCTGGTAGCGCCGATCAAAGAGTTAAAAAAAAGTACTTTTGAGGAATTAAAAGAACATCATATCAATGCTGTTTCTTTAGTTCCCTATGCTTATGTAAATTTAGAAAATGCATCGGTCAACTATAATAACGAACGACAATGGTGGGGTGAACGAACGGAAGGTATAATAGCTAGTAATCAAATGGCGCACGATTATAAAATGACCGTCATGCTTAAACCGCACCTTTGGGCAAATCATGGATTTTATACCGGTGATTTGGATTTTTCAAGTGATGCCGAATGGAAGAAATGGGAATTTAATTATGAGAAATATATTCTTGATTTTGCCCAATTAGCACAAAATGAAAACATAGAACTCTTTTGCTTCGGAACAGAGTTAGGGAATTCGGTAGCCAAAAGACCCGAGTATTGGTCGCAGTTAATCAAGAAAATTAAAATAATCTACTCTGGGAAACTAACTTATGCCGCAAACTGGGATGACTTTGATAAAGTACCCTTTTGGAATGAGTTGGATTACATTGGGATTGATGCCTATTTTCCTCTGTCTGATGCCATAACACCATCAGTGCAAGAACTTAATGAAGCTTGGGAAAAACACATCATAAAAATAGAAATACTTCAAGCAAAAACGAATAAAAAGATACTCTTTACAGAATTTGGCTACCGCAACTCAGATCAGGCGGCAAAAACACCTTGGACAGAAAACGAAAATACGATTAATGATCTAGCGCAGGTCAATGCCTATGAGTCCTTATTTCAGACGTTGACCCAACAAAAATGGTTTGCCGGAGGATTTGCTTGGAAATGGTATGCCGATGATTACTACAAACGCGAAAAAAATAGCGTTGATTACACTCCGCAGGAAAGACCTGCCCTTGAAACCATTAAAAAATGGTACCAATAATTTAAAATAAAGAAAATGACCATCCAAAAAACTAAACCTGTACTTGTCTTTGATGTTAATGAAACTTTACTTGACATGACTCCTTTAAAAAAATCAGTTAATACACTACTTGATAATGAGCAGGGATTCCGAATCTGGTTTGGCATGTTATTGCACTACTCCATTGTATCCAATAGTATTAATGAATATCATGACTTTAGTACTATTGCTGGAGCGACATTAGCTATGGCTTCCACTTCCATAAATAAAAAAGTAACCGAAGATGAAATTAAAGAAGCGCTTTCGAACATTAAAATATTACAGGCATACCCAGATGTAGAGAAAGGTTTACAGCTGCTAAAGGATCATGGTTTTAGATTGGCGACATTGACTAATTCTCCGCCTCATGCGCTTAAGCAACAGTTAATCAATTCAAATTTGACCAATTACTTTGAACAGGCCTTAAGTATTGATAGTCTTAAAAAATACAAACCAGCAGCAGAAACCTATTTGTGGGCCGCAAAAAAACTAGTGGTACAGCCGAACGAAATGCTAATGATCGCAGCACACGGTTGGGATTTAGCAGGTGCCTCGCATGCGGGTTTAGCGACTTGCTTTATTGCTCGTGAAGGGCAATCCTTGTACACACTATCCAACACCCCTGATTTTGAAGCAAATGATATTTTAGCAATGGCAGAACAATTAGTTGCGGCATATAGAGAATAGCGTAGTATTATAAAAACTCAAAAGAGCGTTTATTTCACTTGAAACAAACGCTCTTTTTTTGAATTAAATAATTAACCTCTATTTATTTTGACTCTTTGAATAATAGGGCTGCAGAGTTCATACAATATCTTAATCCTGTGGGATTAGGACCATCATCAAAAAGATGACCTAAATGTCCGTCACAACGGGCACAAACGATTTCACCACGCACCATTCCTAAGCTTTTATCTACTACTTCATTTACTCTGTTTTTGTTTAAAGGCGCATAAAAACTAGGCCATCCAGTTCCTGAATTAAATTTTGTTTCAGAATCAAACAAAGGCAACTTGCAGGCTGCACAAAAATAATGTCCCTTTTTATGGTTGTCATTAAATTCATTTTGGAAAGGGCGTTCCGTTCCTTGTTTACGAAGAACGTAATATTGATTCTCTGTCAAAGCTTTTTCCCACTCGGCTTCGGTTTTTACCACCTTTTTCAACGACGTATCGTTCAATGATAATTCTTGCTGCTGAATGGTTGTTTCTGCTGCAATTACTTTTTCACTTTTATTTGCTTTCATACATGCCATAAAACCAAATGCTATTACGGGCAGTATCAAAAGTTGTTGGTATTGTTTCATAATTTTAATGATTAGGTTTTAACTTTCCTTTATATGTTTTTTTAAACTTGTTATATCGCGGTAGTGAAACGCCTTTCACATAAGGTTGATTAGGATTGTGTTTCACATAATCTTGGTGGTAATCCTCTGCTTCATAAAAATCAGTCACTTGCTTTACCTCGGTAACAATAGGATTGGCAAATACTTTATTGGCGGTAAGCTCCTTAATTTTGTCTTCAATAATTTTTTTCTCTGCTGCGTTCTTGTAAAAGGCAATAGAGCGATAAGAAGAACCACGATCTGGCCCCTGTTGATTAGGAGTTGTTGGGTCTTGTGAAGCGAAAAATACATTCACTAATTCCTTGAAAGAAATAATATTTGGGTCATAGTAGACTGCTACAGCCTCAGCGTGTCCTGTGTTGTTAGAACCCACTTGTTCATAGGATGGGTTTTTTGTAGTTCCTCCAGCATATCCAGAAATAGCCTCGTCTACACCTACTACTGCTTCAAATACGTGTTCACTACACCAAAAGCAGCCTTCGGCAAAAACAGCAATTGCTTTCCCCTTTTTAGGTTCTAAAGATAACTTTTTTGTTTGGGCGTTAGAATTACAACTCAAGATTGTAAACAACGCAAGTGCATAAGCTGCAAATTTAATTTTCATAATTGTAATGGTTTTATACTAATGTACGACAGTTTAGCTGTTGTAGTTTTTAAACAAATCTTAAAACTTTGTTAGATTTAAATGACCACTCGTTTGCACGGGTATTACTCAAATTGCGGTATCCTTTTAATACCAAACGAATTTATTTTTTAGTCCAAATCGTTTTAGTATAACTTAGCGTCTAGTAAGCACAGCTATTAGTGTTTAACGCTCAGCGTCTCTAAAATCTTTTCCTCAAAACCTTGCAAAGCTCTTATGGCATAATCCACTTTCTTCTTTGACTTGAATTTATAAGAAACCTCAAGGAAGTTTTTATATAAAACTGTAGGTTGCACTTTTATCGCATCATTCTTTTTATAATTTACTTTAATGGGAATATCTTTGTAGTACGTGAAATATTCTGGATGAGTAATTACACCAAGTGTAGAACAGTCAAAAGGAATAAATCCTCTAACACCAAAATACTTCTCGTTTTTTTCCATCCATGGTTGAACTATGTCAAACAGCCATTTATCTGCTTCCTCGCTCCTATCTAAACTAGCCAAATCAATATTCCCAATATGAGTGTATGAACTAGGTTCATATCCTGCAAACACAAGTGGTATGGAAGAATTAAGAATCACGTCCATCGATTTAGTATCTAATTCATAGTTGTAATCAAACACGTTTAATTTTCCATTTCCTGGATTGAATAGTAACCCTGGCGTTCTTGCTGCACAGATTGAAATTTTTTCAATTTGCGGAATAATATCGGGATGGTTCTGAATCAAAGTCGCGATATTAGTCATAGGACCCAAGGCTAATATCGTCAGTTTTTCTTTCTTTAAGGCCTGATACAATGCACGAGTTCCGTCATTTTCAACACCCAAGTCATCTGCTCTTGGTGATCCTTTATAGACAGGAATTGCGGCGCCTTTGTGATGCCATTCCAATATTTTATTGATGATACCGTAGCTGTAATCCACATAGGTAATCGAGCTAATACCCACAATATCGATTTGAGGTTGCTTTAGAGCCATAATTAACGTGATTCCATCATCTACTTCGCGTGGGGTTTTGTCTGGCATACCAATCATAATATCGGTATCAAACCATACTTTGGTCTGTGACTGCACTTGTATCGCGAGCAAAAGTGCAAATAGTATTATTTTTATCTTCATAATCAATGTTTTATATATTATTGTAAAATTAAATCTCGCGCAAACGACAGTAAACGGTCCTTCGTTTTCAAATCCATTTTTAACGGCAATTGTGCTAGACCTATTAATCTGCGCATGATTTCAGTACCTATAAACCCATTTAAAATAGTTGGATTCAACTCTTCAAAGGAAACGTATTGCTCCTTAATTAAAGTCATTGCACTTTCCTTTTGTTGCGTAAGATACATGTGAGCAAACAGTACGCCCAAATCAAATTCGCGTAAGCCATAAAAACAAAATTCAGGATCGATTACCTTTATTCCATCTGCCATTTTTAACCAGCTTCCAGGGTAGTAATCGCCGTGTAGTAAATACTTGCCCTTGGACAAATACAATGATCCTAACCGCTCAATATTTTTCTTTAATTCTACATCTTTTTTATAAGGCAAAGCCAATTCCCGCAAACCATCCTGGATTAGATCAAGGTTAAACCCATTTTCTTCTTTAAAAGGATATTCAAAAATATGCTCATAATTTAATGTTCGCAACTCCGTATTGGCTAACTCATCATCAACCACCGTCTTCTGAAATTCTTGGTGCAAACCATTCAAATAACCTACTATTTGATTGAGTTCCTCTTCTTGTAAATTCCTTTTTACATCATATAAACCCGTAAAATCATTGGCTTTCCCTAAATCCTCTAATGCAATCATATTATTAGTCACATCAATCCCTAAAAGCTTCGGCATGATTTGCTGTACAGCATCTGCTTGGGCAATTTTTTGGTAAAAAGCACCTTCGGTCAGCACGCGCGAAGCAGGAGCCAGAACTTGAGGGTACTTCTCGACATACCCTTTAGACTGTTTCACAATAAAAGAACGTGTAGCCGTCTCCACACGTAGCACACAATTCATATTTCCTTCTCCCGGTTTAGACAATGAAACAATCGTTTCCTGATCTTCTAGCCATTTTATTTGCTGTAAGTAAGTAGCCAATTCTTTTGGCTCATCTGCATTTAGTATAAACATATTTCTTATTTTCTTTGGGCGTTACCGCAAGGGTCGGGCTATTCGTTATATTCCCGATAAATAAAAACTACGGCTAAAAAGCCGTGTTTTTCTAAATCGGGAGATACCACTGCTATCCCTAACGCAAATTAAAAACATCCTGCAAAGCAACTAACTTGCAGGATATTGATTTTTATTAGAATAAATAACGAACTCCAAACTGAAACTGTCTCGGTGGCGATGCATTTCTTTGTGTAAACAATCCACTAGCGCTAGAACCACCTTGAATTTGGTTACTTTGTGTGGCATTATTACTGTAGCCGCTTAAATTCTCAGCGTTAAATAGATTAAAGATATCGGCACGTAATTCAATTTTATTATTTCCAGCAATCGTGATTTGGTGTTGTACTCCTAAGTCAAAAGTAGTACTCCACGGCAAACGATCGCTGTTTCTGCTTTCTCCCGGAAAACGATCACTGTTTCCCTGATAAGCATCAGAAAAGCTTGCGCCATCGCCATTTAAATCTGTGGTTCCAAAACCAAGTGGAATCCTATTAATTGGTTGTCCACTCTGCAATAATCCTGCTGCAGTTAGTGTTGTTCCTTTAAAGGGATAATAACTGTAAATCCCATTAATATTATGCGTTCTATCGTTCACAGACGGCCCCCATTCATTTGTATA
Organism: Flavobacterium sp. ACAM 123; assembly: GCF_000264055.1. GTDB lineage: Bacteria > Bacteroidota > Bacteroidia > Flavobacteriales > Flavobacteriaceae > Flavobacterium. The sequence goes on along the minus strand of NZ_AJXL01000003.1, from coordinate 33,559 downwards.
GTTATTCGCGTCTGAAGGTCTGAAGTTAATTCCGTCCGTATCATTTTTACTGGAAGACAAGGTGTAATTCAATCGGTACGAATAGTCGTCAGAGCCTCTTGTTTTTTGATAATTTAAACTCATTGCATAATACCTAGATTTTCCTTCATTTTCACTTACGATAACATTTCTAGCAATTCCAGTGAGCCGTTGTCCGTTTATAGTAGCACCTCCATTTATTATAGGAATAGGTCGACTGGCATCCGCTTGATCCCGTGTTCTGATCACTACATTATCAGGATCTATAGGGTATTCAGCGGCCGCATTAAGGTTTCTTAATCTAGTTAAATTTTCACCTCTATTGTGCACCACGTCAACAAAGAATAACTTTTCGTCCGTTAATTGCAATTGGTAGCCTAAAGCAAATTCATGAGAATACGCATTTTTATATCCATTAGGATTTAATATTCTGCGTTCGTTAGAAAAAATATTTTCCCTTTGCCCCTGTAAATCCGTAGCCGATGGTCCTTGCAGGTAGTTTACTCCTGAAACAGAAGCCGCTAAGTTTCCGTTATAAGTTATCCTTTCTATATTAGTATCCGCTGGCAAAAGGCCTAATCTTTTTAATTCTTGCAATTCTAATTTATAACTTTTAGAGGTGGTATTTTGTTGCAAAGCATCACTATAAACAGCATAGTTTACTTTATCATATGAAATTCCATATCCACCGCGCAAACTGCTTGAATTATCTAATTTATAATTAAAGTTAAATCGGGGAGCCAAGTTGTTATAATCGCCTTTATCGCTTCCTCCTTTTGACAAATTATCATAGTCATAGCGCAAGCCTAGAATAAGATTCAAACGACTAGTAATAGACCATAAGTCCTCGACATAAGCCGAATAAATATCTTGATTTGTTCCAAAAGAGGCAGGACGTAATTCCACAATGTAATTTAAAACCTGAGCATCTTGCGGAATATCATTTACATTCAAATCTCCTCCTACTCCACTATTTTTGATACCATCAATTTGGTTTTGATTCAATTTTACTCTATAATTCCCTACTGGATTTCCACCTCCAAATAATTGATGATTGCCTCTAATAAAATTTACCCCTGCTTTAAAAGTATGATTCTCCGTATAATACTTTACCTTTTGTTGCAATTGTATGGTATTTTCGATTGCATCAAAAACATAACCTGGATTCCCAATTACACCTAATATTTCATCGTTTACACCTAAAATGGTCACTTGTGAACTATTGGGGCTGAATGCTTTTGCATAATTCCATCTAAAACGGCTGTATTGTACATTTGTTTCTCCAGAAAAGTTTCCAAATTTATAGCTGTTTTTTAAAGCCAATAAAATACTATTCCTTTGCTGCGCATTTCCTGCTGATTTAAAAGTGGAACCTCCATCAAGACCACCGCCTTGTCTTTCAACGTCGATTATACCCACGTTTGCTCGAAAGGACGAGTTGAAATTAGGATTCCAAATTTGGTCAATTTTTGAGGAGAAATAGTTAAATGTGTTCATTCCTCTCACGGTCTCTGTAATGCCTAATTGAGGAACATTCAATAAATTGTCTTTGATATCAGTAGTATGTTCAAAATTGAAATAATAAAAAGTCTTGTCTTTTACTACAGCTCCGCCTATTCCTGCACCGGCTTGGTAACGAGCAAAACCATTCTTGACTTGGTTTCCTGATAGGTCTCGCTGTGCGAAGCTGGATTTCCCATCAATAGATGGTCCTGGTCTTGTAATAAAAAAAACTTCTCCTGTAGTTTCATTAGATCCAGAACGAGGTGTAATATTAATGATTCCGCTTCCTGTCAAACCATATTCAGCTGAGAAATTATTAGTTAGTACGGTGACATCTTTTACAAATCCGGAAGGGATGGCAAACTTTTGACCTCCTAAAAAACGTTCGTTATTATCTAATCCGTCTATTAAATAAGAAGTATACAAAGAACTTGCTCCATTAATACTCACATTTGGTGATTCAGGAAAGAAACCGGTGGCCTGCGTTACATTTGGCAAACGGAATAAAACGCGTGTAATATCACGTCCTTCTACAGGAATTTCTTGAATTTCGGCAGCTTTTAGTTCGAATGAAACCTCAGCATCCCGCCGATTAATTTTTGCAGTTGCGCCCTTTGTGATCAAAACTTCGTTGAGTTCGTTTGACTCTTTTAGTGTTAGAACTAAAGTCACATTTGAGGCCTGATTCGAGCGTACACTTAATAAATTTGATTTTTGAGCAGCAAATACTAGTGTTCCCTTAAAAACAACCTGGTATCCATCAAGTGCAGGAATTCCACGAAAAGTCACTTTTCCCTGACTGTTTGAAATTTGTTGTAAACTACTGTTCCTTGAATTATTGGTTAATAAAACCTCCAAATTCGGAATTGGTTTTTGTGTGTTAAAATCGATGAGAGTGACCGATAGGTCTTCTTGAGCAACGGCAAAAGTCGTGAAGCTCAGTACTAAAAACAGAAAAAAATGTTTCATTAAAGTATGATTTTTGATAATAAATTTTAAAATAAAAGCTTCTAATTACTCCATAACAGGAGAGCCTTTATTAAAATTAAGTCCAATAATCGCATTCGTGTAGCAGTATTTTAAAAATGAAAGTATAGAAGTTGCATAGAAAAGCAGGGACGCCAAAACACTTTTAAAAGTACAGTAAAAAGGAAGATCCAGAAACAATTTATCAAAGTCAATTTTAGTATTACAATCGGTTAAAGGGGCAATAATCCCTAGCTTTACTTCCGAATAAAGCACTTGTAATTGATCAAATACTTTTGTCGTTTGCCAATCAATTTTGGCGAAAGCCTCCTTATTGAAAGAAACTTTTGAAATACCCGTTAAGTAAGTACCTCCTTTAAAATCAGGACCAAGAACAACACTTTTATCTTGTAATTCGAGATAAGCTTTTTGCAAATGATTCAATCGCAATCCAGGACTATCATTTCCTAACACAATAACTTTATCATACCCCCTATCCAATACAGATTGAATGGCGTGACTCAATTTATCTCCAAAAGAGAGGCCTTGTTGCGAACTTTCATCGGAAATAAAATAAGGAAGTTTAGTTTTTTGAACTAGTGCCACAGCTCTCTCATTCATTTTATGCCACAGTGCCTCATTTTGCTTTTTATTATAAGCAATAGGTTTCAAGGCACTTTGTACCTTATCGCTGTGTGCGAATATAAGTAGCGCTGTAGATAAAGAAAGATTTTCTTTGCAATTCATAGTGTAAATGACGGAACAAAATCGCTTTCCTGACAATAAAAATTACTTTTTTTAAAAATTTTAAAAAATTGTGAGGAAACCTAAATAGGCGACTAAAAATGTTAAAGCAATTTGCCTTTAAAATAAAGTAGGGATACAACAACTTAGCGATTTGAAATTAGCAAAGGAAAATATCGAATTCTGGGAGACGGACAGCTTATCGGTATAGGAACAACTGTAGCTATTCAAACAAAGACAGCGGTCTTTTGGTAGAACTATTTATGAAGTAGTAACAACAGCATCTATACCATTAAAAGATGATTGGGAAGTATGATAAAATAGTAACCTCCCGGCTTATTTACAAAGATTATTTATATTTTTTTTACTTATAAAAATTAAACAGCGCTGCTTTTCTTTTTAATAAGTAAACAAAAATTCAGATACCTTAAAATTATTTCAAATTAAAGAAACAGCCTGTGGTGTATCCAATATTAAAAGGTGATTTTTTTATGCCTCACTATTTAAACAAGGTGATTTTGCCTTGTGAATAATTATCAGAAAGCTAAAAGTTATTTTTAACTAAATTAAAATATACCCCCCAATTATATTTACTTATTTTAATTTTAAAGTCCAATAAAATATTTTTTGACCAAAATAAGTAATTATAAAAACATCTAGGCTAAAAAAAATAGGGGTGTATGACAAAATAGTGATTGTGAATATTGTAATATATTTAACTTAAAATGGAGAATAACTAATTTATTGGAGTGATTTTTTGTAATCGATAATTCTTTGCAAATGGAATCAAAAAGTCTCTTTTTGTTTATCCTGTTAGTATAAAAGTTAATAAATTCGTCAAAATAAAAGATGAAATTTCATATATAAAAACATCCAAAAGGATTTTTTTAATGCAAAAAAAACTTGAAAGAAAAAAATTTGTAGTAAAAATTACATCAATAAATAACCAAAATTAACTAACCAAAAATAAATTAAAATGAAAAAAATCGAAGCTGTTATTCGAAAATCAAAATTCGATGAAGTTAAAGAAGCGTTACACAAAATCGAAGTCAATTTCTTCACGTATTGGGATGTCACCGGAGTCGGTAATGAAAAAGAAGGACATGTATACAGAGGAATAACTTATAGCACCACAGACATTCAACGAAGATATATTTCAGTTGTCGTTTCTGATCTTTTTTTGGAAAAAACGATTGACACTATTTTAGAAGCGGCATCTACAGGAATAGTAGGAGACGGAAAAATATTTGTTTCTGACATCCAAGAAACCTATCGAATTAGAACCAAAGAAAAAGGAACGGATGCGATAAGCTAACCAACTGCTATAAACTAACTAATAAAAAAAAATATTATGGATACGAATGCTGTATTAGACTTAATGTGGGTTTTAATCTGCGGAATTTTAGTGTTTTTCATGCAAGCAGGTTTTACGCTTGTAGAAACTGGATTTACCAGATCTAAAAACACAGGGAATATAATAATGAAAAATTTAATGGATTTTTGTATCGGTAGTGTTGCATTCTGGGCAATAGGATACTCCTTAATGTATGGAACTTCAATAGGTTCTGTAATAGGAACTCCAAGTTGGTTTTTTGATACCGCTGCTGATATGCACAGTTTATTCTTTCAAACCGTATTTGCTGCCACTGCTGCAACAATTGTTTCCGGTGCTATTGCTGAGAGAACAAAATTTACGACCTATTTGATATTCTCTTTACTGATGACTTTACTTATTTATCCAATTTCTGGTAGCTGGGTTTGGAATGCTGGAGGATGGCTTGCAAAAATGGGATTTACTGATTTTGCGGGTTCCAGTGTAGTGCACTCGGTTGGTGGTTGGGCATCATTAGTAGCTGCCACTTTAGTAGGACCAAGAATTGGAAAATATAATACTGATGGGACGGTAAATGCCATACCTGGACACAATTTAATGTTAGGCGCATTGGGGGTATTTATTTTATGGTTTGGATGGTTTGGTTTTAATCCAGGATCACAATTAGCCATTTCAGGAGATAACGCTTTTAAAGTAGCAGCCATTTTTATAACAACAAATCTTGCGGGAGCTGCTGGAGCATTGGCTGCTATGTTCTTGACTTGGGCCGTTTATAAAAAGCCAGATATTTCTATGACTTTAAATGGTGTACTAGCGGGTCTTGTGGGCGTTACTGCAGGTTGCGCTGCTGTAAGCCCCGTGGGAGCATTCTTTATCGGACTGATTTGTGGTGTGGCTGTTGTATTCTCCATCGAGTTTATTGATAAAAAACTAAAGATTGACGATCCGGTTGGAGCTATTTCGGTACACGGTGTATGTGGTGCCTTAGGTACTTTGTTAGTAGGTGTTTTTGCTATTGATGGTGGCCTGCTTTACGGAGGCGGATTTGAAAAACTAGGAGTTCAGGCCATCGGAGTATTTTCAATTGCTGCTTGGGCAATGGGTGCCTCTTTTATAGTTCTTTTCATCTTAAAGAAAACAATGGGATTAAGAGTAACTAAAGAAGAGGAAATTGATGGTTTAGATATTCATGAACATGGAACTAATGTTTATAATGACTAACCCTTAAAAAAGGTAAACTATAACAATTTTACTAAAATTAAAGCGCAAAGTCTTTAAAACCAGACCGCGCAGATTATACCAACACGATGTGAAATAAAAAATAAATTCGTTTGGTAAAACAAATGAAGCCTGCATCAAAACTATTTTTTGTTGTAGGCTTATTTTTTAAGAGTCCATTTCATTATTACAGAAAAGCCCATTGATTAATCTATAAATGACTGTAAAAAAACACCTGAATATTTTCCGCTTTTTTATAAATCGTCTAAAGTGGGATACAACAGCACCGATTTAGCTTGCAGCGAAACACCATTACAATTGGCGTGGTCAGCATTCTTATTTTTCAGAAGATAAGAGTTTTTTTTTCCTTACGTTTCTCCAACGAGAATTCATTGTTCCGTTTATATCTTTTTAGAATAATACCCAGCTTCCCTTTTTCTAAATCGGTTTTAAACGTATTTAGTATCTCGCTTTTCTCTTGAGTATCCAGTAGCTATTACCAAACAGACCAAAAATAACACGTACTCTCATTTTTAACAATTGCGCCATATTAAATCTTCTAAAAATAATGAAAATGAACTGAAAGTTTAATAGATTTACTACGTAAATTGATTCCCATTAATTGCTCATGTCAAAAGAAAAAATACGTATTGATAAAACCTGTCTCAATTGTTCTCATGTTGTTGAGGAACGGTATTGTCCGCATTGCGGGCAACAAAACACATTGAGCCGCCTATCTTTTCACCATATCTTCATCCATTTTTTTGAAGACTTAACTCATTATGACAACTCTTTTTGGAAAACAATAATTAATTTGTTTTTTAAACCTGCAGCTTTAACTAAAGCCTACATGGCAGGAAAGCGTTTGTCCTACCTCAACCCTGTCAGGCTTTACATTTTCATCAGTTTTGCGACTTTTTTAATAATCTCTTTATTTCCTAGTGAACCGGAAAAAGAAATAAAGGCCCCTTCGGGAAAGAACAAACAAGTAATTATTCCTACCATAGATTCGCTACACATAGAAGAGAAAAGCGTGGATGGATTAACAAAAGTTGGTTTGTTATCACAACAGAACAATGATACCATCAAAAAAATATTAGAGCAAACAGAAAAAATTGACAAAGTTAGTTCAAAACAAAAAACTGATTTGACGCCTAATAAGGAAGTAGCTGATTTTGGATACAAATCTATCACTGAATTGGACTCTATTCAGCAATATGGTGAAGGAAAGGTAAAAGTAACAGGCACGGAGTATTGGTTTCTTAAAAAATGGCTAACCGTAAAACAAGAAAATACCAACGAACAAATTGTAGAAAAGTTCATCGAATCATTTACAAAAAATTTACCGAAATTATTGTTTATGTATATGCCAGTTTTCGCCTTTGTTTTATGGCTTTTTCACGACAAGAAAAAATGGTACTATTATGATAGCGGCATCTTTACCTTGCATTATTTTTCCTTTTTACTTTTATTGGTGCTGATGCTATTTTTTATCGATAGAGCATTTTCTTTATTTGGAGAAAACCCTTTTATGAAATGGGTTCATTTTAGTTTAAAAACCCTCGGGATAATTTGGATGACTTACTACTTCTTTCCGGCGCACCGCCGTTTTTACGGAGAAAAAATCATGATTTCCTTATTAAAAAGTAGTGTAATATTTATCATTAATTTAGTTGTCGTTACCTTCCTATTAGTGCTTTTCGCTTTGTACACCTATAACAATATTCACTAAACTGTTGTCATTTTAATCTTTTGTAAACGTTTCTTTCTAGCGTAAAAGGACGCCAATAAGTAAAATCGAGACTTTAGCTATTGCAGCGAAGCCTGTTTATCCTTCGTCTTCTTCTAAATCATTGTGGTTGTCACCACCAATGCTGTAATAATTGTTTTCTTCATCCTCGCTCCCTATTTCCTCTTGTTTATCGTCTAACTCTGATCCGGGAACGTCTAAATCCCCCCCTGACATATCGTCCTCAAAACTTTTTTCATTTAATTCTCCATGGTTATTTGTTTCAACTGGTATTTTCTTTTTACTGATATCAGCAGGGTTAATATCACCCTCTTTATGTCCCTCATTATAGATATCCTCGCTTGCTGGATAGTTTAAAGAATCAGGTAGATTATCTTTGTCTACTTCTGCTGCTTTGTCAGATTTAGGGCTTGATTTGTTATCTTTCTTTTCCATCTTACTTAAAATTTTAAATATTTGAAACACTAAGTTACTTATTAATTTTCACAAATAGACACTCTATCTTTGTTTAAGTAACGCTGCAAAATTAATCTGATCCTCAAAATCTATTTGCAATGAATTCGAGGTCCTTTATTTATCAATAATTATTAAATAGCTGAGAGATAGATAAAATAACATTCTTGGTTTTAGACTTTATACCTAATAAATCACTAAATTTAAATGATAAGAAAAGAGTAGAATCTTGATGTTATTTTTTTTTAATAATCTTAAAACAGTACAAATATGAGCTTACTATCAGAGAATATTATTCCAGGAAATCACGGTAAGATTTTTGGAACTGACGCGATGGAAAAAACCGATTTAATAGAAATTAAAACGAGCCTATTAACATTGGAAGGAATTAATGAAGTTATTCTCAACACTGAAACTTTCCCAAGGGAATTTACCATATACACGGATCAAATCGTTTCATTATCGGATATTGAATACAAGGTAAAATCTGTAGGGTTCCATGCTATCCCAAAAGAGACGTTTGAGTTGTAATAGTTGTGTACTACTGAAACACAACCAGACCCTTTCTCTTTCAATAAAAAAATAGTAGCTCTAATTACTCCTGATGTTGTTTAAAAAAAATAGTAACTGTGAAATTTGCTTTTCAATTGGCTGTATCGTAATATTGCAATATAAATATATAGCGATGGGGATTACTAAAACGGAATATTTTACAGAAGAGCAAAATGAGTTGGCAATCTTAGCTAAAGCGATAGGCCATCCTGCCCGAATTGCCATAATACAGCACCTTATTAAGGTAAATAGTTGTGTGTGCGGGGATATTGTAAATGAATTACCTCTGGCACAACCTACCGTATCCCAACATTTAAAGGAACTAAAAAACGCAGGGCTTATCAAAGGTAACTTTGAAGGAAACGCCATTTGTTATTGCCTCGATGAAGGAGGCTTCAATAAAGTTCGTGGCTTTTTCAACCAAGTAAACACCTATTTAGAGAACAAAAAAAATCAATGTTGTTAATTTTTAAATTAAAAAAAATGAAGTTATCAGAAATTAAAAAAGAGCTAAACACATTAGAAAATGTAACTTTCCTGTTGCCAGACGGCACTGCTGTTCCTGATCATTTTCACGTTACTGAAGTAGGTTTAATTACCAAAAACTTCATTGACTGCGGAGGAAAAGTAAGGAATGAAACCGTGATAAACTTCCAGTTATGGGATGCTAATGATTTTGAACACCGTTTAATACCAAAAAGACTATTGGATATTATTATCTTGTCTGAGAAAATTTTAGGGATTGAAGACAACGACATTGAAGTGGAATACCAAGGCGAAACTATCGGTAAATACGATTTGGGATTCAACGGAAAGGACTTCATGTTGCTAAACAAGCAGACTGCCTGCTTGGCAGAAGATGCATGCGGAATTCCACAAGAAAAGCAAAAAACCAAACTATCTGAAATTCCAAGTCAAACAAACAGTTGTACTCCAGGTGGCGGTTGTTGTTAACTAAAAATGTATTTTATAAATGACTCAATCAAATACTACCGTGTTCCATTCAATAGAAAATGAAATACGTTCTTTTCAATATAGGAACATACCCCCCGAACGTAAAACTATACTACAGCCACTAATTGATTTTATCCAAGAGAAGATTAATAAGGAAGAAGAAATCCGACTAAATTTTATTTGTACGCACAATTCCAGAAGAAGTCATTTATCTCAAGTCTGGGCGCAAACGGCGGCAGCACATTTTAATGTGAAAAATGTGTTTTGCTATTCAGGCGGTTCAGAAGCTACGGCATTATTCCCTGTAGCAGCCAAAACATTAGAACAATCGGGATTCGAGGTGCTCCCTCTTGCTGAGGGTAAAAATCCCATTTATAGTATAAAGTATGGAGCCAATGCCCATCCGATTATTGGATTTTCTAAAACCTATGACGACAGTTTTAATCCGCAATTTGCCTTTGTGGCGATATTAACCTGCTCACAGGCGGACCGCGCCTGTCCTTTTATTGCTGGTGCTGAAAAACGCATTCCTATCACTTTTGAAGACCCAAAAGCATTTGACAACACACCCCAACAAAAAGAAAAATACAAAGAAAGAAGCATTCAAATTGCTACGGAAATTTTCTATGTATTCTCACAAATAAAAAAATAAGATGTCCGCAACTAATTGCACTCCTGCATTGAACAGAAAAAAACTAGGCCTTCTAGATAGTTATTTAACCCTTTGGATATTCCTTGCCATGGCAATAGGCGTTGCCATTGGAAATTTCTTCACTTCTAGCGGAGACTTTATTAACTCGTTTTCAAACGGTACCACTAATATTCCTTTGGCAATTGGACTTATCCTAATGATGTATCCGCCATTGGCAAAAGTGAAATACGAACAAATGGGCGAAGTCTTTAAAAACACTAAAGTACTAAGTGCTTCCCTATTCTTGAATTGGGTTTTAGGCCCGATTTTAATGTTTTTCCTGGCTTTAATTTTCCTCAATGGCTATCCTGAATACATGATTGGCGTTATCCTTATTGGGCTCGCACGTTGTATCGCTATGGTGGTTGTTTGGAACGACCTTGCTGATGGAGACAGAGAATATGCCGCCGGACTGATAGCCTTAAACAGTATTTTTCAGGTACTACTATACAGTGTCTATGCTTATGTTTTTATTACGGTACTTCCTCCCTACTTTGGTTATACCGGTTTTCATGTAACTATCAGTATTGGACAAATTGCCGAGAGTGTCGGTATTTATTTAGGAATTCCCTTTGCATTGGGAATCATCAGTCGATATGCGTTAATCCATCTAAAAGGAGAAGACTGGTTCCAGAATAAATACGTCCCTTTTATCTCCCCAATTACCCTTATGGCCTTATTATTCACGATTGTGATTATGTTTAGCTTGAAGGGAGAGTTAATCGTTCAAATCCCCATGGATGTCGTTCGAATCGCCATTCCTCTTGTTATCTACTTCACCTTGATGTTTGTATTGAGCTTCATGATCGGAAAATACTTTGGTGCCGACTATTCTAAAAGTACTGCTATTGCATTTACAGCCACAGGAAACAATTTCGAATTGGCTATAGCAGTTGCTATTGGTGTATTTGGCATCAACAGCGGACAAGCTTTTGCCGGTGCTATAGGCCCGTTAGTAGAAGTTCCAGCATTGATAGCCTTAGTGAATGTTGCTTTTTGGTTTCGAAAAAAATACTATCCAACTACTGCATAAAAATCAAATTATAATAAAATATAGAAACCATCCTTTTATTTCAAAATAAGAGGGTGGTTTATTTTTTAGAAGCTATTTCCCGCTATCCGCTATATCTTTATACCTGCCGAAAACGGCAGCTATAAAGGATGCCGCTTCTATCTGGGCTAGGGCAATTCGTATTGAAATTAAATCTGAATTAATTTAAAAGCCCAATTTTACAATGTAATAAAAAAGCTACATTAGCACAGTGACACCTATTTGTTAATGATGAAAGCCGACAATTAAAAAAGCAATTACAGCTTAGTCGATTTACCCACCGTTAAATAGATATGGTTGTTGGGATATAGGAATTCCATCTTAGTATTCTGTTTGTTGATTTTCAGCTCTGCATGGCCATCGGTGTTTTCCAAGGAATAGATTGTATAATTCGGGTCTGGAACATAGACCACAGCCTTCATTATTTTATACCTCAATTTCATATTGGTAAAAAAGAATACTACATCATTCTTTTTTTTGTCGAGGAACACAAACGAATATTCATTTCCTGAAATATCACATTCCCCAATATTAAAAGGAATTTCGTCAACACAATATCTTTGCACATTAAACACTTGTTCTTGAGAATACATAGATCCCGACAGCAACAGTAACAAGATAAAATACTTCATATGTTTTTGATTTTCTTCAATTGGACTATCATAGTACCGATTGTTTCAGCAATACAAAAGACATGCCACTAAAAAATAATTGAGGACATAACACTCTTCTTTTTTGTTTCAAGAATTGCTTTCCTTCTATATTGTGTGAAAAAAAATCGTTACTTTGAAAATTGCTTCACAACCGCTAAAAGAAACAGTTAAAGAACAATTACAGGTTATATTAAATTACAGATCAAAATAAATTTTAAATAAATCATGAGTTTAAAAAAAGACATTAACGTATTGAGACGAACATTAATGCGTAGCCTTACCAAAAACGTTGGAAGTTCACAATTTGATCAAAATATCGATCTGACAAAGGTAGAGTTTAAAAAAATTTTAATTAGCAGACCAAACCCCAGATTAGGAAACCAATTGTTAATCACTCCACTGTTACAAGAGGTCATTGCCACTTTCCCTGAATGTGAAATAGATTTATTCGTGAATGGTGGTTTAGCCCCAATTATCTTTAAAAATTATACAAACGTAAAACGGATCATTCAACTACCAAGAAAGCCTTTTAAGGAACTTACCAAATATGCGAAAGGATGGTTGTCTTTAAAAAAACACAGTTATGATATTGTAATTAATGTCGTGGAAAACTCTTCATCGGGAAGATTATCCGCTCAATTTGTGAACTCAAAATACAAGTTTTTCGGTGATGATGTTGATGATATTGCGTTGAAGCATAAAGATTATGAACATATTGCAAAATATCCAGTTTACAACTTCAGACATTATTTAACAAAACTTGGATTTAAAGAAAATAATACGCCAGTCCCTTACTTAGACTTAAAATTGAGTGCTTCAGAACTTGCAGATGGAGAAAAAATGCTACAAAGCATTGTACAAAATAATAAAAAAACCGTTTGCATCTTTACTTTTGCTACAGCTGATAAATGTTATCCAGAATCATGGTGGGCTCCCTTCTACGACCGATTAAAAGCGGAATATCCAGACTACAATATTATTGAAGTCCTACCAGTTGAAAATGTTTCACAAATAGGGTTCAAAGCACCAACCTTTTACAGTAAAGATGTCCGTGAAATAGGGGCGCTAATGGCAAATACTGAAGTATTTATTGGCGCAGATAGTGGAATAATGCATTTAGCCAGCGCAGCAAAAGTGACTACAATTGGACTTTTTTCCCGTGATAATATAAACATGTATGCTCCTTATAACAGCCATAGTGCGGCCATAAACACCAATACGGATTCTATTGATGATTACATTACCGTATTAGACAAAATTCTTAGATAGTGTTAATTTGTAAAATTGATGAAAAACAACCAAATTGAGCTCACTACAGAAAATAGTGTAGAGAAAACCAACCTAGCATTTACTCTAGATTTGAAATTTACCGATTTGAAACACTAATCCTATAAAAAGTTACTTTATAAAAATGGATTCGATGAAAGTCGAATCCATTTTTTTGTTGCATCATCATTTGTTTTATTACATTTACAACTCGTAAAAAAATAACTATGTCTGTCGCAAAAAAAGATTACAAAAGAATTACCACTAAGTCCTTAATTGATATGAAGGCAAATGGGGAAAAAATCTCCATGCTTACCGCTTATGATTACACCATGGCAAAAATTGTGGATACAGCCGGTATTGATGTTATTCTTGTGGGTGATTCTGCTTCAAATGTAATGGCTGGACATGAAACAACCTTACCAATTACTTTAGACCAAATGATATACCATGCCTCTTCAGTGGTAAGAGCAATTGAACGAGCCTTGGTTGTGGTTGATTTGCCTTTTGGAAGTTATCAGTCTGACCCAAAAGAGGCCTTGCGTTCCTCCATCCGAATTATGAAAGAAAGTGGAGGTCACGCAGTAAAACTAGAAGGTGGAAAAGAAATTAAAGAATCAATTAAAAAAATATTAAATGCAGGAATTCCAGTAATGGGACATTTGGGTTTAACACCTCAATCAATTTATAAGTTTGGAACGTATACCGTACGTGCAAAAGAAGAGGAAGAAGCAGATAAATTAGTTGAAGATGCTCAATTATTAGAAAGACTGGGCTGCTTTGCTTTGGTTTTAGAAAAAATACCGGCTCATTTAGCTGAAAAAGTAGCCAAAAGTATTTCGATTCCAGTAATAGGAATTGGTGCAGGAGGTGGCGTTGACGGACAAGTGCTTGTTATCCATGACATGTTAGGGATGAATAATGAATTTAGTCCCCGTTTCTTAAGAAGATACATGAATCTTTATGAAGGAATGACGACTGCGATTGGCCAATATGTTGCCGATGTAAAATCGAGTGACTTCCCTAACGAAAAAGAACAGTATTAACCATTTCTTAAAGTCACTATAAGTAGTAAGGTACTATATTTGCCTAAAAAAATACGTCCCCCCATTATGCTTGAAATGCTTAGTACCTGTATTGTTATTCCCTGCTATAATGAAGAAAAAGGCTTGTTATTAAAAGAATATTCAAACTTTCTTGACACTACTCCTGAAGCTATTATTTGTTTTGTAAATGACGGTTCCACTGACAAAACACTCCAGGCACTCAATCTCTTCCAGGAAAAGTATTCAGATCAGGTTCATATTATTTCGTTACTTAAAAACGCGGGAAAAGCAGAAGCCGTTAGAAAAGGTATTAATTATTGTAACCAAAACTTAAACCACAAATTTATCGGGTATCTAGATGCTGATTTAGCAACATCACTTGAAGATTTCATGAACCTCACCGTCTATTTAAAAGCGGATATTGTGTTTTGTTTTGGTTCCCGAATTAGAAAAATTGGATCTCATATTGTTCGCAAAAATAGCCGTTTTTTGATTGGTAGAATTATAGCTACTTTTATTTCAAAAATATTGAGCTTAAAAGTCTATGATACACAATGTGGCTGCAAGGTTTTCACCAAAGATCTGGCGGAGCAGTTGTTCAAAAAAGAATTCCTTTCAAAATGGCTTTTTGATGTTGAATTATTTTTTAGGATGATGATTCTTTTCGGTAAAGAAAAAGCAATTCAAAAAATGTATGAGGCTCCTTTAAAATCATGGATTGAAAAAGGTAATTCTAAAGTAAAACCAACTTATTTTTTTAAACTTTGGATTGATTTGTACCAAATCAATAAGGAATATAAAAAATTATTACAAATCCCATCTATCCAACACTTATAGACCATGATTACAGATAAATTTAAAAACAACTCCTATATTCTTTATATTTCTGTAATTATTCTTATCCTGTTCCGACTATTGCTAACCTTTGCCATCCCTTTGCTAGATAAAACAGAAGCAAGATATGCTGAAATAGCAAGAATTATGTGGGACACCAACCAATGGATTGTACCGCAAATCGATTATGGAGTTCCCTTTATGGCAAAACCACCGCTATCCTCCTGGTTATCTGCTGGTAGTTATATCATTTTTGGTATTAATGAATTTGCTTCGAGACTACCGTCTTTACTACTAAACGTATTAATTCTAGTCATCACTGGAAAAATCGTCAAAAAAACAGGGCTATCTTTTTATCTTCCAGGCTTTATTCTATTAACCATGCCCGAATTTCTAATTCATACCGGTGTTGTTTCTACTGATACTGCTTTTGCATTTTGTACCACAATGGTAATGATTGCGTTTTGGAAAACTATGAATTCACCACAGAAAACCTACTGGAATTATCTTTTCTTCGTATTTCTCGGGTTGGGATTATTGGCAAAAGGCCCTCTGGTACTAATGCTGACACTTCCTCCTATTTTTTTATGGTGCGTACTTGATACCAAAAGATTTAAAGAATTATTTTCGAAATTTTCTATGATTATAGGAACTCTGATTGTTACTGTAATTGCCGCTCCTTGGTATTATTTAGCAGAGCAAAAAGCCCCTGGTTTTCTTGATTATTTCATCATTGGAGAGCATTACAAACGGTTTGTAGAATCCGGATGGAAAGGCGATTTATACGGTAAACCTAAATCCCAACCCTTGGGTATGATTTGGTTATTTATGATTGCTTTTGGCTTCCCTTGGATACAAATTGTTTTTTATAAACTTTGGAAAAATAAAAAAACAATTTTTAAAAACAGTTGGATCTCCTTCTTATTTCTATGGTTGTTTTGGACACCGGTATTTTTCACCTTCTCCAGAAACATCCTGCACACCTACATGCTTCCTATTACAATACCAATTATGTTTTTAATGGTTTACTATTGGGAGGATTTTAAAAGCAAAAAACAAATTTTTCGTGTTGCCCTTGTGTTTCCTTTGATTGTATTTATCGCTTATTTTGCCGTTTTTTCAACTGGAAAATTAGAGAACTATATGAACACAGATAAATATATGCTAGAGAATCTAAAAGTGAACAGTGAAAACAAACAAGTGCCGTTATTCTATTGGAAAGAAAAAAATTATTCAGGGCAGTTTTATTCTGATGGAAAAGCACAGCTAATAAAAAATGAATCTCAGTTTGACTCGGTATTCAAAATTCATAAGAAAATTTTCTTAGTGATATTGAAAAAGAGGGAATATGAAATTTCGAAAAAATATATCGACCAAATGGTTTTAACGGAAAGCAATTATAAAACTTCTATTTTTGTATCCAAATAAAAGGAACAGCATTAGCTAATGAAAGAGATATCAAACAAGAATAACCTACAAGTTCTTCATCAAGACAACCATATTATTGTTGTGAATAAGCGTGTAGGCGATATAGTTCAAGGAGACAAGACGGGCGACAAACCATTATCTGAGGTCGTAAAAGAATATATCAAAGAAAAATACAACAAGCCCGGTGAGGTTTTCCTTGGTGTGGTGCACCGTTTAGACAGACCCACAACAGGCATTGTCGTTTTTGCAAGAACCAGCAAAGCGCTAACACGCTTAAATGAGTTATTCAAAAATAGGGAAACACAAAAAACGTATTGGGCAATTGTAAAAAACAAACCTATTAACCCAGAAGATAAGTTGATTCATTTTATAAAAAGAAACGAAAAAAACAATACGTCAAAGGCACACATAAAAGAAGTCCCTGACAGTAAGTTAGCAAGCTTGGATTATACTGTTTTTAAGGAGTTGAACAATTATTTTGCATTGGAAATCAATCTTCATACAGGGAGACACCATCAAATCAGGGCACAACTAGCTTCAATAGGCTCCCCAATAAAAGGCGATTTAAAGTATGGTTTTGACCGAAGCAATCCTGATGGCGGCATCCATTTGCATGCCCGAAAATTAGTTTTTGTACATCCGGTAACTAAAGAAAGCTTATCCATCATGGCCCCAGTGCCAAATGAGGTAATATGGAATGCTGTATAAAAACTAAAACCCTATATTTACAACTAGTAAAAAATAAATAATTTCATACAATACCTAAATTCATGCGAAACACACTACTCCTCTTATTTTCCCTTTGCCTGTATACGATGACTGCCCAAGATCATTTTTCAGGGATAAAAAACTCAAGTGGACTTAGCCTGCTTAGCTCTTCTATGAATCCAGCTGAACTTTCAAATCTTAATTCTAAATATGAAATCAATTTTTTCTCAGCAAGCATTAATGCTGCGAATAATAAAGTAGGTTTTAATGATTTAATTAATAATTCAGGTACTATTGCGGATTTAATATTTCAGGGAAACGAACCCGTAAATCTTCGAATTGATGCTGAGATATACGGTCCAGGATTTGCCATAAAAAAAGACAAATGGGCTTTTGCTGTAATTTCTAAAGCATATGCAAAATTAAACTTTATAGACATCGATCCAAAATTAGGCGAAGCCGTAAACAATGGAACATTAGGATCAATAGTCAATACGTCGCTATTAAGTAATAAAAACAATCAACGGGTAAATGGTACATCTTGGGGAGAAATTGGGTTTTCGGGAGCGAGAAATCTATTCGAAAATGAACAAAATAAAATTAGTGTTGGTACTTCTCTAAAGTTATTGTTTCCAGGATCCTATACTAATTTTGGTGCTGACCAATTTCAAGGAAAAATAAATGTTGTTTTAGGCGAAGCGTATTTAAATGACACCAATGCTAATCTTAAAATTACTTATTCAGGGAACTTAAATAATGGTTTTACTGATTTTAGCGATTATTCAAAATCCCTATTCGGAAAATTAAATGGTTTTGCTGTTGATTTAGGATTAAATTATCAATTAAAAGAAACAGATGGATATAAATTAAACGCTGGAGTTTCCGTTAAAAATATTGGAGGTATGACCTTTAAAGATACAAACAATGCTTCAACTAATTATACTTTAAATATTCCTCCTTCATCCCCCACTAATGCTGGATTAAATTTAAATAATTTTCAAAATGTGAATAGTCTTGAAGAGGCGGAAACTATATTATTAAACAGTGGATATTTGACTAAAAAACAGTCTGATAAAGACATAAAAGTAAAATTACCAACTATATTTGTTGCGTATGTTGACGTTAAAGTCCTGCCTAAATTTTTTGTTTCTTTGTATACCCAACAAAAAATGAATAGTGATAGCGAAAATGACCAAATCACCACTCAAAATGTAGTATCAATAACACCACGGTTTTCATTAAAAAATTATGATGTTTATTCGTCATGGTCTACTAATGAAATTTCTGGCGTAACTGGAGGATTTGGGTTTAGAGTTTATGGGTTTTATTTAGGATCAAGCTCTATTATTACAGCATTGACAAGTGATTCAAAACAAGCGGATCTATACCTGGGATACCGTTTAAAACTGAAGTAAATAAGGGAATAAGTAATGCTTAAATAAAATATTTTATGAATTTTAAAACTGATTTGAACTTTAGAAAAGAGACTTTAATAAAACTTCTCAACAACATCATAATTCATGAGGATGATATAATTAAGGCTTTGTATGATGATTTCAAGAAGCCTGCTTTTGAAGCGGTCCTGACAGAAACCAATTATGTTATTTCTGACTTAAAAGACACCATCAAGAACTTGAATAAATGGGCAAAGCCAAAAAGGGTTTTACCATCGTTACTCAATTTCCCTTCTACAGATTATATCTATAAAGACCCCTATGGAAAGGTATTAATTATTGCTCCTTGGAATTATCCTTTTCAATTGGCTCTTTGTCCTTTGGTTGCTGCAGTTGCTGCCGGAAATCAAGTCGTCCTTAAACCTTCTGAATTGACAAGTAATACATCCGCTATAATTGCGAAAATAATAGCAAAAACGTTCCATGTTAATCATGTGGAAGTTATTCAAGGTGGTGTGGATGTTTCTGAAAACCTACTTTCACAACGCTGGGATTATATCTTTTTTACCGGAAGCGTTTCTGTGGGAAAGATAGTTGCTAAAGCGGCAGCGGAACATCTTACTCCTGTCACATTAGAACTTGGCGGAAAAAATCCGTGTATTATTGATGAAACTGCTAATTTGAAACTGGCGGCCAAAAGAATTGTTTGGGGAAAATTTGTAAATGCGGGACAAACCTGTATTGCTCCAGATTATATCTTGATTCAAAAGGACATGAAAAATAAGTTTATTGACTATCTGAAAGAGGAAATAATAACCGCATACGGAAACGAACCAGAAAAATCTCCTGATTTTGCCAGAATTGTCAATGCTAAAAATTGGAACCGATTAACTGAAATGATTGATAACGACAAAGTAATTTTTGGTGGTCAGTCTAACGAGTCTAGCTGTTATATTGCCCCTACTCTTATTAATGAATATGACATTGACAGTCTCGTGATGAAAGATGAAATATTCGGACCTTTATTACCTATACTTGAATACTCTAGTGCTGCAGATATATATACGGTAGTTTCCAAATATGAAAAACCATTGTCATTATACCTTTTTACAGAAAATAAAATATTTGCAGAAAAAATTATTCAAAATTATTCTTTTGGAGGAGGGTGTGTAAATGATACAATTATTCATTTTTTAAATAAGCGACTGCCCTTTGGAGGTGTAGGTCACAGTGGCATTGGTGCCTATCATGGGGTGTCAAGTTTTGATGTTTTTTCACATAAAAAAGCGATAGTAAAAAAAGCAAATTGGCTCGATTTACCTGTGCGATATGCTCCTTATAAAGACAAATTAGACACTGTCAAGAAGCTGTTAAAATGGATTTAATCATCGAAAAATCGGTAAGCGAAGCCGCAGAATACAGGCGCTCTATGGGCGTATTCAAAAACGAAGTCCTTGATGATGAAAAAGTAAAATAATGCATTCGTTTTGCTACACTTGCTCCTGCAAGCAGTAATATGCAACTGTGGGAGTTCTACCAGATTACTACTCCTGAAGTTTTAGAAAAAATTACAAAGGCAAGTTTTAGTCAAAATGTGGCAAAAACCGCAAGTCAGATGGTTATCGTGGTGGCAAGAAAGATTTATGGAAAAAGAGTACAATCTAATGTTGCTTTTTTAAAATCGCAGTATTGGGGGAAATCATTCGCAGACTATTCAAGAAGAGAGAAATTTGCCTTCAACTATTATCAAAAAGTTGTGCCTACTCTCTATTTTGATTTAAGGGATTTTGGGCGCCCTTAAATTTTTCGTTTTTCAAATTATCGGAATGTTTAAATCTATTTATAGGCAAGTCTGAAAGAGTGATATGCGAATAGTAGCCCATAAAAGTGCCGCCCTAGCCGCGCAAAATTTTATGATTAGCATGACAGACATCAATTATGACACTTGCCCCATGGAAGGTTTTGATTCTTTAAGAATCAAAAAAATATTGAATTTACCTGCTGGAGCTGAAATAAACATGATTATCGGATGTGGAATACGGGGAGGATTGGGCGTTTACGGATAACAGTTCCGGATCCCCTTTGAAGAAGTCTATTTTAAATTATAACACCACAATACTATTTTAAAAAAATATAAAATCTAACAAAAAATGAATATGAAACAAGACCGAATAGAAGAAATACTGCGCAATGGATACCAATTGGATTTTGCTAATGTTTTTAACAAAGCATTTGAAAACTATAAAAAAATAGCACTCTATGCAGGTCTAATGATTTTTGTGTTTATGGTCATCCTGGTGGCGATCATAGCAAGTATGGGAGCAGCCTTTTTCGGATTAGCGTCACTATCGCAAGAATCATTAGAGGGATTAAGTCAAGGTATGGGTGCCCTTAGCGGAACAGCTCTTCTTACCTTTACAGGAGTATCGATTTTGTTTTCTAGTCTAATTAGTCCATTACAAGCAGGATTAATAAAAATGGCTTACTGTGCTAACAGAGATGAAGAATTTCATGTTTCAACGGTCTTTAGTTACTATACTACTAGCTATTTCCCACAGATTTTTGTTGCAACATTTCTAATTTTGCTGTTTAGCAATGGAATATCAATGGCATTAAATTATAGCGGAATCATTCTCGTGGGTTCAATACTGTCTCTTGCAATCGCCTTTTTTACGATACTAACTATTCCACTTATCATTTTCAGCGAATTTAAAAGCACTGGATGCTATTAAATTCAGTTTTTTAATTGTCGCAAAACAGCCCCTGATTCTCTTCGGTCTTATGGCTCTCGCAGTTATTGGGTCTATGGTAGGATTTATTGGATGTTGTATAGGTATAATTTTCACATTACCCTTTGTTTACTCCATGTATTATTCTATCTATAGTGAAATTATCGGATATGATTATGAGGAAGAATCGTAGAAAAATAATGAATACTTCATTTATTTTAAATAATTAGAAACGCGATTTTATTTATTTTAAAATCGTGTTCCTATTATAGAAAAATCATTAAGTTACCATCCTATTATTATCAACTACGCAAATCAAAAATACATTTTCTATGGTGTTTTACAATAGCTTTTTTTATTTGATTATTCTAAACTATACTTTCTTTGCTTGGTTTTTCTTACCAAAATTAACACGTCCAAATGCGGACTTGATTGACATGCCCTTTGCAAACAAAACACCTTTTTTATGAGGTTTTTTATTGATTTTTATTACATTATTATTTTTCACCCGCAACAAAACAAAGAAAAAATAAAAGAGCATTTTAGCAGAAAAGAATAATGAGATATATACGCAATCAAGAGTACCAGCTCTGTCTTTTCTTCTTTGGACTTGTAAATAGTATAGCTGAAATTAATTTTATGGACATACAAATGCCAGTAAAGAATGGGTATGAAGAAACAAAAGAGATAAGAAAATTAAAGGCCGGTGCATCAATTTCAATAATAGCAATAACCGCAGGCACCGGAATAGAATTAAATAACAAATGAATTGCAGCTGGTATGAATGATTATATATCAAAGCCAATCCTAACGAAAGTAATAGAAGATGCTTTGTTTAAGTGGACCACCTGCTAGCATTTTGAAAAGCCGCTATGTATTTTGTGAAAAACATATTAAAATAGTATATAACTTTGCAGCGCGTTTATTAAAAAACAGGATGAAAATTGAAATCATATGAAATGGATAGGACGAAGACAAAGTGACAATGTAGACGACAGAAGAGGCATGTCTTCCGGTGGTAAAACAATTGTCGGTGGAGGAATTATTGGAATCATAATAGTATTAATAAATGTATTTGGCGGCGAAAACGCCCAAATGCTTACACCTGTTTTAGAACAATTGAATCAGGGACAAAGTGCTCCTACCGAACAAAGAGATCTAACTGCAAAAGAACTGGAAGAGCAAGCCTTTATAAAAACAGTATTAGCTGATAATGAAGATGTTTGGACTAAAATTTTCAATGAAAATAATTTGAATTACATAAAACCTAATATTGTACTATTCAGTGGTGCCGTTGGGACAGAATGTGGGAATGCAACCTCGGATTCTGGTCCTTTCTATTGTCCTGCTGACCAAAAGGTCTATATGGATTTAACCTTTTTCGAAGAACTAAAAACTCGATTCGGAGCTCAGGGTGGAGATTTTGCCACTGCTTATGTGATTGCACATGAAATTGGGCATCATGTACAAACCTTGTTAGGAACATCTGATAAAATGAGACAAATGCAACAAGGCAAGAGTAAGGCGGAAGCCAACAAATTATCTGTGGCGCTGGAGCTACAAGCTGACTTTTACGCAGGAGTTTGGACTCATTACAACCAGCAAATGAATAATATTTTAGAAGACGGCGATCTTGATGAAGCATTAAGTGCAGCGCATGCAGTAGGTGATGACGCAATCCAATCTAAAATGCAAGGGCATATTGTACCAGAATCTTTTACACACGGAACCTCTCAACAACGCAAATATTGGTTTATGAAAGGCTATAAAACTGGTGATCTCAAACAAGGGAATACTTTTGATGAACTGAGATAAAAAAAAGACAGCACAATCATTAAAATCGGGATAAACTCCCGATTTTGTTGTTTTTTACCAACAAAACTAAATAGTACTATCAAAAATCTCATCTCTATTTCTTCGGTAAACCGAAAGGAAACTATTGTAAACATTATCTCTTATTAATCAGTCAGTTATATCGACATGTTTACTTTTTTTTAGAGTTCAAAAAATTAAGCAACTACTTACGATAACTAGCTGCGCATAAGTGAATAAAACTAGTTGACACTTCCTTTTAAACAAATAGGAAAGCCTGGACCATTAATTTACATCTTGTTAAAAACGAAGCAGCACATTTATTTAAACAAAGTCAATCATTAAAAAAAACATCGGAGAAATAAGCAGTATCTTCGCGCCAACTTAAAGAAGTACTCTAAATAATAGTGTTTCTTCATAAACACAATTTATGTCATTTAACTCATTAGGCCTATCTGATGCTTTATTAAAAGCAGTCAGCAAAAAAGGGTACACAATCCCTTCTCCAATACAACAAAAAGCAATTCCACCCATTTTAGAAGGTAAAGATGTACTAGCATCTGCACAAACGGGAACAGGAAAAACAGCAGGTTTCACGCTACCCATATTACAAACATTATCACAAGGAAAGCACTTAAGCCACAGACCTATTCGCGCCTTAATATTAACACCTACACGAGAATTAGCTGCTCAAATACTTGCTAATATAAAAGAATATGGTGAATTTTTAGATATACGTAGTGCCGTTATTTTTGGAGGTGTAAATCAAAAACCGCAAGTAGCGCAACTGCGACAAGGTGTTGATATTTTAGTTGCCACTCCGGGTCGATTAATCGATTTGCAAAATCAAGGTTTACTAACGCTGTCTAAAGTTGAAATCTTAGTTTTAGACGAAGCGGATAGAATGTTAGACATGGGATTTTTACGAGACATTGAACGCATACTAAAAGTCTTACCTGCAAAAAGGCAAAACTTAATGTTTTCGGCGACCTTTTCAAAAGATATTAAGAAATTGGCAATGGGTATTTTGCACAAACCAGTTCAGGTTGAAGCAACACCAGAGAATACTACTGTCGATGCGATTACTCAAAAAGTATATCCTGTTGCAAAAGAGAAAAAAACAGAATTGATCATTAAATTGATTACTGAAGGAAACTGGCAACAAATTCTGGTGTTTACACGTACAAAACAAGGTGCTAATAAGTTGTGCGAAGCCATGATTAGCGCAGGCATTAAGGCCGCAGCTATTCACGGTAACAAAGGGCAAGGAGCACGAACCAAAGCCTTAGCCGGATTTAAAAACGGTAGTCTAACCGCTTTAGTCGCTACAGATATCGCAGCTCGTGGTTTAGACATCCCGTTATTACCACATGTTATCAATTTTGAATTGCCTAATATTCCTGAAGATTACGTTCACCGCATCGGTCGAACAGGAAGAGCTGGAGCAAATGGAGAAGCCATTTCTTTATTTAGCCCAGACGAAACCACTTTCTTACGAGATATAGAAAAATTGATTGGCATGAAATTACCTATCGAAAACATTGCAGGTTTTGAACCAGATCCTAAAGCATCTACTCAACCTATTAAACAAGGCCAAGGAAGACAACAACGCAATTCAACCCCAAGGCAACCGAAAACGGATAATTCAAACCGAAGTAGTAACAATAGCTTTGGTCCAAGACGTACTAACGACAGACGTTCTAACTAATAAATTAAGTTTTCTTTTTTTAGGAGCAGTATGATTTCGTTTTTTTAAACATGATCTCCCGCTATACACTACAAACCTTGTGCAGGCTATACGCTAGCCCACACAAGGTTTTTCATTTCTATCGGGGCTACTATCACGACTTTAATTCTTAAGACGATTATACAGCTCGTCTTACGGCAATTATATTTATTCTAAAAACGCAATGTGCTTATGTAAACAAACATTCGTACTATTTGTCATGCTGGAAGTGCCTCAGCAAAGTTGCTCACCTATCTTGAAACGCTGTCAGCTTGATAAACTATATGGTGTGTTTTATGAGAGAATAGAACGCTATTAAAATTGGGTGTTATACTATATTCCCCTTTACTGCCACGAGCGACCCGCTCGTGAACACAAACACATAAAAAATATAAAATTGGAAACAGCACGAGCGGGACGCTCGCGCTCGCTGTGCGGTTTTCTAGTAAAATAGTATCTTCTAAACTAGAAAAAATCATCTGATTGCGAGGAATTCCTGTGACGTGTTGCGTCTTTAAACATGCAACTATTCTTGCTTTTTTATTTCAAATATGTATTATATTTGAAAGAACATAACAACGATTTTTTCGCAGATAGACTTTGGTGGCAATGTTGCCGCAGAATACAAAAAAATCCCTTAATGAAATCGGAAATAGACATAACTGAATTTAGAAATAGATTAAAAGATAATACGAAAATTGGCTCTCCCAAATTAAAAATTGAATGGGGGATTTTGTCCTTTTTTTTTGCTGATAATTCGAAATATTTTTATGGAAAATTTGACAATTCAACTTTTGATATTATAAAAAATTCTAATTTTTTTCCAAGTTTTTATTTTCTGAAAAGGAACATATAAAAAATACTGAAAAAAAATTTGACTGTAAATTACAGTGTCGAACCAGTTGATAAATTAATAAGTACTTTCATTAAGTACTTTCCATTTATTGCCTTTATTATGTGTAATTCCATTTTTTATTTTCAAGCAAAACCACCAATTGGAATATATGCTACGTTTAATTTATTCATAGTTTTTATTTCCATCTTTTCGAAACTGAGTATAAAATGGCAAAATAGAAACCTGAAAAGAAAATTCAATAAAATTTTTGAAATAAATCAATGAAATTGCACAGCCGCCACTCGCTGACGCGAGCGTCCCGCTCGTGAAAACAAACACAATTATAAAATTGCAAACATCACGAGCGGGATCTCGCGCTAGCTATGCTAGTATTCACGATTTTTATCCTTGCGACCATTTACAATTCGAGTAATGCTTAGTAAAATTACCCCAACCATCCATCACGATCCAAGCTTCTATACTGAATCGCTTCGGCAATATGAGAGGATACAACTGTAGGAGCTGCATCGAGATCAGCTATCGTTCTCGCTACTTTCAAAATACGATCGTAAGCTCTAGCTGAAAGATTCAGCCGTTCCATAGCGGTTTTTAAAAGTTGTTTAGAAGTATCATCTAGCGCACAATATTCTCTAATGTGTTTAGTATTCATTTGGGCATTGTAATGTATGTTGTCCATCTGCTCAAAACGTGCAGATTGTAATTCTCGCGCTGCAGTCACTCTTTTTCTTATATCAACACTACTCTCCGCCTTTTGATCATCAGATAATTTTTCGAAAGGAACAGGAGTCACTTCGATGTGAATGTCAATTCGATCCAGCAAAGGCCCCGAAATTTTACTCAAATACCGTTGCATTTCGTGTGGTGAAGAAGTTTGTGGAGAATCTGGATCGTTAAAAAAGCCACTCGGACTAGGGTTCATACTAGCCACTAACATGAACGAGGAAGGATAAGTTACCGTAAACTTCGCTCTTGATATCGTTACTTCCCTATCTTCTAAAGGTTGGCGCATTACTTCCAGTACATCCCGTTTGAATTCCGGTAGTTCATCCAGAAACAAAACACCATTGTGCGCCATCGAAATTTCACCCGGTTGTGGATAACTACCCCCACCAACGAGCGCTACGTTTGAAATTGTATGATGCGGACTCCTAAAAGGCCTTTGATTCATTAAACCAACTTCTTTCAATTTACCAGCAACACTATGAATCTTAGTAGTTTCCAGTGCTTCGCGCAAAGTCATTGGAGGCAAAATACTTGGTAGCCGTTTGGCAAGCATCGTTTTTCCAGCACCTGGAGGACCAATCAAAATAATATTATGCCCACCGGCAGCCGCTATTTCCATGCAACGCTTAATACTCTCTTGCCCTTTCACATCCGAAAAATCAAATTCAGGAAAATCTAAATCTTTATAAAATTCGGCTCTGGTATCTATTATTGTTGGTTCTAAATTACCTTTTCCTTCTAAGAAATCAATAACCTCTTGAACATTCTCAATACCATACACATCTAAACCAGTAACGATGGCGGCTTCTTTCACATTTTGCTTTGGAAGAAAAAAGCCTTTAAAGCCCTCCTCTTTCGCTTTTATAGCAATAGGTAACGCACCTCGTATAGGTTGTAAACTGCCATCTAGCGACAACTCACCCATAATAATATATTTTTCGACATCGATTGCTTGGATTTGTTGAGACGCAACAAGAATCCCTATCGTTAAAGTTAAATCATAAGCAGACCCTTCCTTCCGTAAATCTGCAGGAGCCATATTAATTGTTATCTTTTTGCCAGGCATAGCATACCCATTATTCTTGAGAGCAGCTGCAATTCTATAGCTGCTTTCTTTGATGGCATTATCAGGCAACCCCACTAAATGATATCCAATTCCTTTATCAATATTCACTTCAACGGTTATTGTTGTAGCTTCAACTCCAAATACAGCACTTCCAAAAACTTTAACTAACATAGAGAATAATTTTATTAAAAATAATGAATTTTAACATACCAAACCGCACAATCTTTAGAATTACAAAAAACAATTAGTCATCAGTTTTTTGACCTTATTTGAAAGTGATTAATCATCTACAACAAAGAACTAATCCTTCACAAAAAGGTGGTTAAAACGGAGTGTTTTCCGTTCTAACACCGTTGCAGTTTTCTAGTTATTTTAAATTACAATTAAAGCGCTAACTATGGATCAAGCTAAAAAATAAAAAAATGTTAAAATATTATATTACAAATACTTAACTCCTTTTTTTAGACCAAATCCTACCTGATTTACCTGCCCTTAAAATAACCGTTACTAACTATAGAAACGGAGTCTTACCAGTCTATTAATAGCTTTTTAGATATATTTTCTTATCTTTGCAGCTAATTATTTGCTTTTTCACGGATAAAATCGAGTTTTTCATCAATTATTCGAAGAATCCAATCTACGATTTCACATTCCTGAAATCAACTTGAAAAAACATACCTTTATTGCAGTCCGCTGCACCTTTTGCCTTTTGGAAAAATTCCATAAACAGGGTACTACCTAATCTAAAATAACAAGAAATGCACGTAATAGATTATATAATCTTTGTCGTTTATATGCTGGCCATGTTAGGTGTTGGCCTCTATTTTTTTAATAAAAATAAAACTGCCGAAGATTTTTATGTCAGTGGAAGAAACATGAGCAGTTGGCATATCGGTCTATCTGTAGTTGCTACTGATGTTGGAGGTGGATTCTCTATTGGTTTAGGGGGACTCGGTTTTACGATGGGGATATCCGGTTCTTGGATGTTGTTTACAGGGCTGCTTGGAGCTTGGTTAAGTGCCGTCTTTCTGATTCCGAAAGTTAGCGAACTAGGGCACAAATATAAATTTTTTACTTTCCCGCAGATCTTTGGTCATTTCTACAACGGAAAAGTAGCACTTTTAGCGGGTATTATTTCTGCAATTGGATACATCGGATTCACCAGCTCTCAAGTTTTGGCTGGAGCCAAATTAGCTTCGGCAACAATTGATGGTCTAAATATTCAGACGGCATTGATTGTAATGGGTGTTATTGCGGTGGCCTATACTTCCATTGGCGGATTAAAAGCAGTAATCTATACCGACACGATACAATGGTTAATCCTTATAGGTGGATTAGTTTTTATAGGAATACCAGTGGCCTATAATGCAGTTGGCGGATACGATGCCATTAAAGCAACATTAGATCCTAAGTATTTATCAATGACAAACGTGACTTGGTACCAAATACTAAATTGGTCCGTTACCATTATTCCGATCTGGTTTGTTGGAATGACTTTATACCAAAGGATTTATGCCAGTAAAGGTCCTAAAGAAGCAAAGAAAGCTTGGATTATTGCCGGAGTGTTCGAATGGCCAATAATGGCTTTCATGGGAGTTATTCTTGGCATGTTAGCCAAAGTAGCGGCGACAAAAGGCATGTTTGACGGAATTACAGACGCTGCGTCAATGGACAGCGAGATGGGTTTACCCGTTTTATTGGCTACTGTTTTACCGATTGGGTTAATGGGATTAATGCTCTCCTCCTATTTTTCGGCTATACTTTCCACTGCTGACAGCTGTTTAATGGCTGCCTCCGGAAATATCGTAACTGATATCATTTCTAAATTCTCTAAAAAGGAGTTATCACATAAAAAAGAATTGCAGCTTTCACAAATAGTAACATTATTAATTGGAGTTTTTGCCATCTTATTAGCTTCCCAAATGCAAAACGTATTGGAACTAATGCTTTACTCCTACGCCTTCATGGTTTCTGGATTATTCGTCCCCGTCCTAGGTGCTTTATTTTGGAAAAAAAGCCATCCAATTGCTGCTTTTTGGAGCATGCTTTTTGGAGGAGCAACTACAATTTTACTTATAATTACCGAAAATAAGCTACCTTTAGGAATAAAACTACCCGAACACTTAGACGCGAATATTTATGGAATAAGTATTTCCCTCCTATTGTTCGTTACAATATCAACTTATCATAATAACAAAAAAGAAAAACAAAATGGAATTCAAAATAATTAATAGTACTTCAGGAGAAGACAAAATACATACCAATCAAATCGTTGCTCAGTTTCTTTTTACTCACCTAGAGGAATACGGTGATAAAATTGAAGATATTTTAAAATGTACTGCTTACGTTATGAACCCAAACAAGGGAGGAAATATCGTTGTTGGTATTGACGCTAATAAAATTGTTGGTGTTGTTATTTTAACAAATACTGGAATGAAAGATTTCATCCCTGAGAATATTTTAGTGTACATCGCTGTAGACAATAGCCAACGCGGTAAAGGTTACGGGAAACAATTAATGCAAAAAGCAATATCAATTGCTGAAGGAAACATTGCACTTCACGTAGAACCGGACAATCCTGCTAAAAAACTATATGAAAAATTAGGTTTTACTAACAAATACCTAGAAATGCGTCTTATCAAATAGTCCAAAATGGAGAATTTAAACCTACGGTTAGCACCACTAGCTCTACTGAGAAAAGAACTGCATAAGTACCCAGAAGTTTCTGGAAAAGAGATAGAAACTGCAAAAAGAATCATGTCATTCTTAAAGAAATATCCGGCTGACGAAGTTATAACCAATTTAGGAAAAACTGGAATTGTAGCGATTTATAATGGTAAAAAACCTGGAAAAACCGTGATGTTCAGATGTGAGTTAGATGCTTTACCCATTGAAGAAATTAATACTTTCGAACATCGATCGCTAACCAATGGTGTTTCACATAAATGTGGACACGACGGTCACATGGCTATTTTATGTGGTTTAGCAACAGAATTATATCAACACAA
Source organism: Flavobacterium sp. ACAM 123 (assembly GCF_000264055.1). Lineage (GTDB taxonomy): Bacteria > Bacteroidota > Bacteroidia > Flavobacteriales > Flavobacteriaceae > Flavobacterium. The sequence goes on along the minus strand of NZ_AJXL01000003.1, from coordinate 3,077 downwards.
GCCAGAAACTGGAAAAGTAATTCTATTATTCCAACCTGCTGAGGAAGATGGTAGCGGTGCACAAAAAGTGTTTTCAGACACACAATTTACTGTATTTCAACCCGATTATGTTTTTGCCTTGCACAATTTGCCTGGATATACAAAACACCAGATTGTAGTTAAAAATGGTACTTTTACTTGCGCCGTTAATAGTATAATAATAAAGTTGGACGGAATAACTGCACATGCTGGGGAACCTGAAAAAGGAATTAATCCTGCCTTAGCGATAGCATCGATTATTACCCAATTTAACACTTTTATTCAGGCTGATATTTCAAAAGAAAATTATTGTCTTATTACTCCTATTTATACTAAAATGGGAAAAAAAGCATACGGTGTTTCTGCGGGAGCGGGAGAAATTCATTTTACAGTAAGGAGCGATAGTAATACCCAGATGAGAACAATAGAAACCACTTTAGAAACCATAGCACATGCAGTCGCAAATGAATATCGCTTGGAATGTAATATTAGATGGACTCAAGGCTTCCAAGCCAATGAAAATGATGAAACGGCAGTCCGTCTCATAAAAAAAGCGGTAAAAGAGAACCAATTTCAACTCCTGGAAAAGGACACTCCTTTTACGTGGGGAGAAGATTTCGGTTTATTTACCCAACGCTATCCAGGTGCGATGTTTGGACTGGGGTCAGGAACAGACACCCCAGCTTTACACAATCCTGACTACGATTTTCCAGACGACATCATTACGACTGGAGTATCTATTTTCCACCATATAAGTAAACAGATTACAAATGCACACTAATTCAATAATAGAACTTAATAATACCGCTTATCAAAAGAACCTCTCTTTTCTCCGAAACACTTTTGGGAAAAAAGTAGAAATTTCATGCGTCGTAAAAGGTAATGCCTACGGACACGGAGTTACGGCAATGGTTTCGATGGCATATCACAACGGAATTACCCATTTCTCCGTTTTTGATGTAGAGGAAGCGAAGGTAGTTAAAGCCAAATTAGAAGATAAAGCAACCATAATGGTCATGGGACTGGTTCAAGACGAAGACATGGAATGGGTCATCAATAATAATGTCGAGTTTTTTGTTTTTGATAAAGGCCGGTTGACAAAAGCAGCAAAAACAGCAAAAAAGCTACGTAAAAAGGCAATTATACACCTTGAAGTAGAGACTGGGATGAACCGTACCGGCTTTGAAAAAAACGAACTGAATACGGTAATCGGTTTTCTGAAAAAAGAAAAAGAACATGTTTTTCTTAAAGGACTTTGTACTCATTATGCTGGTGCCGAAAGTATTGCAAACTATTATAGAGTAGATAAACAAATTAAGCGCTTTGAAGATATTTACCAATATCTTTGTGAGAATGAGCTAAAACCAGAAATCAAGCATTCAGCCTGTTCAGCAGCATCTATAATGTTTCCTCAAACCAGAATGGATATGGTTCGAATAGGTATCATTCAATATGGTTTATGGCCAAGTCCTGAAGTATTTGTGTACTATTTGAGTACAAAAAAGAACAAAACTGACCCTCTTCAAAGAGTTATTACTTGGAAAAGTAAAGTAATGAGTATAAAAAAGGTGAAAATTGGCGAGTTTATAGGATACGGAACTAGTTTTCTTGCAGAGCGAAATATGACAGTTGCAACTATTCCCATTGGCTATTCCCACGGGTATAGCCGTTCACTAAGCAACCAAGGAAGAGTCCTAATTAATGGCCATCGTTGCATTGTAGTTGGCTCTGTAAATATGAATATGATGACCGTCGATGTTACACACCTTGAATCAGTAAAAAAAGATAATGAAGTAGTACTGATAGGCTCTCAAAATGATATTTCAATATCTGTGGCTTCATTTAGCGATTATAGCAATCAACTTAATTATGAATTATTAACTCGAATTTCTAAAACGATTCCACGTAAAACTATAGAATAATGGCTTTTATAAAACTATACAGAGAAAAATTAGAAGAAAACTATGCTTTCTTAAATAACATTTTTAAATCAAGAAATATAGAATGGGGAGTTGTTACGAAGCTTCTATGCGGAAATAAAACATACTTGACAGAAGTTATCGCATTAGGTGTAAAAGAAATGCATGATTCCCGCGTCAGTAACTTAAAAAAAATAAAAGACTTAGACGCCACTATCCAAACCGTATATATCAAACCACCTGCAAAACGGAGTATTGAAAAAATCGTACAGTATGCGGATGTAAGTTTTAATACTGAAATAGAAACTATAAAAATGCTTTCAAAAGAAGCTAAAAAACAAAATAAAACCCATAACGTCATCATTATGATTGAAATGGGAGATTTGCGTGAAGGCGTCATGGGGGAAGAATTAATTGAATTTTACGGTCATGTAATTAGCCTGCCTAATATTGAAATTCTGGGTATAGGCACTAACCTTAATTGTCTAAGCGGCATAATGCCTACTCAAGACAAACTAATTCAACTTAGTCTATACAAGCAACTGATTGAAGCTAAATTTAATATTAAAATCCCATGGGTTTCCGGTGGAACTTCTGTATCGATACCCTTGATGCTTAAAAATGCACGTCCTATGGCAGTGAACCATTTCAGAGTTGGAGAAGCATTATTCTTTGGTAAAGACCTATTTACGGGCGAAACCATAAAAGGAATGCACAATGATGTCTTTAAATTGTACTCAGAGATTATCGAAATTACCGAAAAACCAGAAACTCCAACAGGTGAATTAGGCGAAAGCGGTGTTGGTAATACTTATGTAATGGAAGATGATGCTGATTTAGGAATCACTTCTTTACGAGCGATTCTCGACATTGGACTATTAGATATGCAACCACAATACATTGAAGCAGATGATCCTGATATCACAATAGTCGATGCCAGTTCTGATATGTTAGTAATCGATGTGTCAAGCTCAAAAAAACAATATAAAATAGGAGACTTAGTGTCTTTTAAGATTCAATATATGGCAGCGTTATATCTATTGAATTCAGATTATATCGAAAAAACAATTGGTTAGGACAAGATTAAGAAATAGTAAAAGGGAAGATGAACGTTGTTTATCTTCCCTTTTTTTTGGTTAG
>NZ_AJXL01000002.1 GCF_000264055.1 Flavobacterium sp. ACAM 123 | reverse complement strand
TTGAGATGGTAACCAGAAGTAAAAATGACAAGTTTATGAAATAGCGTGTAAATTAAATAATGGGTATTCATCAGTAAGATCTGTGAAATCTGCGGTTAAATTGACAATCAAACTTGAGAGGCATGATGAGATTCTTCCTTTGTCAGAATGACAAGTTTATGGAATAGCGTGTAAATTAAATAATTCGGACTACCCATTAAATCTGTAAAATTTGCGGTTAAATTGACAATCAAACTTGAGAGACCTGATGAGATTCTTCCTTTGTCAGAATGACAAGTTTATGGAATAGCATGTAAATTAAAAAATGGGTACTACCCATTAAATCTGTAAAATCTGTAGCTAAATTGACAATCAAACTCGAGTCACTAGATGAGATTCTTCCTTCGTCAGAATGACAAGTTTATGGAATAGCGTGTAAATTAGACAATGAGTACGCATTAATACGATCTGCGAAATCTGCGGTTAATTTGACAATCAAACTTGAGGCAAATAATGAGATCCTTCCTTTGTCAGAATGACAAGTTTATGGAATAGCGTGTAAATTAAATAATGGGGACTCATCAATAAAATATGTGAAACCCGATAGCGCGGATTTGCAATCCGTGCCCACAATAATAAGACATAAAAAGTGAGGCCAATGTTATGCAGCATCGGAGATGGCGCCCGTTCCTCGCAATGACCATACGTAGTTAACATTGCATTTTTAAAGGCTGGAGCGACGCAAACTGATAAAACTCTAAATAAGTATGAAATACGAAATAGCTAGTATCGAGATAGAAGAAATAGAAAATTATTTATCTTACATTCGTCCTGGCGAAGAAAGTAGGGCTCAACTTGATATTGGGTATCGAATTGAAAAGCAAAGCGTCATTATTTTTGAAGTTAGACCGGATTGGATCGATCCTAAAAAGAAAGTTGAAAACAATGTTGCTAAAGCCACATTTGTAAAGAAGAATAACCACTGGAAAGTCTACTGGCAACGTGCAGATTTAAAATGGCATTCCTACACGCCTAAACCAATCCTAGAAAACTTGTTGGATTTTATTCGACTCATTGAGAAAGATGAATACGGTTGCTTTTGGGGATAGTTCTATTACGTAAATAGTGCAGTATTTACAAACTACGTTCTCTTCTGTTTGGATTTGGCTTCATTTTTTTTGTGGAATCACTTAACAGTTTTGTCCTAAAAAAAGAAACTATTACATTTACACTAGAGCTACAAATAAATAAAAACACAAAAGAAATGGAAATAGAAACGGTGAATCTAAAAGATAAGTTTGACTCCTTTACTGATTATTGGAGTCCTAAAATAGTTGCTGAATTAAATGAACAACTTGTAAAAGTTGCGAAATTCAAAGATGAATTTATCATGCATCAGCATGAGAATGAAGACGAAATGTTCCTCGTGATTGAAGGAAAATTACTGATAGAATTAGAGCATAAAACCATAGAGGTAAATGCTGGAGAATTTGTAGTTGTACCTAAAAAAACCAACCATAGGCCAATTGCTGTTGGGGAAGTAAAAGTTATTCTTTTTGAGCCCAATACAACTGTGAATACGGGGAACACTGAAAACGAATTTACAGTTCGAAACCTCGATAAAATCTAATAAAAGACAATTTCACTCCTTATTACAATGTACTTACACACCTAACCGCACGAATTAAAACACAATAGTAATGCAGTCTTATTCTTTTTTAACGAGACAATATGCACATAACAAAAGGGCATATAAGTGAATCACATATCATACAGATAATGCCACTTCTTCGATCCGATATCTAGAGGAACGCCTAATGACTTTATATATCAGCTGCACAGATTCTCCCGACTTCACACTTTAAAAAAATTATCTTCTAAACTACAAACACCATTACGTCTATAGATGTAATGGCGTTTTTTTGTTGACTCTATTTTGTATTTTGCAACCCTATTCGACCTTAAAAAAACAAATTAAAATAAATAAATACAACTTCACCACGGTAATATTTATTATGCCATTTGTACAAATAGTGCATAGAAAACCTGAAAAAAATTATTTTAAGATAATGTTAACTACTTTAAATCAATATTTTAGCAATTACCGTTAGAAGAATCGTTATATTTGATTAAAGCAAAAAAATACGATTGATTAGATTTATCTGCTCTCAGTCATGAAGCGTGACTTCTATTAACAAGACGTATTTACAATTTGTAACTGAAGGTTAAAAGACAGCCTTCCTCCGTTTTAGTAACCTGATACTAAATAGGCAATCCGATTGTTAAGAAACAGATAGCAACTATAATCTAGTCAGCTTGTTTATTTTTCCTTCTTACCTCAAAGAAAGAAAAAGAATTAATTTCAGGAATATAAAACGAAGCATATGACAAGTCATTAGAATAATATAAATAATTATTTAATCACTAATAAATCAAATCTATATGAATCTACTTACTAAAGACATGATGCCAGAATTATTAAGCGTCAATGAAGGAACCTGCATATCACTCTACATGCCTACGCACAGGACCCACCCGGACAATCTCCAAGATCCGATTCTATTTAAAAACCTGTTAAAAAAACTGAAACACTCCCTGCTTCAAAAACATTCCGAGTCAGAGGCTACAACACTGTTAGAGCCATTTGTGGAAATTGAAAGTGATAAAGAGTTTTGGAGACATACATCAGACGGATTGGCTGTGCTTAGCACATTTGACATGTTCAAAACCATAAGTTTACCAGTATTCATAGAAGAACTAACCGTAGTTGCGAGTAGCTTTCATACAAAACCACTGCGCAGATATTTGCAGTCAGTGGAGCGGTACAACGTGTTACTTTTAAGCCTACATGATTATCAAATTTACGAAGGAAACAGACATTCGCTCACAGAACTGAAGCTTCCTCCAGATACTCCAGAAAATATAAATGAAGCATTAGGTTCTAATCTAACCGATAAGCATACCACCGTTGCATCTTATGGTGGTGTAGGAAGTCAGACCGGCGACATGCATCACGGTCACGGTGGAAAATCACCTGAAGAAGATATAGATACCGAAAAGTTTTTTCGCTTCGTCGCAAAAACGATTAACGATAACTATTCCAGTTCATCCGGTTTACCACTTATACTAGCTGCATTGCCAGAGCACCAGAATCTTTTTCATAAGGTAAGTGACATTCTTTCATTACTTCCTAGCGGCATCGACGTGAATCCAAAGTCGCTAAAAATAGATGAACTAGTGGCACATGCCTGGAAAGTTATGGAGCCTCATTATCATGCCAGTATCGACAAAATTTGTGATGAATACCATCAAGCAAAATCAAAGGGGACAGGCAGTGATAGTTTGAGTGAAGTAGCTGCAGCAGCAGCAGCCGGCAGGGTAGATACCTTGTTAATCGAAGCCGCACGTCAAATTCCAGGTAAAATAACGAATGCTACAGGTACTATTGAAAAAGGGGAGTTAAATAATCCCGAAATGGATGACTTATTAGATGACTTGGGAGAATTGGTAACAAAAATGGGGGGTAAAGTAATGATTATTCCGCATGAAAAAATGCCAACAAAAACAGGAGCTGCCTGTCTGTTTCGTTATTAAAAATCAAGTAAATAATGATAATTCTAACTACTAAAAATCAGTACAAATGAAAATCTTACTAAATACCGATAATAATATATTGGGTACCGAAGAAATGAGAGAACCCTTAACGGCTACCATTTCGGATGCTTTCGACAGGTACAGTGAACATATAACAAGAGTCGAAGTGAAATTCAGCGACGAAAATAGCGATAGAGATAGTGAAAATGATAAAAGATGTGTGCTCGAAGCGCGACTGAAAGGGATGCAGCCTTTAGTCGTTACAAGCCATGCAAATACCGTTGAAACCGCGGTAGCTGAAGCCATCGACAAAATGAAGGCGACTCTTAACACGGTACTAGGGCGCTTACGCGATTATTAAAATCAGTGAGGAAACGCATCAGTAAAATGTTTCTGTTACAAGCGATAACAAGAGCACCGTATCTCTAAAAAAAACCAACAAGTACTAATTTATAGACATTGCCGTTGATTTTCAACAAAAAAATGAATGATTAAACTAATTTTTTGTTTTTTAGGGTAACTCAAAGGAGCGATAAAAAGTAGAAAACACCATGACAAACTCTTTTATTTTTTTTAAAACAGGAGCAGGAGCACAAATGAAAGGTTGAAAAAAACTAGATCATTCATCAGATTTGTTCTCTTCACTTATGTTTTTTACTGAGACAGATATATACTGTAATACTAACTTTGGAAATACTGAAGCTAGTTTTATTTATAAATGGAAACAAAAAAGTGGGTTATACCAAATATCTGCCAAAAACCTTTGAAATAGCTGAAAACTAGCATAAGTTATTATCTTTTTTAAATTAAGTACCAAGTACGATTCCCAATCGCTATAAACTAGAAAGCAATAGTAAAACTTAAAAGATTATAATAATTGACTGTACTATATTTTATCAATCATTCTACTAAACTACATCATATGAAAACCAATAGACTTTCAGAAAAGCTTTCAGCAGCATTAAACGAGCAAATGACAAAAGAAGCACATGCTTCTCAAATCTACTTATCATATGCCGCCTGGGCTGATAACAATGGATTTAGTGGTATCGCAAATTTTCTTTTTCGCCATGCAGCAGAGGAACGCAACCACATGATGAAAATACTGGAATACATTTTAAACAGAGGCGCAAAAGCTAAAGTGATCGCTATTCCTGCGCCTGCAAACGATCCCATAAGTGTAAACAATTGTTTTGAAAAAGTATTTAAACATGAAATCGACAATACAAATTCCATTTATAAAGTGGTGAAAATGGCACTCGTTGAAGAAGATTGGGCTACTTGGAATTTCTTACAATGGTTTGTGAAAGAACAAATAGAAGAAGAAAATCTTGCCAACTATTTAATGGATAAGATTACTCTTGCGGGCGGAGAAAATGCAAAAGGTGATGCGCTTTATCAACTGGATAAAGATTTAGAAAAAACTTCTGGTGAAGTAAAATTGGCTCAGGACGCAACCACTACTAATCCTTAAAAAACAAAAATCATGGAAGATCACATTGTAAAAATAATATCAGTTGAGCCAGTAACGCATGATGTAATTCGATTTAAAGTTGAAAAGCCAGAGGGATATATATTTGTCTCGGGACAGGCAACCGACATGTCCATTAACACTCCTGAACTTAAGAAAGAGAAAAGACCCTTTACATTTACAAGTTTAAATGATGATAAACATCTAGAATTCGTAATTAAAATTTATGATAGTCACAACGGAGTTACAAAAGAATTAGGGAAATTAAAGCAAGGTGATGAACTTATCATCGGTGATGTTTGGGGTGCGATTGAATATAAAGGCGAAGGAGTATTTATTGCGGGTGGTGCAGGTGTTACCCCGTTTATTGCAATTCTTAGGCAACTACAAGCTGAAAACAAAATCGCAAATAACAAACTAATTTTTACCAATAAAACCGAAAAAGATATAATTCTTAAAAAAGAATTTAAAGAAATGCTGGGTAAAAATTTCATCACTACACTCACTGATGAAAAAAAAGAAGGATACGAAAACAATAGGATTGATTATACTTTTCTAAAGGAAAAAATAGACAACTTTAAACAACACTTTTATGTTTGTGGACCGCCAGAATTGGTAACAGCAATTTCAGAAGCACTAACCCAATTAGGAGCAAAAACCGATGCTGTAATTTTTGAAAAATAGTTTGGTCAACCCAATTTGTAAGTACCACTAAAAACGACGCATCGCAACCATAAATCCGATACTCAAGATGTACAACCATTTTTAGATAGGTTTCGTTTTTAATGAGATGGTATGCCCGTAACAAAACACAAAAAAACAATCGCTTTTCATGTAGCAGCTGTGATTGCTGTGTTCTAATAGCTATCGATTCGACATTGCTTTGTAGTCGACATTGCGAATTTGCAATCTCTACCAATTGTGTACTTTTGAAAAACAGCCATAATCCCTAAATAAATGTTATTTTAGCTTACAATTTTTAATCACAATTAGGATTTTACGAAGCAATACAATTAATCATTCAAACTAAATAAATTGAAACCTCTTTAAATTGTTTTCTTTTAATCTTCTTGGTTTTTAGTCTGATATCATGTAGTTGCACTTTAGACGCTCAATCAAATTAAGCAGCTTAAAACCAAGTTTTCTACACTAAGAATAAAAAGAGTTTTAGCAATACCTACTCTAAAACTTATCCCATATTCAGATAATTTCGTCTGAGAAAACTTCATAGTCACATCTCTTAGCGTAGCTGCCGTTTTAAGACCGTTACAGCCTTCAAATCAAGGTAAAATTAAAATTACGAGTTATGCGGTATCAAAATAGTAGTGCTATCAGAGCGCAACAGCATTTTTTAAGCAAAATAATCACATCGAGCAATCCTAGTTCCAGTTGGTATATCACCTAAAAAAAATTTCTTTTCTAAGCATTTGTGCGATTTATTGCATACCTAAGATGACAAAATGTTTAAACATTTATCATTTAAATCATGTATAAACACAACGATAAAACACGTAGATAAAAATCTAAACAAGCTACTTTTTGGATAGATAGAACTAATATCATTGACTATTGACTTTATGATAGGAATGTCAAACGGAATGAACGTAGGAGACGAAACTCCTCTCAAAAAACAACACCGCACAGAACAACAAGATAAAAAGCATTGATTTAAAGATTTACGAATAGCTGGTGAAACACACAAGTATTTTTATTTTTCTAATGATGGAATATACTCCTAATCAAAATCGGTCAATGAGGTTCAGTGTTACCAGACTTCATTACTCATTTTTCATCAATTAAAAATGGGGAGATGTAAAAACACCTCCCCATTTTAAGAATTAAATAGTAAATAGTATCACTAGTTTATAATAGTAATCGTTCCAAACATAGAAGCATGAAATTGACAGTTATAATACAGCGTGTTTGGTGCATTCATAGGAACAGTAAAAGTTATAGTTCCTGATACAGCTCCATTGTTTGTAACTCCAGAAGCGTATGTATTGGCAATTCCAGTACCTTGAACAGTATTTATAAAGAAAGGGTGTCCTGCAGCAGACATATTAAAAGTATACGTACCTCCCCTTTTGAACGTAAGGTTTGGATTGCTAGAATTTGTAAATCCTTCTCCGTTAAAAGTATACGATGTCGTTCCATTAGCAGTCACATTGTATGTTTTTGCTTCTGGAACTCCTGCGTTTGAGCCAATATTTCCTTGAGCAACGATGGTAGACAAACCAGCGCCATCATTTAAATGCACATTAATATAAGCGTTACGCGCTAAAAACTGCGTGTAAGTAATTGGAGTACCTCCAACTAATGCTGATACTTGCGTTTTACTAATCCCAGTGGTTCCATCTACAGGACTCAAACCTGCAATGATGTTACCTGACGTAGCAACATTATTCTCATGGATGTGTGCAGGATGGCTTCCTCCTAAAGGAGTACCAGAAAGCTTGATTGTTACTAATGTCGTTTGATTAATTCGTTCAGCGAATTCAACAGTACCACTTATACCTGCAACGTCTTTTTGGGCTAAAACATAGCTTATTTTTTTCCCAGTTAATTCATTTTGTCCAATGTCTCCTTGAGCTACTAAGACATTTAATTCAGTAGCGCTCTTGTGAAAGTTAATGTATCCATTGTAAGTAAGCACTTGATCGTATCCAAAAGCAGTACCGTCATTCAATTTAGATACATTCGTTTTACTCAAACCAGTGTCTCCATTTACTGGGTTAAAAGTAAATGCGATTCCTCCTCCTTGAGCTGCACTGTTGATGTGAATATGACCTGGATGAGATCCACCAGCTGGGGTGTTTTTAAGCTGTACCACCGCCAATGCTTGTCCATTTACTCGTTTGTAGAACGTAGCTGTACCGTCGATTGTAGGTATAGCTACACTTCCTAATTGATATACTTTTGACATACCAGTTAACTCGTTTTGACCTATGTCTCCCTGAGCTACTAGGACGTTTAATTCAGTCGCGCTTTTGTGAAAATTAACATAGCCATTATAGGCCACAACCTGATCGTACCCAAAAGCGGTACCGTTGTCAAGTTTAGATACATTGGTTGCACTCATACCTGTATCCCCATTCACTGGCTTAAAAGTAAAAGCGATTCCTCCTCCTTCAACAGCCGTATTCATGTGAATGTGTCCAGGATGCGATCCACCAGCTGGAGTATTTTTCAACCTTACTATTGCTAAGGCTTCTCCATTCACTCGCTTATAAAAAGTGGCAGTACCATCTATCCCAGCGACAGCAACACTTCCTAATGTATATACTTTCGATACATCGGTAAGGTCGTTTTGACCAATATCACCTTGAGCAACAAGAGTAGCTAATTTATCAGCGCTCAAGTGCACATTAATGTACCCATCAAAATCAAGTAGCGCCTGATATGTGATGGCGGTACCATTATCGAGCGCTTTAAATGTGGTCGTACTTTTTCCAGTCGCTCCGTCAACTGGCTTTAATGTTAGAGCTATATCTCCACCATCAGCAGCATTATTTAAGTGTACGTGTGCCGGATGCAATCCTCCTTGAGTAGTGTTTTTTAATTCTAACTCAATACTTAATGTGGCGTCACTGTTTTCAATGAACTTTGCCGTTCCGGAAACTCCTGCAGTACCAACTGTGCCTAAGTCATAGACTTTAGAATTGACAACCGTTACTGCTGGGCCATCGTCGTTGCTACAACTACTAAAGAGGAAGGGAATCACCAGTACAAGGGAGAGTAAACTTTTTCTTAAATGTTTCATTTGTTTAGGTTTTTTAGATTAATCTTAAACGAAAATAAACAAAATAGCAATAACATCCTATTTTATAGTATGGAACAGAGAAAATAAGTCTTAAAAGCGAATATTGGGCGTCTAATTACTACAACTTATTGAAAAAAGACTTTTACGATTAACAAAATGTTATAATTACACCAAATTAGTTGCAGTTACATCCGGCGTTTCGTTAAAATAGTAAAATGACAAACTGTATTTATTTGTTTTTTTGCGCTTACTGGAATTGTATTTATAATTTCAATTATTGCCTTATAATTTTTACAATCGAAAGTAACAATCAAGCTGTCGAACTACAGGTAGAAAACAGTAGACGCACGTCAAACAAGCTTTCAGAATTAATTAGCATGCTAAGTGGTACAAGGTACTGCAAAGCAGATGATCCTCAAAAACCTGCAAAAAATAATAAAGTAGGGTAACGGTCGTATAAAATGGTCCAACCAAACTCATAAAACGCTATTATTTTTAGTAAAAACAAAATAGCTAAATTTAAACAATGGTAAACTAGTCAGTATTTGAAGATGCGCAAGGCAAAGCCAACCGACTTTACCTTTTTAAACAGCTATGTCATCAATTACAAACATGAATCGCTCAAGAAGTTGACTGCTTACTTGTTCTATCTTTCATTGCGTTTTGTGTTATGTAATAGCGTTATAATCGATAACTATAAACAAATATCCACAACGTCGCTTATTCAGAATTTACTGCAGCTTCTTTCGGCAATAGAGAGGATGGTAAACCTACTACAATAATTTTCTTTCGATTAATAATAACATAAAACAAATATAGCAATTCGTTTAATTATTACATTTGGGAAAACGAAAGAAGGAAACTAATTGTCAGACCTATTAATTCATTCCTGCTATCAGTACAGATTGATTTCCCTTATCAGACAAATAATCAAATTGTATGCAACCTAAAAAAATACTGAGAAATAGATGCAAATATTTACACACTACTTTTTACACTTTGGCTTTCCCTTTTTTATTGCATTTATCTTTTATAGAAAAGATTGGAAAAAAGTATATCTAATTCTCCTAGCGACTATGGTAGTTGATTTAGATCATTTATTTGTCAATCCAATTTTCCAAACAAATAGATGTAGCATTAATTTCCACTTTTTACATACGTATTATGCTATGTTGGTTTATATTGTTTTACTTTTTTTTCGCAAACCTTTTAGGATAATAGGAATTGGATTGCTCTTTCATATGTTGACTGATTTTATTGATTGCTTATTTATGTATTCTCGTTGCGAAAAATGTTTTGCAGGTTCACCTGCAATTGAACTCTTAAAAGCAACGTCAAGATTAATTGGAATCTGACGATATAAATCAAAGCTAAAGCCTACTGAATTTGGTCCTTTAAAAAATCACCTCATCAACTACAAACACCATTACGTCTGAAGATTTAATGGTGTTTTTTGTTGATTGTATTTTGTAGCGGTATTTAAATTTAGAGCACTAACCAAAAAAAAAGACCCCCATACTGTCGCTTTAGAAATGTACAGCCGCATTTTTAAAAAAAAGCAGATGACAAAGCGATCAAACTCCCTTTCTAGTTACTGATAATAACAGAAAATCAATACATTAAATCTTTTTGTAAGATTAATTGCTATATTTGATAAGGCGAAAAAGATTCTATTGGCTAGACTACGCTACTCTTGTCGGTACGGATTGACCTCGCTTTATCAGACCGATACATAAGTTAGCGGTCATTGTATACGGACGTCCAAAAAAATGCCAACTTTCAAATACTTGACAAATTAAAATTATGACAACTTGTTTTTTAAAATATATAATTGACCCCGCTAAAGTAGCAGATTTTGAACATTATGCGAAACTTTGGATCGACTTAGTTAATGAAATGGGTGGGCTACATCACGGATATTTGTTACCTCACGAGGGAGCAAATAATGTAGGATATGCTTCTTTTTCTTTTCCTTCGTTAGCAGATTATGAAATTTATCGAAACGAAATTCAAAACACGCCAAAATGTCTTGAAGCATTAAGGTATGCCAACGACACCAAATGTATCATCAGTTACGAACGAAGTTTTCTAAAACCGGTGTTCGAAGGATTTACTGACAAGGCAAAATTATTTTACTAACGAATATTTTTTGCGAAAGTTATTACAACCGCTAAAACCAAACCATAAAGAAAAAAGCAAATGCCAAAATTCATTACTAATACTATTTCTATAAACTATAGCATATATGGAACTGGAATTCCTGTAATACTGCTACACGGAGCAATTGTTGATTTCAACTATAACTATATTCAAACGGGTTGGATTAAAAGCTTATCGAAAAATGGTTTTCAAGTAATTGGAATCGATTTTCGTGGTTATGGTGAAAGTGATAAAAGTAGTGATCCCAATTTTTACGGAACAACAAACTTCGCAAATGACGTTATTAATCTAATTGACCATTTAAATTTGGAAAATGTTGGATTAATCGGGTACTCAATGGGTACGGTGATAGCTCTTGATCTATTAAGCAACCACCCTGAATATTTTTCAAAATCCGTCTTAATAGCTACTGGTGACGGACTCATTGGAAATCCTCCATTTATATTTGAAACCCTTTTGCCTGGTCTTGCAGATTTACTTTCACATGAAACTTTCCCAATTCATTTACCCAATCATATTTCTGCGTATTGGAATTTATTTAAACAAATTGGATTGGAAAAAGAAGCTATGATTGCTTTTAGTCTTGCAAAATATAGGCCTCTTACTCCCGAAAAAGCTGCTGAAATTTATACTCCAACTCTTATCATAAGCGGTGAAAAGGATTTAGTCCTTGGAACAGGACAAAAAGTTGCTCAAACTTTACCCAATGGACTATATTTAGAAATTAAAGAAGCAACTCATTTTACATTAGCCACAGACAGGGAAACACATCGGTCAACTATTAAATTTCTCACTGAGGACTCAAAACAAAGTAAATGGAAAACATGATGAAGTCTACAGATTTAACACTGTTTTTTTATTGATTGTTTTTCGTACTTTACAACGCATTTACACGTTTAGCAACAACCAAAAAAAGGATAACTAAAACATCGCTGCTTCAGGGACGTTTAGCGCCGTCTTTAAAAAAAGTGGAGGAAAATCTATCGCACTCCCGATAGCTATTTAAGACTAAGACAATACCATAAATATGAATCATACCGATATCATCATCATAGGGGCCGGCTTGTCCGGTATAGGCGCTGCCTGCCATTTGGTACGTAAAAATCCAGATAAAAGCTATGTTATTTTAGAAGCTAGAACGGAAGTTGGAGGCACCTGGAGTTTGTTTAAATATCCGGGTATTCGTTCCGATTCTGATATGTACACTTTTGGCTATTCCTTCAAGACCTGGGATGAGCAAAAGTCTTTTGCAGAGGGACCTTCTATCCTGAAATATATAAATGAAGCCGCTGACGAGTACAAGGTACGGGATCATATCATCTACGAACAACGTGCCCTTTCTTTTGACTTCGATACAAAAGATAAATTATGGACGATAACCACCCTGAATACTACAACAGCCGAAGAAGCGGTTTATACCTGCCAATTCATATTTAGCTGTAGCGGCTATTATAATTATAGTAAAGGCTACACCCCTGCATTTAAGGATCAATCTAGTTTTGAAGGAGAAATAATCCATCCTCAAAAGTGGCCTGAAAATTTAGATGTTGCCAATAAAAAAATCGTTGTGATTGGCAGCGGCGCCACTGCTGTCACTATAGTTCCTGAGCTTGCCGTGGAGGCCGCACAGGTTACCATGTTGCAACGATCGCCAACCTACATTGCAGCTTTGCCCAATAAAGATAAGAATGCAGCTCGACTAAAACGTATATTTCCAAAAAAAATAGCCTATCGACTGATCCGTTATAAAAATATTTTCTACACCATTATCTTTTTTAATCTCTGTAAGTTCTATCCTGAAAAAATGAAAAACTTCATCCTGGAAGGCGCTAAAAGAAGTCTGGGTGACTTTCCTGTCGACCCTCATTTTATTCCAAACTACAATCCATGGGAGCAACGTTTTTGCATCGCCCCCAACGGAGATTTTTATAGAGCCATTAGGAAAGGGAAAGCATCAGTAGTTACGGATCATATTGATCGTTTTTTAACCAATGGGATTTTATTAAAATCGGGCGAGACATTGGAGGCAGATATTATCATCACGGCAACAGGGCTTGACTTGGTGGCATTTGGAGGCGTAAAAATTCTACTGGATTCACAACCCTTTGATGTATCCAAATCTTTTGTCTACAAGGGCCTCATGTTGAGCGACCTTCCCAACTTCTTTCTTTTTGTTGGCTATACCAATGCGTCATGGACGTTGAAAAGTGACCTTACAAGCGAATATATTTCTCGGGTTCTGAATTATTTAGACAAACATAATTATAAAGCGGTACAGGCAAAAGTAATAGAGAAAAATTTAAAACCATCTCCACTACTCAATCTAAACTCTGGATACATTACCAGATCAGCCAATACCCTTCCCAGTCAAGGAAATAAAGCCCCGTGGCGCATCTACCAAAATTATATTCTGGATTATAAAATGCTTCGTCTGGATCCTGTTAAAAACAGACGACTTCGCTTTTTTTAAAATAAAGGCTGTCAAAGTCAGCCCCACTTTGCAAAGTCAGTAGACTTTATACTTTTAAAAGCTATTTTACTGACTATGAACATTACTAAGTCTCCTTACTTTAAAAAGGTTTTATTGCTGATTCTTATTTGTAACAGCATGTAAGTCTTACACGTCGAACTTCAAAAAGGCGAGCAACTTAACTATTATTTTGTACGGCAAGAGTAATAACGAATGTGAAATATGAATCAAAAAAAGTACTTTTAAAAACATAAAACTATAACAGACAGGCACTTAAACTTGAAAAAGATAGAACTTATAGAAATGCTTTTACGCAATAAAAAAGCTTCCGTTTTTAAAATAAGTAAAAGTCATTTTAAAACGATTTAAAAAACATAATAATCACCACCAAATCAAAAGAAAATCAAAAAGAGAATCGGATATAAAAAGCTTCCCCTTTCTACTTATTTACGAAATAGAAAAAGCAAAATAATAATTTATAACGTATTTAATACAGGGCAACAAATCAAGTAAAAATAACACTAGCAATAAAAAAACTTAAAGAATAGTAAATAGCATCATTAAGGACGCTGACTTTAAACTATTTTATTGTTGCGTTACTTTAAAAAAATTTGAATCTAAAACTTTAAATAGCATTGACTAAAGGTGGATCTGTTCTGTTTATACTATCTGTTTCGCCCTAATTTCATTAGTTTTGCTCATTCTTTGCAAATCAGCGATATCAAGAAAACCTTCGAATATCATATAAAACTAATAAAAACAGTATCCTTAATTACCAAAAAGCAATAATCTAAATGAACCGACTAAAAACGATCCTACCTATAATTGTTATTGCTCAGTTTTGTTGTACCTCTCTTTGGTTTGCAAGTAATGCCGTGATGATCGACTTAGTTATCATTTTTGGTCTTACCGAAACTGCGAGTGGTAATCTAACCTCCGCCGTACAATTTGGTTTTATTTTAGGCACCTTAGTCTTTGCAGTATTAGCAATAGCAGATCGCTTTTCTCCTTCCAAAGTATTTCTAATAAGTGCACTGCTTGGAGCGCTATGCAATGCAGGCCTGATCTGGGAAGGCAACAGTTTAACCACGATGCTTTGCATCCGGTTTCTAACTGGTTTTTTTCTCGCTGGAATCTATCCTGTGGGAATGAAAATAGCAGCTGATTATTTTAATAAAGGGCTTGGCAAGTCGCTTGGATTTTTAGTAGGCGCTTTAGTATTAGGCACTGCTTTTCCGCATTTATTAAAAGGGCTAACAGATGCGTTCCCATGGAAGTCAGTTTTACTCACCACTTCTTCCCTTGCTATTCTGGGCGGTTTAATGATGGCTCTATTAGTTCCTGATGGCCCCTATCGAAAACAAAGTCAAGGCATTAACCTGTCTGCTTTCTTTGGTATATTTAGAAATCAAAACTTACGTTCTGCAGCTTTTGGATATTTTGGGCACATGTGGGAGTTATATGCTTTTTGGGCGTTTACACCGCTAATGCTTCAAACTTATAGTGATTTACATCCAGAAACAACCTTTAATATTCCTATCTTGTCTTTCCTCATTATTGGTATTGGTGGACTTGCTTGTGTACTGAGCGGCTACCTCTCACAAACCTACGGTGCAAAACGAATTGCATTTCTATCCTTATTACTGTCATGTGGGTGCTGTCTTATTTTCCCTTTTCTATTTGCTGTTCAATCCGAAATGCTATTTCTTGCTTTCTTACTTTTTTGGGGAATGGTTGTTGTTGCTGATTCTCCGCTTTTGTCTACATTAGTCGCTCAGAATGCACCTGCCGAAATAAAAGGAACCGCACTTACGATTGTTAATAGTATTGGCTTTGCAATTACAATAATCAGTATTCAATTAATCAGTGGACTGAAGACAGTAACAGATACAAACACTATTTATATTTGTTTAGCCTTTGGCCCTATTTTAGGTTTATTGGCGTTAAGCAGAAAGATTAAGTAGATCAATTTACTGGGATTTAAAAACACTTTTGTCATCAAAAAAAAGCCTCGAAAAGTTTAATTTTCGAGGTTTACTTTATGTTCCTAAGATGTGAATTAAAAATAACTTACAAAATCAAATAGCGAAGTTAACTTTCATAAAATCTGCATTGCAATCTGCGAATATTGTAGCCCGTAGCGGAATCGAACCGCTCTTACATGGATGAAAACCATGCGTCCTAACCGATAGACGAACGGGCCCTCCTTTATATCTGGTACAAAAATAGAACTATTTTTATGATGTACAAAACCAAATCCTAAAACCGGTGATAATAAATTATAGTTTTTTTAGTAACAAATTGCAATTGATTCAAAATTAGAACTTAAGAAAAAAAAGCAAAATAAAAATTTGATTTTAACACAACTTTTGATTTCGATAACACGCTTTTTTTTAGAAAAAACAACTTATAAGCACCTTTACTACTATAAATTTAAGCAGAAATCTAATCACTATCGAGATCGGTTTTCACATCTAACTTTAGCTTCATCTCCTTTTTTTGCGAAATTTTTTACTCACAACAGCGAGACGAAAAATAAGAACAGGGTAACTACTAGATTGTTTGACATTTGTTAACTGTTATAATCCCAATTATATACTAAACCTTCGAACTATTCGAACTAATAAATAACTATCCTTAGTATAACCGCAACGATGCAAAAATTTGTGCCTTTAAATTATTACAAAAGTATCTTACTATTTAGTGGTATTATGCATCATTCCCTTTTCATTGTTGCCCATCATTTTCATACTTGCTTGCATACAATCCTCACTCATGATACCTCGTTGTTGCATCATTTGAATCATTGCTGCCATAGTTATGCTATCGTCTATCATTCCATCCATCATGGATCGCATCATTTCTGCATTAATCATGGTTCCATTCATGGAGTTTTTGTTCATCAAGCTGTCGTTCATCATCATTTGCATTTCACTTCCACCCATCATCATTTCATGCCCATGTATCTTAATGATAAACTCTGTCATATATTTTTGATTATTAGCAATACTATCAAAAATTTCAGCCCTTGATTTTGGATTTTCAAGAATTGCTCTTGTATCTGTTTTTTGGTTGCAACTATTTAATATTAATATGCTTAGAATCGAAACGAAAAATAGTACTGCTTTCATATTATTTGAATTTAAATTAAAGATTATTACTACTAGTTAATTGACTTGAGAAACAAAAAAAGTTATCGCTTCTTCGACTTTCTCTTATACCCCAAGTTATCACTGATTTTTTGATACACCTCGTTATTGTGGACTTCTATTCCCATTAACTAGATCTGATTAAATCACTTCTAAAAATGCTATTTACGCCTTTTCATGAGCTAAAAACCTATTCTTGTTCTAACTCAAAAGTACGAAAATAATTTTGTAAATCAATCTTAAAATCTGATGGACAGTCCTCCACCAGCACCGTACCGATTGTCGTAGCTACCCGTTAATGAAATGTTTCTTGATAAGAAGTATGCTGCACCTGCGCTCCAAACGGTTTCAGAACTAAAGTTTTTATTGATTGGTAAGTTGTTTACTAAACCCAAATCTATTTGGTACTCATAATAACCGAAAATTGAAAATTTAGGGAATACCATTATACTCCTGCCTAATGAAATGCGCGGTCGAAGTTCATTATCTATTCTCGCATCAAGTGCAAATAAATAGGGCGTTAAATAGCGAACCCCAACAACCGCAGTAGTTTTAAAGTTATCCAAACTCTTTCGGGTTTCATTTTCTATATTTACTCCTGCAAAAACACGTAAATAATCATGTAAATATCTTTCGTAGCTAACTTCGCCCTCCAAATTTTTGTTCCATCCATATTCCATGGACACGTTAAATTGATTTCTCAGGTTGGAAGCCGTTAATTGTAAAGCTGTAAAATGAGATGCTGCATCTACCATTCCCCAGGAATAATATCTATTAGTTTCAGCTACTAACTCAGAAACGGGAAACCCTTTCATACGTTGATCTCTAGGTGTGTCATAACTAAAAACTCTTGCCATACCACTCATCATGTGGTACAAAATATGACAGTGAAAAAACCAGTCTCCATATTCGCTTCCGTAGAATTCTATTGTCACATTTCCCATTGGAGGCACGTTTACGGTATGCTTTAACGGCGAGTATTCTCCGTTTTTATTGATAACCCTAAAGAAATGACCGTGCAAGTGCATCGGATGATGCATCATAGTCAAGTTATTTAATGTTATTCGTGTGACCTGCCCTCCTTCAATTTTTATCTTATCCGTTTCAGCCAGTGGAACACCATTCATACTCCAGATATAGCGTTGCATATTTCCCGTAAGGTTCAACAGGATTTCTTTTACTGGTGCATCAGCAGAATAGTTTGTCTTTACTGGCGACCTGAGGTAATCATAGTTGTATTCTGAAAACAGATTCATTCCCTCCATTTTCATTTCGCCTTCCATACTATTCTTTTTTGTGGAATCAGCCATTACAGCTTCTTTTTGCATACCGTCCATTTTCATCCCTTCCATCTTAGAATGATCCATTTCCATTACTCCCTTTGCAGAATCCTTGGACATTTGCTTTTGCTTCATGTTGTCCATTTTCATTCCCTTCATTGTAGAATCTTTGGGCATATCCATTTGCTTTTGCCTCATGTCGTCCATTCTCATCCCTTTCATCTTAGAATGGTCCATATCCATTCCTTTCATTTTAGAATCCTTAGACATATCCATTTGCATGCCATACTCTTCCTTAATTTTGAAGCGTTCGTCTTTTTTCGGACGGTACTTTAATGCATGGGCTCCCATTTTCATGTCCATCTTTGCCATCTTTTGCATCATGCCAATTTTATCAGGTCTTAGAACATCTTGGGCCGCTAGAATTTTGCCACTTCCTAGAAATGCCGAAGCCGTACCTGAGCCATCCTGTGCCGTAATTCTATACTCAATTTTACCCTCTTTAGGAATAGTCACAATAAAATCATACGTTTCTGCAATCCCAATAAATGTCTTATTTTTGACAATTGGTACTACGTCATGACCGTCTGCTGAGACGAGCACCGGATCTTCTCCCCCAAAAGTCATCCAGAAAGAAGTAGAAGCTCCGCCACCAATAACACGTACTCTCACCTTTTCTCCCGGTTTAAAATCGGGATATTCGATGGACTGCCTTCCATTAATCAAAAACGCAGGGTAATAGATATCGGCAATGTCAGCACCACCCATTCGCTGTTTCCAAAATTTTAATTGTGCTCCAAAGGCTCCTCTTGCTATAACTCTATTAAGCGGTGTTGATGTCCCTTTTCTTATTCCGTACCATTCGTTACCTCGTTTTAAATTGCGCAAAACATTCATCGGTTTTTCATTGGTCCAATCTGATAACATCAGCACCAATTCTTTGTCGTATACCAATGTTTCTTTTTTCGGATGAATAACAATAGACCCATACACACCACTTTGCTCTTGTAACATGGTATGAGAATGGTACCAATAAGTTCCCGATTGATTAATCGAGAATTCGTATTTGAGAGTTTGACCTGGCTTTATGGGCGGAGTGTTTAAATAAGGTACGCCATCGTAAAAATTTGGTAAAAGAAGTCCGTGCCAATGGATGGACGTTTCTTCTTTCATTTCATTTTTTACGTAAATAATAGCATATTCTCCCTCCGTAAATTCCAATACCGGACCTGGTATACTTTTATTTACCGTCATTCCTTTTACGGCTACCCCTGCTTTATTAACAATTTCCTCCCTAATGGTCAGTGTATATTCTTTCACCGGCAGATTATTGACGTTTCCTTCTACTGCCTGACCAAAAATAGATTGGGATACAATCAAAATTAACAATGCTGTATATTTAAAAGTCTTCATTTTATTGTTTTTAATTACTAATCTTAAGTGCAATTTGACTTGCTGAATAATGGTTGCCGCAGCAACCGGGGCTACAAAGTATTAATTACTTTTTGCAACCTGTCTCTGATCTCTGTTGCGATTTCCGTAAGTGCAACATTATCTACTGCTTGCATCGATGCTGCCGGATCAACTGCAGAAACTTCAACCTGACCTTTTACTTTCTCTTGAACAATTACGTTACAAGGCAGCATCGTTCCTATTTTATCTTCTGCCAATAGCGCTTTGTAAGCGAAAGGCGGATTGCAAGCACCTAAAATGGTATAATTGTAATAATCCACATCCAATTTCTTCTTTAATATTGCTTTTATGTCAATTTCTGTTAGTATTCCAAATCCTTCCACTTTAAGGGCTTCCGTAACTTTCTCGATTGCATTTTCGAAGCTGTCGTTGATTGTTTTATTGAAATAATATTCCATAGCTTTTTATTTTTTTTATTAAATTATTTTCTTCTTCTGTATCGGTGTGCTAGCGCTAATAGTATAAGTGCAAAAATCAATATGGAACCCCACCAAAACCAATGCATTCCCATGAATGAGAACCCATCCATATGCATTTCTTCCTGTCCTTTATTATTCATAACTGCATCATATTAGCGTTAAATAGAACCTCTGTATTTTATATTTTTATTTGGACTTTTTATCCATTCCCTTCATCTTACTCATGTCCATTTTTTCTGCCTTCATTTTCTCCATCATTTTCATCATTTCTGGATTATCCATCATTGATTTGCACATCTCGGCCATCATAATGTCATCATATTTAGCTTTTTCCATCATGCCTTTCATCATTTCTGGATTATCCTCCATCATTTTCATTATTTCCGGCATCATGCTTTTTACCATTTCCGGTTTATTCTTCATCATGTCTGCCATAATGCCTTTCATCATTTCTGGATTGCTCTTCATCATCTTCATCATTTCCGGCATCATGCTCTCCATCATCTCTGGATTCTCTTTCATCATCGTCATCATTTTAGCGTGATTTTCCTTCATCATCATCATTTTGCCGCTTTTATTGTTCATCAACACGCCCATCATCTCTTTTGCCATCATTTCGTCATTGGCGATAGTGTTCATGATTTCGGTTCTGTTATCTGATTTTGAGAGTACCTGATTCGTTGACTGACAAGAATACAATAGTCCAATTAATCCTGTTGCAAATGCAAATTTCTGTAGTGTTTTCATGGTATTTTACTTTATAGATTAAATTTTAAATTTAAGGTGGCCTTTAGTGCCTTATAACTTCAAGTTCCTTAATCGCAATGCATTTGCAATAACAGAAACCGAACTGAAGCTCATCGCTAACGCTGCTATCATTGGCGAAAGCAAAAGACCGAAAAAAGGATACAAAACCCCTGCTGCAATCGGGATTCCAAGTACATTATAAAAGAAAGCAAAAAATAAATTCTGATTGATATTTTTCATCACGGCATGACTCAATTCTTTGGCCTTGACGATCCCTTGCAAATCTCCTTTGACCAAAGTTATTTTGGCGCTTTCTATTGCTACATCGGTTCCAGTTCCCATAGCAATGCCAATGTCGGCTTGAGCCAATGCCGGAGCATCATTAATTCCGTCTCCTGCCATAGCAACAATTTTCCCTTGGTCTTGTAATCTTTTAATTTCCTTTAATTTATCTTCCGGCAGACAACCTGCTATAAACGAACTCAAATGCAATTCGTCAGCGACCGCTTTCGCGGTGTTTTCATTGTCACCCGTAAGCATAATCACTTCGATTCCCTGACTCATTAATTCCTTTATTGCAGCTACACTCGTACTTTTAATAGCATCCGTAATCGTTACATAACCTAAAACCTGATTGTCTACCGAAATATAAGATACTGTTTTTCCTAGTTTCTGCTCGGCTATTATTTTAGCTGTTAAATCATCCGAAGTTTTTGAATTGTTTTGCTCCATCAATTTTGTATTACCAAGTGCGATTTTTTTACCATTTACCGTTCCAACTACTCCTTTTCCAGTAATGGATTCAAAATATTTAGCTTCCAATAAAGTAACCTTTTTCGCTTTCGCAAAATTGACTACGGCTTGCGCCAAAGGATGCTCGCTATACTGATTCAACGAAGCGATTATTTGCAACAAGTCTTCCTCTTTATTTTCAGTCGAAAATACTTTTTCTACAGAAGGCTTTCCTTCGGTAATAGTACCTGTTTTATCAGTTATTAAAACATTTACCTTATTCATGTTTTCTAAGGCTTCCGCATTTTTTATCAAAACTCCAGATTGCGCTCCTTTACCCACTCCTACCATAACTGACATGGGGGTTGCTAATCCTAAAGCACAAGGACAAGCTATAATTAAAACAGCAATTGCATTTATAAATCCATAAACTATTGCTGGCTCGGGGCCAAATTGTGCCCAAATGAAAAAGGTGATTATTGAAACTGCCACCACTATTGGTACAAAATACTTCGCTATTCTATCAGCCAATTTTTGTATTGGTGCTCTGGAACGGCTGGCTGAATTTACCATTTGCACAATTTGCGAAAGCAAAGTTTCTGAACCAATTTTTTCAGCAACCATCACAAAAGATTTGTTCCCGTTAATTGTACCTGCAATAACTGCATCGTCTGCTTTTTTATCCAAAGGAATGGGTTCACCAGAAATCATTGATTCATCGATGGTGGTTGCTCCTTCGGTAATTTTTCCGTCAACAGGAATTTTTTCGCCTGGTTTCACGCGAAGTAAATCACCCTTTTTGATATCATGAACAGAAATGACTTTATCGCTTCCATCAATGACTAAGGTAGCCACTGTTGGTGCTAATTTTAATAATTCTTTTATGGCACCGCTAGTTCTGCTATGTGCTTTGGCTTCTAATAGCTGACCTAACAAAACTAAGGTTAGTATTACCGTCGTTGCTTCAAAGTACAGATGGACCGTACCGCCTTCCGTTTTGAATTCATTTGGAAAGTATTCCGGAAAAAATAAGCCAAATAGGCTAAATAGAAAAGCAACCCCCGCACCAATTCCAATTAGGGTAAACATATTTAAGTTCCAAGAAATAACCGACTTCCAGGCTCGCACAAAAAACATCCATGCAGCATAAAAAACTACTGGAAGTGAAAAGGCGAACTGCACCCAGTTCCAACGCGAGGTGTCCATTATTTTTAGTAGGGGATTATTGGGTATCATATCTGACATCGCAATGATAAAAATAGGCAGTGTAAAAATAATGGCTATTTTCATTTTACGTAATAAATCAAGATACGTCTTGTTATCTTCACTTTCGGTAGGCTCCATTGGTACTAAATCCATTCCGCAAATAGGACAGGAACCCGGCCCTTCTTGGACAATTTCAGGATGCATAGGGCAAGTATACTTTGTTTTTGGCGGAGTTAAATCTGGTGCTTGTACCAGGTCCATACCACAAACAGGACAATCACCTGCTTTATCATATACTTTATCTCCTTCGCAATGCATGGGACAGTAGTATTTTCCTGCAGCGTTCTTTGGAGGTGCTACTGCAACCTCCTCTGTTGGCAATAAAGAATCATTTGGATTAAAAACCTTTATCGAGTAATTACCAGCAGCTGAAAGCAGCTCCTGAAACTGCAAGGTCTGGATGGGCTTTCCCATCGAGATAGTAGCTATTGGTGGATCTAAAGTCACTACAGCCTGAACGCCTTCCATAGCATTCAAGGCTTTCTCTACTTTGCCACGACACCCATCACAGCTCATTCCAGTAACATTGTATTTAAATTTCATCTCTTTGCAGTTTTAAATTAACAGTACAAATATCCGAATGATTTTACTTTGTGTTGTTACACAATTGTGGGTAAACTTTGTAAGATTTATAATCCATCAATCTGTTTCCTCGTATTATCTTTTAATTGCTTGAATTGGGTTGGGGTATAACCCGTCGTTTTTTTGAATTGATTGCTTAAATGTGCGACGTTACTATAATTAAGCTGAATTGCAATTTCGCTCAGCGTCATCTCGTTATAAAGTAATAATTCCTTTACCCGCTCAATTTTCTGGACAATGAAGTAATGGGCAATTGTTGTTCCTTCGTTTTCTGAAAACAGCTTGCTTAGCGTACTGTAATCCTGCCCCAAATCGTCTGCTAAATAGCTTGATAGATTACTTTTTCGTTGTTCCGTTTTGTAATAAACCAAGTCAATGATTCTATTCTTTATTCTTTCAACAGTCTTGTTTCCCTTATCGTCTAACAGTTCAAAACCAAGCAAATTCAAGTTTTTTGATAGCATTTGGCTTTGGCTTTCGTCCAAATCAGTTGTAATTTCTACTTCCCCTAATTGTATCGAAATAATAGAAAACCCCATTTTTTTAAGTTCTGACTTGACGGCCATTTCACAGCGGCCACAAACCATGTTTTTTATATAAATTTTCACTTTATTATCTTTTGCTTTCGAGACGAATAATCATTTCATTCATTTGCTTAATTTCTCTTTCTTGAGCAGCAATTATATCTTCAGCTAATTTTTTAGCTTCTGGATCTTTAAAGTCGACATTGCTACTAGTCATAATAGCTGATGAGTGATGAGGAATCATAGCTTTCATATATTGTACATCTCCAACAAAGGTTTGTGTTCTTAATAGAAAAAGTGTTCCAAGAAATGTAGTAGCGGCAAAGACTATAATTACTAAATTAACTTTATTATTTGGATACATTTTCCACATCGATAGCAACATAATAATTGCCATTGCCGCAATCATTAAAGTAGTCATGTAAAAGCGAGTTAAACTATTGTATATATGACTGAATTCAGCAACATTTAAAAACATAACTAGATACATGATTATAAACGAAACAGCCATTATTAGGGCATATTTCACATAAGGGTTATTCTTTGACTGTATATTGTTATGCTCCATGATTTTATTTTTTAATTAAAATTCTTGATTGCTAGTCGATTTAAATGTTAGATAACGTGTTTCTCATACTAACTTTAATTAACAAAAATACTTTCAAAGTTCATAGAGCTAAGTTAATTAATTATTACCCATTAAACGACTAATAAACAGTATATTACGTATTCTTTATCCTTACATTTTCATCCCTGCCATAGGATCGCTTCCTTTACGGAATATATATTCACTGTTAATAGCATAGGCGCCGGTAATAACTACTTTTTTTGTACTGTCCACTTCTGATGTGATTTCGACCATTCCATTAGCTTCTACCCCGGTTTCAACCATCACATTCTCAAATAGACCATGACTTTTTTCGACCCATATGTACTTATGATTTTCTTCTCTAATGACGGCATCTATTGGAATAAACAATCCTTTTTTATTGGATTGGGTTAATTTTGCCACTGCCTGCATTCCTGGTTTTAACAACAAGTTCGAGTTAGCGATTTCCATGCGAATTAATAGCAACCTAGAATCTGGATTGATCTCCGGATTAATAAATGAAATAGTAGCTTGTATTTCTTTATCAGGGTAATCAGTGAAGGAAACTAAAGCCTTCTGTCCAATTTTTAATGATTTTGCATAGCTGACGTTTACTTGCGTTTCAAGCCAAAGCATGTTTAAAGCGACCAACTTAATTATTGCGGCACCTTCCATCACATAACTGCCTTCAGTAGCCGTTATCTCCGAAATATATCCGCTGTAGGTACTATAAAAAGTGGTATATGGTGAAATTTGAGCATTACTTTTAATGATTTCAATTTGCGCATTGGACAAACCATAAAACAATAACTTTTGTTTGGCCGCTTGCAGCATGCTTTTGGCATTGTTCCCAAAGTCACCAGGCATTGACAGTTGTTTATAGGCCGCAAAATAATCCTGTTTAGCAATGGCTAAATCCTCGCTGTACAACTGATAAATAGCTTGATTTTTTTCAACATAATCGCCTGTAGTTTTGAAATATAATTTCTCAATTCGCCCCATCGCTCTTGCTGAAATGGTTTTAACTTGTTCCTGATTAATTGTCAAAACACCCGTATAGTTTTCGTTTAGACTACTATTTGTTTCCTCTATATTTTGAGTGCTTATATTTCCCAGTTTTATTTGTTGATCGCTTAGGGCAATTTCATTAGAGGCCGAATTGTCTTTTTTCATCGGGGTCAAATCCATATGACAAATAGGACATTTCCCGGGCTTGTCTTCCTTTATCTGGGGATCCATGGAACAGGTGTAAAATATACTTTCTCCATCTTGATGCGCGCTATGATCTTCCTTATTTTTAGTATTACATCCCATTAAGACAACTAATGCCAGGATCAGGAAACTGAATTTTTTTATCTTTTGCATAATTATTCTGTTTTAATAAAGCTTTCGCTATCCATTAAATAGTGTGCATTTTCAGCTATTGCCTCATTTACATCCAGCCCTTCGAGGACCTGGATAAAATCATTGAGTTCAATTCCTGTTTTTATTTCTTTTGCTTTAAAACCGTTTCTTTTTTTAATAAAAACTACTTTTTTACTGCCGATACTCACTAATGCTTGCCTATGAACCCAAATGCCCTGAATGGGATTTGTTTCAACAACACCTTGCAATCGCAATCCAATCGGGAATTTCAAATTACTATTATTCAAATACACTCTGATTCTGTTCGTCTTATCCGTTGCGCTGAGTTGTGTTTCTATAAAATTCACTTTGGCATTTATAAAATCATTATCATCTAATTCTGAAGAAAACCGAATCGCTTGATTGACCTTGATCAAAGTGCTTTGTCCTTGCATCACATTGAAAATTCCCCATACTTTATCGGTATTCACTAGCTTAAAAACTACTTCGTTTTTCTTAATGTAATCTCCTTCTTTCAATGTTAAAGAGGTTGTTGTGGTCGAACTGTTTTGCATGGATTCTGCTACGCCAGTAGTCATACTTTCGGTTCCTTGAACAATTCCGTAAGTGGGACTGTAAATAGTGATCACAGGATTTGTTCTATTGGCTGCAGCCAATGAATTAATCTGACCTGTTGTCATTCCATAAAGCGCTAATTTCTGTTTAGAAGCATTTATAATAGATTTGTTTTCGGCATCGTTAGTGATTAAATAAATAAAGCTTTGCTGTGCTGTCAATAGTTCCGGACTATACAAATCAAAGAGTCGTTGTCCTCTACTTACTTTCTGGTATTTGTAATTTACATACATTTTTTCGATTCGGCCGCTAATCCTCGCCGCAATATTCACCGATGAATTAGGATCATACGCCACTATACCGGGCAACTTTATTTCACTACTGATAGTCGTATCCTTTGCCGTTGTAGTTTGAAAGTCCCCTACTACAAACCTATCGGTAGGTCGCAGTAAATGGTCAATGTCATTGCTTTGCACCGATTGTCCCTCAGTCACTTTCTTTACCAAATCCATCCCGCATATCGGACAATTTCCAGGTTCGTCCCTAATAATTTCAGGATGCATCGAGCAAGTATATACTTCAGAGGTCTTTTCAACGTCAGATTGTGCATTGTTATTATTTATAGCATAGTATACTCCAAATCCAACTACTAAAACAACAACTGCCACCAAGCTATATTTTATGTATTTGTTCATAATTATTTCGTTTCTAGTTGTTTTTCAATCGCTACTTGAGTGCTCAATATGGCCTGCAACTTTTCTAACTTTTCTATTTGAGCCATATTCAGGGCTTCCCAAGCATCTAATACTAAAAACAGATCTCCAGTATTATTTTGCCAGGCTATTATAGAAGTGTCATAATTTCGTCGTAATGCCGGAATGATGCTTTTGTCGGCAATTTCATACTGCTTTTTTAAGTTGGCCAACTCCGCCTGCATGCCTGAAATCATTCCTGTTGCTTCATTCAGTATCATTTGTTTTTGCCAATCCAGACTTTCATTTTTTATTTTAAAACTACTGATATTGGCTTTGTTCATTTTTGATGACCAAGGCATAGGGATTGTGATCATTCCCATCAAGGAAAATTGTTGCGGACCATTTCCAAAAGTGAACATGTGAACGTAGTTGACACCAAATTCAGGTAATAATTTAGCTTTCTCGATTTCAATCTTCAACTGATTTAAGGCAATCGTTTTCTCAATCGCTTTGACGTCACTTCTATTTTCAGAAAGCGAAACTGTATCTGATTTCAAAGGATTAAACTCCTTTAACACAAAATCAGATTCTATATCAAAAACAGTACTTTTGTCTCTTGCCATTAAAGTATTAAGTGCGATTTTCCTTTGTGAAATCTCATTTTGCAGCATCACTACCCTGCTTTCTAATGCACTGTATTGTGATTTTGCCTTGTAGTAGGTGGGTAGTTTATCCATATTATACTGATAGCGTATCTCCATACTTTTTATCATATACTCTAAAAGCAATAGATTATCGGTAGCTACTTTTATTTTTTTATCGAGTACAATCCATTGGTAATAATTCGTTTTTACCAAGGCATTCAACTGATTCAAAGTATAGTTTTTATTTTCTGCCTCTACCGAAGACATGGCGTTCATGTAATCAGAATCGGCTTTTAGCCTTGAAGCATTCGGAATCATTTGTGTCACACCTACCATATAGGAGCCCATATCTGGATTTATGTTGTAAGGAGTCATGAACAAGCCTGTACTCAGTTGAGGTGCCATCCAACTACGCGCTCCTTTGGCCGCTGCATCCATGCTCTGTATATCGGCATCGTACATTTTTAACTGGGGATTATTCGTTTTGACATTAGTCAAAATGGCATCCAATGAAAGTGTCTGCGCTACTGCGGCAGTACCGTTTAGCAGCAAACAAGTGATAATGATATAATATTTAATGTGTCGCATCGATAAGATCTATTTTGCCTTTTGTTCTTAATTCATGTTGCTTTGTCATTTCAAAAACAATAGGAGTTACTAATAATACATAAATAACAGAAGTGATTGTTCCTCCAATAAGCGGAACCGTAATGGGAATCATCACATCAGCACCCGTCCCTGTCGACCAAAGAATGGGAACTAATCCAAATAGAGAAACCGAAACCGTCATTAATTTTGGTCTCAACCTTTTTGCAGAGCCATCAATAATGTACTGTCGGAGGATGTCCGTGGTAATTGTCTTATTGCTATTGCCATGTTTTTCAACCATCTTATTCATGGCCTCGTTCAGGTAAATCGTCATTATCATCGCTGTTTCTATCGCCATTCCAAAAAGTGCGATGAACCCGACTGCAACGGCAACAGATAAATTAATCCCATAAAAATAGACCATAAAAATCCCTCCTATTAAAGCAAAAGGAACTGTTATCATCGTTATTAATGCTTCCTTCATTGATTTATATGTAAAATACAAAATCAGGAATATAATTAGTACAACTATCGGCAATATCAGAGATAGTGTTTTGTTGGCCCGAATTTGATTCTCCCATTGACCGCTCCATTCCACATAATATCCTTTTGGCAGTTTAGTCATCATGGTATTGAGCTTATCCTGCGCTTCCTCTACCGTACTTCCTAAATCCCGATCCCTAACATTAAACAAAACACTCCCACGCAGCATGGCATTTTCACTGTTTATCATCGGCGGTCCATCACTTATCTTTATATCTGCGACGGCATCTAAGGGTATTGGCCCGTATTCCATAGTTTGTACCTGCAGCTTTTTTAAGTCTTCGATACTATTTCTATACTCTTGGGCATATCTGGCATTTACAGAAAAACGCTGTCTCCCTTCAATAGTAGTCGTCAATGTCATTCCGCCAATAGCCGCTTCTACCACATTATTCACATCATCAATGCTGAGGCCGTATCTACCAATAGCCTCACGCTTTGCTTCAATATCGATATACTTCCCACCGGTTATTGGCTCGGCATACAAATCTTTCACTCCTTCAGTTCCTTCTAGCGTCTTTTTAATTTTTTGTGCCAAAGCTTCGATAGTATCCAAACTTGCCCCATAAATTTTCACTCCTACGTCTGTTCTAATTCCCGTCGAAAGCATGTTTATTCGATTAATAATAGGCTGCGTAAAACCATTAGTAACACCCGGTATTTGCAGTTTATTATTTATTTCATCTATGATATCACTTTTGGTTTTACCAGCTCTCCATTCGTTATGGGGTTTAAGCAAAATGATTGTTTCAATCATACTTATAGGACTATTGTCCGTTGCCGTATTGGCTCTGCCCGCTTTTCCTAAAACATGGGTTACCTCAGGAATTGATTTTATTATTTTATCCTGAACCTGCAATATTCTTTTTACTTCAGAATTAGAAACATCAGGTAAGGTGACAGGCATAAACAAAATAGATCCTTCATCTAAAGGAGGCATAAACTCTGAACCGAGACGCGTATACATCAATCCTCCTATCAGTAAAGCAATGCAGTTTACTAATAAAATGCTTTTTCTCCATTTTAAACAAAAAATCAGAATTGGCGTATACCAACTTTCCATTTTTTTATTGATTGGATTCTTATTCTCTGGACGCAATTTTCCTTTTAGCAAATAACTAATTAGAACTGGGGTCAGTGTAATGGCTAAAAAGGCATCTACTATCAGTATAAATGACTTTGTCCACGCTAAGGGACTAAATAATTTTCCTTCCATCCCCGTTAGTAGAAAAACGGGTAAAAAAGAAGCAATTACAATAAGTGTTGAATAAAAAACTCCAGGTCCTACGAGCTTAGATGAAGATTCAATTAACTTCATTCTTTCATCAGCTGATAATGGATCGTGTTCTTTTTTAAATATCTTTTTAAATAACTTTTTCATCGGTTGATTATTGATTGTTATCCATTTCTTCTTGTTTCTCAGAGATGGTTCTATAGGCATTTTCGACCATGACTATTCCATCGTCAACCACGACACCAATCGCTAAGGCAATTCCGGTAAGCGACATAATATTAGAGGAAATCCCAAAAGCCTCTAGCAAAATAAACCCTATAGCAACAGATATTGGCAACTGTATTAAAATAATCAAGGCACTTCTCCAATGGAAAAGAAAAAGTAGAATTATTATGGAGACTGCAATCATTTCTTCGATTAAAGTTCCTTTAACGGATTCAATTGCTTTTTTAATTAGCTCGCTTCTATCATAAGACGTTTTAAAAGTTACTCCTTCAGGCAATCCTTTTTCGACTTCTTTCATTTTCAGTTTCACCGCGTCTATGACCTTATCCGCATTTTCACCGTAACGCATCACAACAATCCCACCGACTACTTCACCTTCTCCGTTTGCGTCAAAAATACCCAGACGTAAATCTCCGCCCATTTGAACTGAACCGATATCTTTAACTCTTACGGGAACCGAATTATAATTCTTTATGGCAATTTCTTCAACATCTTTGATGTTTTTTATATAGCCAAGCCCTCGAACAATATAGGCCATGTTGCTCATTTCAAATTTGCGCCCACCAACATCATTATTACTAGTCTTTACGGCTTTCATCACTTCCATCATACTAACATTGTAGTACTGCATTTTCAAAGGATCTAAAACCAATTGATATTGTTTTTCAAAGCCTCCAAAGGACGCTACCTCAGCCACACCAGGAACCGTTTGTAAAGCAAATTTCACATACCAATCTTGCAGTGCTCTTTGCTCGCCTAAATCCATTCCATTCGTCTCTAAATGGTACCAAAATATATGCCCTACTCCTGTACCATCAGGGCCCAAAGTGGGAACTACGTTCTGCGGCAACAATCGTTGTGCATAATTTAATCGTTCCAGCACTCGAGTTCTTGCCCAATAAGGATCTACATTATCTTCAAAAATGACGTAAATAAAACTCATCCCAAACATGGAAGAAGCTCGGATGTTTTTGACTTTAGGAACTCCCTGTAAATTAGAAACTAAAGGGTAGGTTACCTGATCTTCTATTACCTGTGGACTTCTACCCATCCACTCCGTAAAAACAATAACTTGATTTTCTGATAAATCAGGAATCGCATCAATGGGGTTTTCTTGCACACTATAAATTCCCCAACCAAACAAGCAGGCGGAAACGAGCAAAACAATCGCTCGGTTTTTTAGTGAGAATGATATTAATTTTTCTACCATTAGGATTAATTATTTGCTGAAATACTGTCGCTCTTTTTTTCCATCCAATTTAGCAATACCGCTTTACTCTCTTTAGTGAGTCTGGCATTTTTATGTATGATCGTATAAGAATCCAAAGGCATTTCATCTGATTGTATTTGTTTGATCATTCGATCTAATTTGCTTCGTTGTTTTCGCTTGGAGTAAGTGCCGTATTCGCTAAAATTCAAATTTTCTTTTCCTTCACTAATATGACTGTCCAGAAACAGTCGTACCGGCTGAACATAGGAGTACCAGGGATAATTAGTACTATGGCTATGGCAATCAAAACAGGAATTTTGCAAAATAGTTTGCACTTTTGCAGGAGCTGAAAATGTCTTAGAAAAATGTAACGGTGTGACTGGCCCGTAATCTATATTACGGGCTGGCTGATACAGTTGCATCAACAAAAAAACGGCAATACCTAAAAGGGCTGTTTTCTTGATGACAGATCTCATTTAAAACTCTCTTTCCACTCTCCCACAACTCAACATTTCAGCGCCGTAATATGGGTTTTTGATCTCTTTCGAGTCACTTATCCAATAACCACTTTTACCTTGATCATACATTGGGCAATACTCTTGATATAATTTTTTATTGGTACCAAAAATTTTTATCATGTCATTCATGTCTCTACTCAAAAGAGCAAAATGTTCTCTTTGATGACTTATTTTTCCAGAATTATCTCCAATATGTTCGGCATGTTCTTTGGCATCATCTACAATATCATCGTATTCCTTTTTCAACTTTGCATCGATTGCAGTTGCGTTTGCAGTATTGAAAGTTGCCAATAATACTTTAGCTGCGGCAGCTGCACCATTTGAATCATCCTTAACAAGTGCATTTTTAATTTTCAAATAATCATTTACATTAGCATCTACAATTGCAGAAAAAGGAGTTACTGCAACTTTTTCTATTTTTACTTCTCCAGAAACAGCTTCCGCTTGCACTACTGGCTCAGTTAGTTTCATACCGCATTTAGAACATTCCTCACCTTCCTTTCCTGTAACTTCAGGATGCATTGGGCAAGAGTATAATTGACCCTCTGTCTGATTATCGCTTGTTTCCATAGTAGTTGTTTCAGCACCAGCTTCTGTTTTTCCATCCTTACAAGATGCAAATGCAACCATTAAAACAAGGAGACTTAATTTTGATATATTTTTCATTTTGATTTATTTTTATTGTTTTATTATTTTACTTTTTCTTGCGTTGTACTTCTACTGCCTGACTTCTATGAACAGTATTTTCTTTTTCTTCTTTTACATCGGCTGCTCTGTCATACTGACAACAGCCCGGAAGCTTATTAAAAGCAGCCTCTTCTGCATGGAACTGCTCACTGTCATAACCCACTAAAGCAATGCGCTTCAGGATTTCATCTTTATTGGTTATTTTCGAATCATAAATAAGCGTAGCCATTTTACTGTCTTTATTCCAGTCTACAGAGGCTATGTCTTTTTGATTCCCTGCTTTTTCTATTTTAGATTCGCACATGCCACAGTTTCCAAATATTTTTACGGTTTCTGTTTTAGAATTTTTAATTTGCGCAGTAGAAACTACAGCCGATAACAATAGAGTTATTGCCATCAATCCTTTTGTAATTGAGTTCATTTTATAAATAATTTAAAAGTGAAGTTGCTAAATCAATGTCTACAATAGCCCTAATGTCATTGTTAACAGTTGATAATAGCCGATAAAAAAATGATTTTGAAGCAAGATTTGCTTCGAATTTGACACACGATTGGCTGTCAAGAATAGGTTTTAGCTTATTTTAGGAATAAGCCAAAGATTAGTATATCCAGCAGAAGTGAAGGATACCGATTGATAAAATTTTTGTTTTTCAGATGAAAAATTAAAATTGGCACTGTCAATTTCAAATTGCGCATGAGAAGCAATTGCTGTATTTACAGTTGGAGTACTGCATAAAGCCTTTCCACATTTTCCATCGCAACCTTTATGTTTGTTACTTTTAGAACGGGAGTCCTTTTCACAACAATCTTTCTTCTTAGTCTTAGAAGACATTTCCATGGTACAAGAACCACCATCTGAATTTCCACACGCAAAAGTTGTATTTGGCATCATAAAGAGGCCAAGCAAAACGATTAATATAATGTGGATTTTTTTCATATTCTTTAAATCTAGTTTACAAAATTACTGAAAAAATAGTAGCACGTCACTAAATATTTGTTAAAAATGGCGGTTTGCTACTACTTTTTTATTCTTGTTCTTACTTATCCTCTCCTAATATTTTATACATAATGGACTGCAATATGGATAATATAACACTGAAAAACAAGGCAGTCCAGAATGAATCTACACTAAATCCTCCTACAATATTATCACATAATATGATAATCAAGGCATTGATAACTAATAAAAACAACCCTAAAGTTACAAAAGTAATTGGCAGGGTTAAAATAACCAAGATGGGTTTGATAAAAATATTAAGTAGTCCAAGAACAATTGCTACAATTAAAGCAGTAGTAAAACCCGCCACACGAACCCCTGTCATAAAGTTAGCTATTAGCAAAACCAAAGCCGATGTGATAAGAATTCTGATGATTAATTTCATGTTTTTTATTTTAAATTTTTATTAAAAGTGCTACTTATTTTAAATTATTTAATTCCCTTGAAAAAAGACATTGCTAGTTCATGAAACAATTCTGGGTTTTCGGCATGAAGCCAGTGCCCCGTATCTGCAATTGTTTTTGTGCTTGCCTTCGGAAAATAAGTTCTTATATTTTCAAAATCACTGTCTAAAACATAATTAGAATCTCCGCCACGGATAAAAAGCATTGGTTTCTCAAAAACGGAAGTTGCCGGCAACGCCACTCCTATCTCCTCCATTTTTTCATTAAAAACGGCGAGGTTAAAACGGAAAGCCAATTGTCCTGGCTCTTGCCAATACAAACTTTTCATTAAAAACTGTCTCGTACCAAAATCTGTTATGTATTCTGATAGTGTGTCTTCCACTTCAGATCGGCTTGGTTTTTTAGCAAAATCCACTGCATTCAACCCTCCCAGTATAGATTGGTGGTGTTGCGGATAAAACTTAGGCCCAATATCAGCGATAATCAGTTTGTCTACCATTTCTGGATGCAAGGTCGCAAAAAGCATCGCCGTTTTACCTCCCATAGAATGTCCTATCATATCGACATTTGTTAGATTATGGCCTTTGCAATACTCCAATATATCTTGAGCCATTAATTCATAACTGAACTCCTCAGAATGTAAACTTCGTCCGTGATTGCGAAGATCTAACAGATGAACTTCGAATCCCTCAGTTGCAAACTGGACTCCAAGTGTTTTCCAATTGTCTGACATCCCCAGAAATCCATGAAGAATTAAAAGTGGTTTTCCTGAACCTTCTATTTTTGAATATAACATATTGTATGTTTTAAAGAGCGCGTGAGGGATAGCAGCGAAAATCCTTTTATAGTATGGAGCGATAGCGGAATACTATAAAAGATTATAGCGCATAGCCCGACCATGCTGTAACGCTAGTGAAAGCATGGTCACGCCCTAATTATCTTATTTTAATTTTTGTAAATACATATTGACTACATTTTCCAAACCAAGGTATAATGACTCTGTGATTAAGGCATGACCGATGGAAACTTCAAGCAAATCTGGAATGTTATCTTTAAAAAACTGGATGTTATCCAAGCTTAAATCATGTCCTGCATTGATTCCCAGTCCCAGTTGATTAGCTAAAATCGCCGCTTTTACATACGGATCAATTCCGCTTTTATTCCCTAAACCATATTCATGCGCAAAAGCTTCAGTATAGAGTTCGATGCGGTCTGTCCCGGTTTGCTTGGCCCCTTCTATCATATCGAGATGGGGATCTACAAAGATAGAAGTGCGAATACCGTTGCGCTGAAACTCTTGAATCATTTCTGTTAAATAGGATTGATTTTTCACCGTATCCCAACCTGCAGAAGAGGTTATGGCCCCAATAGCATCGGGGACTAAGGTTACTTGCTCGGGTTTACACTCTAAGACCAAATCGATAAAATTATGTTGTGGGTTTCCTTCTATATTGAATTCAGTATATACGATTGCTTTAAGATCACGGGCATCCTGATAGCGAATGTGGCGCTCATCTGGTCGTGGGTGTATGGTGATTCCCTGGCCACCAAATTTTTGAATGTCTGTGGCCACTTTTAATAGGTCGGGTACATTTCCTCCGCGTGCATTACGTAAAGTAGCTATTTTGTTGATATTTACACTTAACTTTGTCATTGGAATAGGGTTTGATTATGAAATAACTATATAATTGCTACAAAAATACAAAGTAAAAGGTAGGCGTTTTTGCCTTTTTTTGATTATTTTGCATAAAAATTGAGGATTTATTTAAGATGGAAATTACAAACTACATAACCACTGATTATAAAGCCATTGACAGCCAAGAGACTATTGCGACTGTTAAAGACTTTTTTGATGATTTGACTTTTTCACACTTCCCAGTTGTCGAGGACGGTATCTACATTGGTAGTATATCATCTGAGGACATTGAAAATTTTGATAACGACAAAAAAGTGATTGATTATAAATATACTCTTGCGGGCTTTTTCACAAGAGCAGATTCAATCTGGCTCGAAGTATTAGAAGTTTTTGCAAAAAACCACACGAACCTGATTCCTGTTTTGGACGAAAAGAACAGCTATATTGGCTATTATGAAATAGACGATATTATGAGCTTTTTTCACCAAACTCCCTTTTTAAAAGAACAAGGAAGAATTATAAAGGTAAAAAAAGGAATGTTAGATTATTCCATGAGTCAGATTACGCAAATCGTGGAAAGCAATAACGGAAAACTTTTAGGTTTATTTATTTCTGAATCTAATGTCAACAGCATTGAAGTGACGATGAAAATTAGTTTGGGTGCCATTAATGAAATAATTCAATCTTTCAGAAGGTACAATTATGAAATAATATCAGAACACCCAGAAGACAATTATATCAATAGTTTAAAAGAACGCTCAGACTATTTAGACAAATACCTTAATATGTAATTATTTACCACGGTACTGATTTACGCTTTGCGCCAATTCAACGATTTTACAAACAAACGACTCAATAATAAAATGAAAGTAGCGATATACGGTCAATATTATCAAAATAGTACAGAACCTATCATAAAAGATATCTTCATTTTTTTTAATAAAAACAATGTAGAGTTAGTTATCGAAGCTTCTTTTCTGGAGCTTCTTTATGAGAAGCAAATTATAAAAAAAGAATATAGTACCTTTTCTTCCCATACAGAATTAGATCAAAGTTTTGACATGCTAATCAGCATTGGTGGCGACGGAACAATTTTAAGAGCAGCAACGATGGTGAGGGATTCCGGAATTCCAATATTAGGTATTAACGCCGGTAGATTAGGGTTTTTAGCAACGGTGCAAAAAGAGAATATCGATGAATTTCTTCAAATTGTGATTGAAAAAAAATACACACTGTCCAAAAGAACATTGTTGAGCTTATCTTGTAGCCCTAAAAATGAAGCCCTACAAGACATTAATTTTGCTATGAATGAAATTTCAGTGAGCCGAAAGGACACTACTTCAATGATAACGATTGACACCTATCTTAATGGTGAGTTTTTAAATTCTTATTGGGCCGACGGCTTAATTGTTTCAACACCTACTGGATCAACAGGGTATTCTCTAAGCTGCGGAGGACCCATATTAACTCCTGACGTGAAAAGCCTAGTAATCACGCCGATTGCCCCTCACAATCTCAATGCAAGACCACTGGTTATCCCCGACGAAACTGAAATCAAATTAAAAGTTTCAGGACGTGAAGAGCATTATCTCGTTTCATTAGACTCCAGAATTACCTCCGTAAGGAACGAATCCATTCTGACAATTAAAAAAACCCCTTTTGAAATAAACATGGTGGAACTCCCTGAAGAAACATTTCTAAAAACATTGCGCACCAAGTTATTGTGGGGTGAAGACAAAAGAAATTAAACTTTTTTTCCTGCCAAACTATACTATTGTATCCCATTTTTTCGTTTCGCCTTTAATAAATCCCTCTCTGGTATCCATTATGATGCCGATTCTTTATTTAATGGGCACATTTAACCTAATCGGTTTTGATTCGAAACGATAATTATTATATTTGCACGCAATTTTACTCAAAATGAATAGAACTTTTGCCTTATTTATAAGCTTATTCCTTAGTATGACCCTGTATTCACAGATACATGAAGTTGGAATTTTTCTGGGTGGAAGTAACTACATAGGAGATGTTGGACCCACGACCTACATCACCCCTAGTGAACCCGCTTTTGGAATATTATATAAATGGAACAAAAGCCCACGGCATGCTTATCGTTTTTCTTATACCCAATCAAAAATCACCTCAAATGATCTCGATTCAAAAGAACCCAGCAGAAGTCAAAGAGGATATCGTTTTGAAAATAGTATAAAAGAAGTATCTTTAGGCCTTGAATTCAATTTTTTTGATTTTGATCTTCATCAGCTGGAACGTAAAATTACGCCTTATGTGTATTCTGGGATTAGTTATTTCAGGTACGATGAATTGTATGTAGTATCAGGAGAAACGAGAACAGAGGAGCGTGCAAATTCATTTGCGATACCTATGATTGTAGGGATAAAATCAAACATTACACCTAGTTTAATATTGGCTTTAGAAGTGGGTACGCGTTACAGTATTACTGATAATCTGGACGGAAGCAATCCGAAAAGTGAAAGACTAAAACCATTACAATTTGGAAATATAAATAATAATGATTGGTATGTTTTTTCAGGGTTGACGCTAACCTATACCTTTGGAAAAAAACCATGTTACTGTGCAGAATAAAAAAATGAATTTACTAGAAAATATAGATAAGTATAATTTGCCCCAACATTTAGCCATCATAATGGATGGTAATGGACGATGGGCAAAACAGCAAGGCCTACTCAGAGCTTTCGGACATGAAAGCGGTACAAAATCCGTGAAAACCATAATAAAAGCTTGTGCTAAATTAGGTTTAGAAAACTTAACACTCTACGCCTTTTC
This sequence comes from Flavobacterium sp. ACAM 123, assembly GCF_000264055.1. Taxonomy (GTDB): domain Bacteria; phylum Bacteroidota; class Bacteroidia; order Flavobacteriales; family Flavobacteriaceae; genus Flavobacterium. Next base: position 43,635 of record NZ_AJXL01000002.1, on the reverse strand, counting down.
CACGGAGAACTGGAACCGACCAAAACTGGAAGTCGATACTTTAATGAAGATCCTGATAAAATCATTAAAAAAAGAACTCCCAACGCTTCTGGAAAACAACATCAAATTGAACACGATTGGTAATTTAGAAAAACTACCTCAGTCTGCACAAAAAGAGCTACTTGATGTAATAAATAAAACTAAGGATAACACTCATATGACATTAACATTGGCATTGAGTTATGGCTCGAGAGAAGAAATAGTAAATGCTGTAAAAAACATCTGTAATAAAGTTAAAAATAATACAATTTCAATAGACTGTATTGACGATTCAATTATAAATGAGCATCTTTACACGCAAAATTTACCGGATGTAGATTTATTAATAAGAACAAGCGGAGAACATAGGATAAGTAATTTTTTGTTATGGCAAATTGCCTATGCAGAAATGTATTTTACAGACGTATTGTGGCCAGACTTTAAAGAAGAAAATTTATATGAGGCTATCATTAGTTATCAAAAAAGAGAACGTAGATTTGGAAAAACAAGTGAACAAATTAAATAATTTTTTAGTGTTGAATAAAAGTATAAAAGCAGTCCTTACTCTCCTAATTTTAGGAAGTTTTTCACAAGTTAAAGCCCAAGAAAAAGTTCCTTTCGATCAAGGTAAAAAATACATACTTGCAGATGTTGTCCTTACGAACAAAATCAGTTTCAATGACCAAACTGTTGTCACTTTTGCTGGTCTAGAAAAAGGTCAGGAAATTACAATTCCGGGAGAAGAAATCAGCAGCGCCATCAAAAAGTTAGGGAAACTTGGACTTTTTGACGAAATTTCATTTTATATCAACCGAATACAAGAAGACAGTATATATCTTGATCTAGAAATCAAAGAATTGCCGAAATTAAATAACGTAAGGTTTGTTGGAATCAAGAAAAACAAAACCGAAGCTTTAATTAAAGATAATGGTCTTACAAAAAGCAAAGTCGTAAACGAAAACTTAATCACCACGACAAAAAATTACATAGAAAGCAAATACAAAAAAGACGGGTATTACAACACGAAAGTAAACATAAACGTTGTACCAGATACATCCTCAGTGAACCAGGTAAATATGGTTGTAAACATCGATAAAGGCGAAAAAATAAAAATTGATGAAATCGACTTTATTGGTAACGACAAATTATCAGATAAAACGCTGCGGAAAGCGATGAAAGATACCAAGCAAAAAAACTTCTTTCGTATATTAAAAGCATCAAAATTTATAAAAGCAAAATACAAAACCGATTTAGATAAAGTAATCGCTTCTTATAAAGAAAAAGGATATAGAGACGCTAGAATAATTTCTGACTCCATTACTTATCTAAAAGATAAAAATGCTTTGTCTATAAAAATTAATGTAGAGGAAGGAAATAAATATTATTTTGGAGATATTAAATTTTTGGGGAACACCGTTTATTCGGATCAATTACTAAGTCGCGTCGTTGGTGTGAAAAAAGGAGAAACCTATAATGGAGTACTTCTTGAAAAAAGAATTGCTGATAAGTCAAAACCAGACGGCGAAGACATCACTAATCTTTATCAAGATAATGGCTATTTATTTTCAAACATAAATGCTGTGGAAGTGAAAACGGTTAACGATACGATCGATTTCGAAATAAGAATTAACGAAGGTCCTCTCGCCTATTTCAATAAAATTACAGTGGTAGGGAATGATAAAACAAATGACCGCGTCATATATCGAGAATTAAGAACAAAGCCAGGAGAAATATACAGCAAAGCCTTATTAATTAGAACCATTCGTGAAATTGGCCAACTGGGTTTCTTTGATCCTGAAGCAATCGACCCTAAATTTAAAAATGTAGATGCATCCTCAGGAACTGTTGATATTGAGTACAATCTTGTTGAAAAAGGATCCAGCCAGATTGAACTTCAAGGTGGTTATGGTGGTGGCGGTTTTATCGGGACATTAGGACTGTCTTTTAATAACTTTTCAGCAAGAAACCTATTAAATAAGGAGGCCTATAAACCTTTACCTATGGGTGATGGTCAAAAAGTGTCTTTAAGACTTCAAGCCAGTACGTTTTTTCAAACCTATAGTGTTTCGTTTTCAGAGCCCTGGTTTGGACAAAAAAAACCAGTTCAATTTAGTTCTTCGATTTCTTATAGTAAACAATTTCTAAACGACTTCCGTACGCAACGAGTAGACAAGGAGAAAAGTTTTAATATCTTGACATTATCCGTTGGATTGGCAAAAAGGCTAACAGTACCAGATGATTTCTTTGTATTATCACAATCTCTAAGTTACCAACATTATGATCTGAACAATTACAACACAGGACTGTTTACTTTTGGGAATGGAGCATCAAGAAACTTAGCCTATACCATTGGATTATCAAGAAGTAATAAAGGGGTAAATCCTATATTCCCAACTTACGGTTCAGAGTTCAGTATATCAGCAAAACTAACCGCGCCTTATTCTCTTATAAACGGAACAGATTATGCGACATTAGGAGACAAAGAAGAATATAAATTAAAAAATACTGTTGATAGAACAAATACAGTGGACGCAAACGGAAATACAGTTGCAATAGGAGATTATATAGATGCTGCCGGAAATAAAGTATTTAACTTTGAAGATGCTGCCGCAGACCCTGCCTTAGTAGATCAAAAGAAATTTAATTGGTTAGAATATTACAAAATAAAGTTCAAAGCAGATTGGTACACAAAAATTTATGGTAAATTAGTACTGCGAACGCTAACTGAATTTGGATTCTTAGGCGCTTATAATCAAGATCGTGGTGTGGTGCCATTTGAAAGATTTTATGTAGGTGGAGACGGGTTAGCTAATTTCTCGATGGATGGTAGAGAAACAATTCAATTGAGAGGTTATCCTAACAATTCCCTAACACCAATAAATAGTAGAGGGGAGCAACTTGGGGCTACCGTTTACAATAAATTCTCTATGGAATTACGTTATCCTATAACCTTAAAATCGTCTGCATCTATATATGCATTAGGATTTTTAGAAGCAGGTTCGTCTTATCCAGATTTTAAAAGCTACAATCCATTTGATTTAAGCCGCTCCGCAGGAGTTGGATTACGAGTATTTATGCCAGCATTTGGACTATTAGGTATCGATTTCGGTCATGGTTTTGATGCGCTACCAGGGCTGACTAAACCCAATGGATGGGAGACCCATTTCATTATTGGACAACAATTTTAAAAACATTGAATCACGATTTTCTAATACTCTAAAGTTATGAGAAAACATTTTTTAATACTATTTTTAGCCTTGATTGTAGTAAATACGATTCATTCGCAAACCAGAGGAACAAAAGTAGGTTACATAGACATGGAGTATATCCTTCAGAATGTACCCAATTATACGGAAGCGACTGTCCAACTGGAACAAAAAGCACAAAAATGGAAACAAGAAATTGAGACCAAGAAAATCGAAATCAATAAAATAAAAGAAGCTCTTGCCGCCGAAAAACCTTTGCTTACAAAAGGACTCATAGAGGAGAGAGAATTAGAAATTAAGTTCCTTGAAAACGAGATGCTGGATTTTCAGCAAAAAAGATTTGGAGCAAATGGTGATTTAATACTACAAAAATCTGTCTTGGTTAAACCAATACAAGATCAAGTGTTCACCGCAGTTCAAGACATAGCAGAAGCCAAAAGATATGACTTTATTTTTGACAAATCGTCTGATTTAACAATGCTATTTGCCGCTAAAAGGTTTGATATTAGTGACCAAGTACTTCGTGTACTCAACAGAGCTGAAAAAAGAGAAGAGTTAACAAAAAAACAAATCGCAGCCGAAACAGCCAAAGAGAGTAGAGAAGACGCTATTGCAGATAATCCTTTATTATCTGAAAGGCAAAAAATACTAGACGATAAAAAAGCTGCACGAGATTCAATTGTTGCAGATCGTAAGTTAGTCCAAGAAAAAAAGAAAGCGGAATTTGAGGAAAGACGACAAAAAATGCTTTCCGATAAAGAAGACAAGAAAAATGGCACGGTTTCTGCCCCTACGATAAAAGGAGATTCAAAAGAAAGTACAAGTAATGCAGAAGAGGCAAAATCAACAGCCGACGTAACAAAACAAGAACAAATTGACGTAAGAGCCAAAACGATAGAAGATCGCAAAAAAATGATGGAAGATCGTAAGAAAGCTTTGGAAGATAGGAGAACGAAAATACTTCAACAGAGAGATTCAATTAAAAAAGCAAGAGAAGAACAATTAAAACTAAAACAATAATTAATTACTTAATATTTTAAAAACGATGAAACAGATTAAAACTTTATTAATTGCTGCAATATTCATTTTCGGAGCAAGTCAAACAACCAGTGCACAAGCAAAAACAGCTCACGTTGATGTTAGTGAAATAATGGCCAAAATGCCAGCGATGTTAGATGCTCAAAAGCAATTAGAAAAATTAAGCGGAACTTATGATACTGATTACAAAAAAATGGTAGAAGAGTACCAAGCAAAATTAAAAAAATACGAAGCTGAGTCCGCTACCGTTAGTGATGTAATAAACGGAGATCGTTCTAAAGAAGTTCAGGACATGCAAAAAAGAATTGTTGATTTCAGAGATAACGCTCAAAAAGAATTACAACAAAAAGAATCTGATATTGTAAATCCATTAATGGGGAAAGTAAGAGCTTCAATTCAAAAAGTAGCTAAAGCAAAAGGATTCCAATATGTATTAGACGGATCTACTCTTTTACTTGCTGACGGTCCCAACTTGACTGCTGACGTGAAAAAAGATTTAGGTTTCTAGAAAAACCAAAAAAATCAAAATAAAAGTACCGCTCTCCCTCTTCTGGATTGAGCGGTTTTTTTGTCCCATAAATTCTTTAGGTTTATTAGTCGATACCGCTTAACTTTGTTTTAATGGACAACAACCAAGCAATAGGCATTTTTGATTCAGGCATTGGAGGAACTTCGATATGGAAAGAAATTCACAATCTCCTTCCGAATGAAAAAACAATATATCTTGCTGATAGCAAGAACGCTCCTTATGGCCAAAAATCGAAACAAGAGATTATCGCCCTAAGCATGAAAAATACTGATCTTCTGCTTAAGATGAACTGCAAACTCATTGTTGTTGCCTGCAATACAGCTACTACAAATGCTATCCGAGAATTAAGGACTAAATATGATATTCCTTTTATTGGTATAGAACCTGCCATAAAACCTGCTGCCACTAATTCAAAAACAAGAAAAATTGGCATTCTAGCTACACAGGGGACCCTTATCAGCGAGCTTTTCAATAAAACGGCACAACAGTTTGAAAATACCAAAATAATAGACCAGGTAGGACATGGATTAGTACCACTTATAGAAAACGGGAAAATGTATTCACCAGAAATGACTGACTTGCTTCGCTCCTATTTGACACCTATGATTGATGCAGACATCGACTATCTAGTGTTGGGCTGTAGTCATTATCCCTATCTGATTCCACAAATAAGAGACATCCTTCCCAATCATATCCAAATTGTTGATTCAGGTGAAGCTGTAGCTAAACAAACGGAAAGTCTTTTAAAAGAAAAAGTGGGATTTACAACAGAAAAAAAAAGCCAACCAATTTTCTATACGAACTCAAATCCAAAAGTATTAAAGGAAATTTTAGAAAATAGATATATTGTCATAGAAAAAGATTTTTAGGCTGGGAAACCTACTCTTCTTTGAACCAGCTAGAATACATTACATAATTATTCGAAATGCGTTCTATCTCCCCTGCAAAATCTGATTGATCAATGTCTTTCACTTTTCTGGCAGGAACCCCAGCCCAAATTGATCCAGATTCGACCGTTGTGTTTTGGGTAATAACGGCACCGGCACCTATGATGGTATTGCTCTCAATTAAGCAATTATCCATCACTATCGCTCCCATGCCAATCAATACATTATCCATAACCGTGCAACCATGCACTATTGCATTGTGTCCAATTGAGACATTATTACCTATGATTGTAGGGTGCTTATTATATGTGCAATGAATTACTGCTCCGTCTTGGATATTCACTTTGTTCCCTATTTTAATAAAATTCACGTCGCCTCTAATGACGGCATTAAACCACACACTACAAGACGCACCAAAACTTACATCGCCAACGATAGTGGCGTTATCAGCTACAAAACAATCCTCAGGTATACGAGGTGACTTTCCGTTTACAGATTTTATTAACATAAAGTTTCTATATTTAGTTGATAGCTGGACAATAACACTCGTACTTCACGGGTTTGCAAAAAAGATTGACACCTAAGGTAATCTGATGATAGCCTCCTTGATCAAATTTCACGTCCCCAGCCAAATGCGAATAGGTATATGCAAACATGAAGTTATTGAAAGTAACCCCTATAATTGGAGTTATGTATTGTAGCTTTTGTTTTGAGATGCCGTTCGCATTGCTATATTCAGCTCCGTCAAAACTTCGTCGATAAGATAAACCTCCCCATAGTGTTCCAAAATCCATGTTTTTATAGGCCTTCATATTTATATCAATCGATTTCTCTTGGGTTTTCTCAACAAGCTGAAATAAAAGAGAGGGCTCGAATAATATTCTGTTGCTATCCCCAAAAATGTAACCAGCACTCAATAAATATTTTCGCAAATTATCACTCTCATACTCGGTATAGATATCTCTTCTGGTTTCAAGCGCATTTTTGACTGTCCCGTGTGCATAAAAATCTAAAAGATTGTAGGACGCACCAATGTCTACATTAAAATAAGAGTCCTTCTGTACTACAGTACCATCAATAATAGGGTCAAAGTCTCCGGATTGCAAAAAACTAGTTTCATCTAACTGACTCTGAATCAATCCGCCACTAATACCAAACGACAATTGATTTAAATCAACTTCATCTCTAGAAAACATAAGGTGATAGGCATAAGTAAACTTGACTCCTTTTTGAGAATGATACCCATTTTTATCATTAAAAATAATAACTCCCGCTCCCGCTTTTTCACTAACTCTCCCATTAAAACTAATGGTTTGAAGTTCCGGTGCATCCGCTTGTCCGAACCATTGCTTTCGCGCGGTTAACCTTATCTTGGCACAATTTGCAGCACCAGCCATAGAAGGGTGGATCAAATAATAATTATCTGATAAATAATCAGAATAGACTGCTATTCCTTCTTGCGAGTAAGTGTACGAAGAAACCAGGAAAAGAAAGAACAAAAATTTGAGTTTGATATACATTGAAATACTATTAAGTGGAATGTGAACAATAATGCAATTGATAAATGATATAAAAGACCCTGAAAAACTAAAATTGAGTTAATTTAATCATTATTAAATCAAATATAGTTAATCGTCCAAAATAACTTTAGTAAATTTGTACAAATTTATAATTATCATGACAAAAGTTACTATAAAAGAAACACAAAACTCTACTATACTTAAATTTGAATTTGAAGATTTTATTACTCAGAATGAAAGTTTCGAATTCAAAAACATAGACGAGGCTAAATCATCACCTCTTGCGCAAAAGCTATTTTACTTACCCTTCGTAAAAACAATCTATATCTCGGGTAATTTTATTGCCATAGAAAAGTACAACATCGTAGAATGGGAAGATGTCAAAGACGCTGTAGCAGAGCAAATAAATACTTTTGTTAACGATGGAGGAATAATCATTACCATCGAAGAAAACAAAACGAAAAAACAACCAATAACGGTTTATGGAGAAACAACTCCAAACCCGGCTGCATTAAAATTTGTCGTAAGTCGCATGTTGACTAAAGAAGCAATAGAGTTTAAAAGTATTGATGACACTGCCGCCTCACCATTGGCTAAAGAACTGTTTAAATTTTCTTACGTAAAAGAAGTTTTTATTGACGAAAACTATATTTCTGTTACTAAATACGAAATCAACAACTGGGAAGAAATAACATTAGAAATAAGAAGCTTTATTAAACAATTCATTGAAAATGGCGGAATAGTACTCGATGAAACGATGCTTGCCGCTGCTGCCGTTGACAAAAAAGAAAATAATAAAACACAGGAGTTTGACAATTTAGATGTCACATCACAACAAATCATCAATATATTAGAGGAATATGTGAAGCCTGCTGTTGCAGCTGATGGTGGAAATATTGTTTTTGATTCCTATAACGAAAAAGATAAAATTGTAAAAGTAATACTTCAAGGAGCTTGCAGTGGTTGTCCATCCTCAACATTTACCCTAAAGTCCGGTATTGAAAACATGTTAAAGAGCATGTTGAACGATGAAAAAATTCAAGTAGAAGCAGTAAATGCATAAATAGTATAACTGTAAAAATAACATAACTGACTGACAACGTATATTTTAAAAAATATTAATGTGCTTTTGAATGTATATTTCGTAAATAATTGCTAAATTTAAGTTCAACTTAAAAAATAGAAATTATGTCAGTATTAAAAGTTATTGAATTACTCGCCAGTTCAACTATTAGTTGGGAAGATGCGACACAAAAAGCGGTTACTAAAGCTTCAAAATCGTTGAAAAACATAAAGTCGGTGTATATTAAAAACCAAAGTGCCGCTGTATCAGAAGGTAAAATTTCCGAATACAGAGCTACTATTAAAGTGACTTTTGAACTTGAATAGTCCAATTTGCAAAAATAAATTAAGCGTTTCGTAAGAGGCGCTTTTTTTATTTGTTCTGTTTTTAAAAAATATTCTAAAAACTCATGAAACCCTTTATGTTTTTTTTTAGAAATAAAATAATTGACTTCTGATGCTTATTATCAGAACAACATTACTCAAGTCTTTCAATTTCTAAATAAAAAAATATGTGCCAATGTAATGTAACAGCAAGAGCTTTGGCAGTATCATTTTTTTAAAAAAAGAATATAGCTCCGCCATAGAAAACACAGATAATTTCGATGTTAAAGCAGAATTACTACCACTTGTGTATTTGATATAGAACAATTACATCGTACTATTTTCTTATTACATTGACATCGTACAAAACCGATTTGGACTAAAAAATAAATTCGTTTAGTATAACTTTCGTAAATGCACAAGAAAATGAATTCCCGTATATGGAAAAGCGGAGGTATTTGCAGGGATGTCCATAGAAAAAAACGGAAGAGACAAGTATCACTGTATTAAAAATCGTTAAAACGGTAAAAGAAAGGCCTGCTGCTTTCAAAGAAATAGAAGCCGTAAGCGTCGACTCTAGTGAATCACAGGCTAATATAATGATATCAAACAGCCTTTAAACAAGGAGAGCACTTCATAAAAATTTAATCATAGAATTGAAGAAAATACTGATTAGTTTTTAAATAATAATAATCCGTATTTTTGCGACATAAACATAGACCTTTTTTTTGAGAGGGTTTTTTATTATCTTACAATGTATTTAGACCCAAAATATGTTACTCATTACGCTAGTAACTTCGTAAAAGCTTTTGTTGAATACTCGCCAAACTTGATTTCGGCATTTCTCATATTATTGGCAGGCATTTATGTCATAAGAGTGATCAATAAAATAATTAAAAAGATAATGGTCAAGAGGGAGTTAGACCCAACTCTGACTAACTTCCTAAGCGATATTCTACTTTGGGTTTTACGAGTATTATTATTTGTGACATTCATATCCAAGTTAGGAGTAGAAACTTCCTCTTTTGTGGCTATACTTGGTGCAATGGGACTGGCAATAGGGCTCTCTCTTCAGGGTTCGCTATCTAATTTTGCAGGAGGAATGCTAATCATTGTTTTTAAACCCTTTAAGGTAGGGCATACCATAGAAGCACAAGGCGTTTTTGCTACAGTTAGCGAAATTCAAATTTTTGTAACTAAATTGATTACACCAAATAACCAAACGGTATTTATTCCTAACGGTATTTTATCTAACGGCAATATCATTAACTATTCTCTAGAAAAATTCAGAAGAGCTGATCTAACCTTTGCAATTTCTTATGATTCAGATATTAAAAAAGCGAAAGATTTGATTCTGTCAATCTTAAACGAAAACCCAAAGGTACTTCAAACACCCCAACCAGAAGTTTTTGTAAAAAACCTAACCGACAGCGCCATCGAAATGGCGGTACGCCCTTGGGCAACCCGCGAAGATTTTGGTGCTGTTTTTACTGAAACTCTAGAGAGTTGCAAAATAGCTTTTGATGCAGCAGGAATTATAATACAGCCTTATTTAAAAGAAATCTCTAAAATTGATAAGTAACGGCTAAACCTTTTTTTTTGACGTAGTTACCATAAAATCTTTTAGATAAAAAGGCTCAAAATAAGCGACATCTACAGTGTCGCTTTTTTTATACTTTTCGAAACTCAGCCCGCTCATTTCGTTTGCGGAAGGGTATTTAATTTCTTCTAAGAACGTAAAGTTTATTTTTGTTAAAACAGTTTGCCCCTTCTCAGTGCAATCCCCTATAAAATAAACAGGCCCCTCCAACTCTTCAAATGACTTTTCATCAATAATTTCAGCACGAGTTTCCCTTTTGTTTTCTAATTCTGGAGTAAAAATCGCGCTATACACCTCCATTCTTCTAGCATCAATCATCGGGATGATTAATCCGTCGGAAACGGACGCCTGAGCTGCTAATATTTGCAAAGTATCTACTGCTATTAAAGGAATACTTAATGCGTAACAGAAACCCTTAGCTGCAGAGACGCCAATACGAAGTCCGGTATAAGACCCCGGACCCTGACTTACCGCAATGGCTGATAAATCTTTGTATACAATTCCCGCTTCTTTTAAACTTGCTTCAATAAACACATGCAGTCGTTCAGCATGAGAATAACCTTCTTCTGCAATTTCTTTACAGATGATGGTTTCTCCATTTTCAGCAATTGTTACCGAACAATTTTTAGTTGAAGTTTCGATGTTTAGAATATAGGCCAATACTTTTCTATTTAAGATTTAATTATTTACCGGCAAAAGTACCACTCTAAAATAAAACTACTTGCCTTTTTCTTTATCGTTTTCTGATTTGACAAATACCATATCACCAGAATTCAATTCTTTAGAAACAGTCGTGTATGGCCCCGTAATGACAACATCTCCTTTTTTTAGACCACTCTTCACTTCGATATTAGTATCATCTTGAATTCCGGTTTTGATGACGCGTATTTTAGCCTTACCTCCAACTTTCACAAAAACACATTCAAATTTCTTATCGCTTTTAGGAGCTTCCTTTTTATCATCTAATGGCTCCTCCACTACTTTTACATCACTAACCGCCGATGTATCTGATTTTATGACTACCGAACTTATTGGCACCGCCAGTACACTCTTCTTTGTTTTAGTGATAATATCAACCGTTGCTGTCATTCCAGGTCTAAAAGGAGAATAAGCGGCAGGTTTCCCTTCCAATAAATCCAAGTATGACTCTTTAAGTATTCTAACTTTCACTTTAAAATTAGTTACTTGGTCTGCTGTTAATGAGGAACTGGCCGAATTAGAAATACTGGTCACTACACCACTAAATTGTTTTTTCAAATAAGCATCAACCTCTACCTTAGCCGCATCACCTACTTTTATTTTTACAATATCATTTTCATTTACATCTACTTCAACTTCCATATTGTTCAAGTTCGCAACTCTCAAAATCTCAGTACCAGTCATTTGTTGCGTCCCTAACACCCTTTCACCTAGCTCTACATTTAGCACAGAAATAGTCCCGTCTGCAGGAGCATAAATAACGGTCCTCCCTAAATTATCTCGCGCTTCATTTACGGAAGCTGAAGCACTTTTTACACTAAAATAAGCAGACTCTTTCGCAGCTTTTGCCACTTCAAAAGAAGCAATTGATTTATCCCAATCTGACTTAGAAATTATCCCTTTTTGAAATAATGTTTTATTTCTTTCATAACTTGCTTTAGCTTCCTTAAATTGGGCTTCAGCTTGCGACAATCCGGCTTTTGACCCTGATAAACCAGCAATTGTTCTGTTTAAACTAGAGGTATATAGATCTGGGTTTATCTTAACTAATAAATCTCCTTTTTTAACCACCTGCCCTTCTACAACAGACAACGAAATGATTTCCCCGGAAACCTCCGATGAAATTTTCACTTCAATTTCGGGCTGAATTTTACCAGTAGCTGACACCGTTTCGACTATAGTTGTTGCATTGACGATGGTTGTTTCAACTTCTTTACCTTCATTTTTATTTCCAATAACTCCTGTTTTTGAAAGAATAATTAATAAAGCTATAACGAGAATGGCACCGCCTATTAATAGATAAATTGATTTCTTTGACATAATGTATTAATTTTTAATGATAGGAATTCCAAAATAGAATTCTAATATTTTGATTTTGAAAATATAATCGTATTTAGTCCTAATCACATCAGATTGTGCGTTAGACAGTAAGGTTTGAGATTGGTTTAAATCGAAAGAATTCATCAAGCCAACATCAAATCTTTCTTTTGCATAATTATAAGCTTCCTGCCTAGACTCTAATGCTACTATCGCTGACTCATGAGCATTTAACGCACCTCTTGCATCCGTAAATGCAACATAAACATTTCTTTGCAAATCTAAATCTTGTTGCTCTACAGCAATTTTAGATTTCTCTAAACTTACTTTTGAACGCTCTACGTTATTTCGAGCTGAAAAGCCATTAAAAACAGGAATTGATAGCTGTGCTCCAAACGATTGCCCTTTGTTGTCATTGAATTGCGTGAAAAACGCAGGAGGCGAATACGTTCCAATTACATTACCACTATTGTCTCGCAAAGCAATATCAGCATAAGAAATCCTAGTGTTGAAATTATAGAACCCTCGTAAAGTTGGTTGATAAGCCCCTTTTGCGATAGCCACATTTTTTTCGGCTATTTCGAGATTAGTCTGAGCTATTTTCAACTCCGTTCGCTGCTCTTTTGCTTTATCGTAAATAGCTGTTGGACTTTGCAATAATATACTATTTTCATCTTTCACCTCCGTATCATCAACAACATCAAAATCCTGAAAATTTGTTAATTGCAATAATTGAGCTAAACTCAACTTGGAAATCAATAAAGAATTCTCGGCAGTAATTACTCTTTGATTATCGGATGCCAAAGTTGCTTTAATATCTAACAAATCGCCTTTGGGTATTGTCCCAGCATTAACTAATTCCTGAGAACGAATTAACTGCTTTTCATTAATACCCATTTGCACTGTTTGCACCTTTAAATTTTCTTTATTGAAAAGCACTTGCAAAAAAGCATTAGCCACATTAAGCGCAATATCTTCCTGCATTTTCAGCAACTGATATTTAGCCGCAACTATCGAAAGGTTTGCTCTTCTAAGGGTATTTTGATTCTGCAAGCCTTTATAAATGTCAACCGCTAGGGTAGCCCCGGCAGAGGTAAACTGGGTGGTTTGATTTTGTAAAAGTCCCGTTGTTATATCTTGGTTTAAACCAATATTCCACGAGTGGGATGCATTAGCATTTACTGAAGGGAGAAAACTCCCTATTGCTCCCCTTTTATCAATCACAGACGTTTTGATATCTAACTCGGTTTGTTTAACTGATATATTATTTTCTAATGCATAATCTACACATTCCCGTAATGTCCACTTTTTAGTTTGAGCATTAGAAGACAAGCTATAAATTACTAATAAAAACAGACTAAAATAAATTTTGTTTGACATAATTTTTTAAATAAATTGTAATGTAAGGAGTGCAAAAAAACTTTTCCTTTCCCTTTATTTTGAATAAAAATACAAAACGTGAACGGATTTAACCTCACACATAAAAATAATTAGACATTTAAAATCTGCTTTTGTTACAAAAAAACAAAAAAATATATTCGTTTCACTAATTTTGTCGAATAAAATCAAAACAAATGTCAAAACCAGCTTCCTTCTTGCTTATTTCGCTCGCATTTGTGCTTTTTTCTAGCTGCTCTCCCGCACAAAAAATATTGTCTTTAACACCGGAACCAGAAGACGCAAGCCCTATCATTTATGAAAATACTCCTTCCTTTATCAATTTACCAATAACCGTAAAACTGAAGGACATTGAGAACCAAACTAACGCACTTTTAAATGGATTAATATACAAAGACGACAACGTCGAAGATGATAATATCGAAATGCAAGTATGGAAACTGGCTCCAATCACTATTGAAAGCACCAATGAAAAATCAAGAGACAGAATTAAAACTACCTTACCACTAAAAGTTTTGGTGAAATACAGAATAGGAACAAAAACTTTAGGAACTTCATTTTACAAAACCCAAGAATTTAACCTTAATGGAATAATAACTTTAATGAGCGACGTCAGTTTAAGTAATTGGAAATTAAATACCGAAACTGAACTAAGTTCTTTAGAATGGAATGAAAGTCCTACTGCAACTATTTTTGGAAAAAATATTCCGGTTACGTACCTAATCAATCCAGCAATAAAACTATTTAAGACGAAAATAGAACAAAAAATTGATGAAGCCGTAGGTAAATCAATGGACTTTAAACCAACTGTATTGACTGCACTAGAAGCAGTCAGTGTGCCTTTTAAAATGAACGACGACTATGAAAGTTGGTTAAGAATCGTTCCTTTGGAAATTTATAGCACGGCGTCGAAATTAAAGAAGGATCAGTTTTTACTGCAAATGGGAATGAAGTGCAATATGGAAACCCTGGTAGGTCAACAACCCGAATCCAAATTTGACTTGAATAAAATCATTTTAAAAACTGTAACTAAAATTCCCAACCAGATTTCAGCTAATATCGTGGCTGTCTCCACTTACAACGACGCTTCTCAGGTCATGAAGAAAAATTTCGAGGGACAGGAATTTATCTCGGGAAACAAAAAAGTAAAAGTACAGGATGTTGCGATTTGGCACAAAAACGGTAAAATAGTTATTGCTTTAGATTTATCTGGATCTGTAAACGGTAAAATCTATTTATCTGGTTTTCCTCAATATGATGAAAACTCTAAAGAAATATATTTTGAAGATTTAGATTACGTTCTGGATACTAAAAACAAATTAATGCGCAGCGCTAACTGGCTTGTCCAAGGATTAGTCCTTCGAAAAATAAAACAAAATTGTCGCTATTCAATTCAAGCTAATTTAGATGAAGGAAAAAAAACCATAATGAGTTATCTAAGAAATTATTCCCCTATGCCGGGTGTTTTTGTAAATGGAAAGATGGAAAACATCCAATTCCGCAAAGTTCAGTTAACGAATAATGCTATTATAGCCTCCATTACCGTGAACGGTGAAGTTAATATTTCGATTGATGGCTTAAAATAAGAGTCGGCCTGCTTAATTCATTTTTTTATTTTTCCTCATGCGATACACAGCATAACCAATTCCTGCAACTAAAACATAGGGAACCGCCATTAAATAGACGATACCGTCATTCACTGCCTGCGCCTGAGCAGTATTAGACTCTCCTCCTAATGCAGCTCTACACATGGCGCATTGCGCCCCAACATCTAGAGAGAAAAAGAAGGATAAGATAAAAAATAATATTGTAATTCTCTTTTTCATAACTCTGTTTTCTAACTTTCTATTTCCTTTTGTCTTATCTAACATAGTAGGGTGATATCATTAAATAAACAACAACACCTGTGACAGCAACATAAAGCCAGATGGGGAAGGTAATTCGAGCTATTTTCTTATGCTTATCAAAAACCTGCGCCCAAGCACGTACATAGGTAATCAGAACTAAAGGAATAATTATAATGGACAACACAATGTGCGTCACTAATATAAAATAATAAACATATTTGATAACTCCATCGCCACCAAACTTCGTGGAATCAGCAGTCATATGATAGGCCACGTACATTACAAGGAAAGCGACAGATAACGCGACGGCGCTGGTCATTAACGACTGATGAAGTCTTCTCTTTCCATTTTTGATCGAAACGACACCAGCAATCAACAACACAGCTGTAATACCATTTGTAGTAGCATATATAGGCGGTAAAAAAGAAAGCGGTTCAACATCATAACCAAAATCTTTAAGTTTAACTCCAAAAAGAAACGCGACTGCGATTGGTATTATTATGGATACCGCTATGATCCATTTATTATATTTCTGCTCTAAACTTAATTCGCTCATCTTGCTTATTCTTTTAATAAAACATTAATATCTTGTTGAATATCTCTAACTCCTTTTTTTTCTAAACCATCATAATAAAGGATCGGATTTCCAAAATCATCTTTTCTACAACGAATGTCTCCATTTTTATCAATCAAGGCAAACAAACCAGAATGCTCAAAGCCACCGTTGACCTTACTATTTTCTCCAGCATATAGATTGAAGCCTTTATTCGCTAAATCGTAAATTTCGTCCCGATCACCGGTTAAAAAGTTCCAATTTGAGGATTTAACACCCAAAAGCTTAGCATGTGCTTTCAAGACTTCAGGAGTGTCGTGTTTAGGATCGATAGTGATTGACACTATTCCAAAATTTGGATTACCAAAGAATTTTTTCTCGATCAACAACATGCTTTGATTCATTTTAGGACAAATGGAGGGGCAAGTAGTGAAGAAAAATTCTAAAACATAAACTTTCCCTTTGTAGCTTTCATTAGTAATTTTCAAGCCATCTTGATTGATTAATTCAAATTTAGGTGCCGGCCCTATTTTTGTCAACTTATCCTCTGATACATTTGTATTTGTAACGTTGTCCAGCCGGTCCCCTTTTACAATTTCACCGTTTTGTATTCGGGATATTATTTTAGGCACTGCGTATATTCCGAAAATTAGTATAATAAACGAAATTCCGATGTAAGATTTATTTTTAAACATATAACTTAAATTTATAGTTGCTTTGTAGCATTACGATTTTTCTTGAGTGCTGCTCTGTATTCGTATAGAATAACTTTAAAATCATCTAACATCTCATTACTCAATTCAGCAGGACTAAAAGTACTATATCCCTCCTTATAATCTTTTACCTTCTTTCTTCCTCTAAGATTTCTCTCCTTGTCTAGAATATAAACATCAGGAGTACCAGCATTAGCATCTAATTTTCCAACTAACTTTAATTGCGAATAATAGGAATTGATCTCTTGGGGTGTAGCAAACAAAAAATGCCATTGCGCCAAATCTGTGAACTCCTCTAAAGCGTCAAAAATACTTTTAATATCGCTCTCTGTACCCAAAGGGCAAATCATCACAAACTGCACGTCCTTGAAAGTATGATAACGTTGATAAATTTTTTGATTAAGATTAAAAAGGTTACCCCGGTTTTCCAAAATACTAGAACCGCCAAAACCTAAAACGGTGATTTTATCATTTAAAGTAATTTTTTTTCCGTCTAAAGACTTCCAATCCCCAAAGTCATTGACTTTAGGAGTAATTACAGGCAATTTTGTAAAACCATTTACTCCGGTAGCAAAGAAAAGATACGCTACTATTGGCAAAACAAAAAGTACGAAAAGAACTATATTTTTTTTCATTATACTTAAAATACTATTTAAAGTGCAAAAATAAAAAAAGGCACGCAAAGCGCACCTTTTTGTGAATTAATATATTGTTAAAAATTCCATTTTATAGTCGAATTTTTAAAAACCCCATATATATAGTTACCTTCAGTCAAAAGAATGAAGAGAATATATAAAATTAAAAATATTACCGGCAGTACAACTGCATATCTCAAAGCCGTTTTTTCACCGTCCATGTGCATAAATGAATAAACAATATAATATGCCTTGTAAACCGTAAGGGCATAAAATATCCAATTAAGCAGATTCATCCCCATAAAATTGCTGAACTGCAATGCGTCTGGCTTAAGAATACCTAAAATTACCTCTATGATAGTAACCAAAGATAATATTCCGAAAACTTTCCAGATTTTGCTGGTATTAGATACAAATTCGTGTTCGTGTGACATAATAAAAACTTTTGAAAATTAAACTAGATAGAAAACCGTAAATACAAATACCCAAACTAAATCGACGAAGTGCCAGTATAAACCAACTTTTTCGACCATTTCGTAACTTCCTCTTTTCTCATAGGTTCCACTCAGAACATTAAAAAATATAATGATATTTATAATAACACCTGATAGAACGTGAACACCGTGAAAACCTGTTATAAAGAAAAAGAAATCGGCAAACAACTTACTACCATACTCATTCCTTTTGAGATTAGCACCCTCAACAACATAATGCGCCTCACTCAATCTTAATTCAGATTCCTCTCTTGATAGAATTGTTTTTTGCTTTTCAGCAGTCAACACCTCTGTTCGTACCAGTATATCTGGATGGGATTTAAAACCTGCCTGAACCTCCGCTACCGAAAAAGACGGTAAAGCTGGCTCACTCATGAACCACTTTGCTTTATCTGGAGTCAATTGCTCTCTTGCGTCATGTAAATTCGCTGCAAAATCTGCAAGAGCTACACGTTTGCCTTCCTTATCAACAAATTGGAGCAAACTACCTCCTTTTGTCTCGATTGCGCCATACTCCCCGGTGATGAAATTCTTCCATTCCCAAGCTTGGGATCCTACAAAGATTCCTCCACCAAGGATGGTCAAAAACATGTACAGAACGACTTTATCTTTTTTCATTTGATGACCCGCATCAACAGCCAAAACCATTGTTACTGATGAAAAAATCAAAATAAAAGTCATCAATGCAACATAGTACATAGGCGCTGATACACCATGCATGAAAGGAAAGTGCGTAAACACTTCATCTGCCAATGGCCATGTCTCAATAAATTTAAACCTAGAAAACCCGTAAGCCGCTAAAAATGCAGAGAACGTTAAAGCATCTGATACAATAAAAAACCACATCATTAATTTACCATAACTTGCTCCCATTGGCTCATTGCCGCCTCCCCAAGTTTTTTCTTTGCTATTCCCAGCAGTAACTGTAGATCCCATAAAAGTTATTCGTTAAAAAGTTCTCAAATTTACGTTTTTTTCTTATTTAAAGAAATATAAAAATACAAATAAATAAATCCACAAGAAATCAAGAAAGTGCCAGTACATTGCACCTAGTTCTATTCCAAGAGTTTGACTCGAATTGTATTTTTGTTTAAAATGATTATAAATTATAATCAACAATGAAATCAAGCCGCCAGCGAGGTGCAGTAAGTGTACCACAGCTACGACATAAAGAAACGTAGTTGTAATCGTACTCTCACTTCCTGTAAAATAATACCCCTGTTGCACTATCTGGTCAAAGCCTACAAACTGTAAAATTACAAACAATATTCCCAATACTAATGTCGTAAAAAGAAATGTAGTTGTAGCCTTTTTGTTGTCTTTTTGAATTGCTTTTTTGGCCAAATGAAAGGTAACACTACAACCAATTATCACCAAAGTACTGAAATAAAAAGCCGATGGTAATTCAAAATCTTTCAACCAATCTACTCTAGATTTACTTACCACAAAAGCACTGGTAAGACCTGCAAACATCATGGTCATGCTGACCATAGAAAACAACAAAATCAATTTATATGACCTTCCTGTTCTCGATTTATATTCTTCTCTTGTCATTGTAACTTCCATAACTATCTCAAAAATTTATCAATTATATACACTAATTGTAACAAGGTGATGTACCCAACACTAACCAGCATTAAGGTTTTCGCTGCTTTTGCTGTTCTTAACTTATAAAGTTTTACTGCATAAAACAACATCCACACACCCAATAAAAAAATAACTACTGCGGCCAGAGGCGAAATAAATAACTTCCCGGTATACCCTAACGAGGGCAACAATGAAGCTATAATAAGCCATACTGTGTACAAAATAACCTGCAAAGCAGTACCTTTATCTTTTTTTCCTGTTGGCAACATAAAAAACCCTGCTTTTTCGTAATCTTCATACAACAACCAACCTATTGACCAAAAATGAGGAAATTGCCAAAAAAACTGAATTAAAAATAACGTTCCCGCTTCTATTCCGAAATCACCCGTTGCTGCTACCCAACCTAACATGAACGGAATCGCTCCAGGAAAGGCACCCACAAAAACAGATAGTGATGTCACCGTTTTCAAGGGAGTATAAACACTTGTATATAAAAATATAGAAATCGCACCAAACATCGCTGTCTTAGGATTGATCATATATAACAATGTGATTCCAATTATAGTTAGTAGGCTCGCTACGACCACGGCTGAAAAAGTAGACATTCTTCCCGTCGGAACAGGACGATTTTTAGTTCTATCCATTAAGGCATCTAAATCCTTTTCTATTACCTGATTGAATGCATTTGAAGCACCCACCATACAATATCCACCGATAGCCAGCATTATCAATACAGACCACTGAAAGGGATGCTCCTTACTAAAACCCAAAAAGTATCCTGCAATAGAGGAAAATAAAACACTTATGGCTAATCCAGCCTTCGTGATTTCTTTAAAATCCAAAAAAACAGTTTTAAGGGAAAATGTATTTGACGAACTATTCAATGCGGTTTTCATTAGGTTTTCTAAAACTGTTGCAAAGGTACAACTTACTGATAGAAATCGGAATGAAGATTTTAGATTTTTTTAAAGTAATATTTATAGAAAAAACCGCCCCTATTTACAAAATGAGGCATTTTATTTTGAATTACAAAGGCAGTTGCCTAAAAGGAGCTTTAGTAATCAAAATACCAATTAAAGACGTCGGCACGCAGTCCCAAAGTAAACCAACTGGTACTCTCGTTAAATTTTGTTACCGTATTCTTCGTAGGATCAAAACTCCTGTAAATATAACTACCGTAAATTTTTAAATTAGTAGTGGGATTTACTAAATACCCTCCTTGAATATCCGCTATAAAAAGAGACGTTTTATTTCCCTGCCCCACTTTTACACCACGGTCAAATGGTCTGTTTTCATCATAATCCTTGTATATATTCCCACCGTAGTTGTTGCGGTCATCGGCAGTGTCAAAGTCGAGACCACGGGTACCCGCCGTAACTTTTGCATCAGCGAAATACCTGCCTTTGTGGTAACGCGCAATAGCAATAAATTCTTTAAAGTTTCCGCCCCATTGATGACCAATGCTTTGATTATTGTGTCCGTAATTTGTAATTGGCACACTATGACTATACACATAGGGACGCACATGATTGTACTCTAACTGTAATAATAAATTATCAACCTGAAATGCATTATAGTATTTAACTCCCAACTGATACCCATACTTATTTTTCCAACTATTATCTTGTCTTTTTATATCTCCCAAAGAAAATTCATCTAATAAAAATTGGCCGTATACATTAATTTTATCGCTCCACTTATACTTGTATGTAAGTCCTAATAGCGCATTTCCTGTTCTGGCTGAAGACGCAAACTCAACTGATCTATAAAATACAATCGGATTGACAAAACTGGCGTCAAAACCCCTGTCATTGGTGTTGGTCCATATAACTGATTCAAAGAAGCCAAGATTCAATCTGTTAGATATATTCCAACTCAAATAGTGGTTTGCCATAAACTTAGTCGCATAGGTTCTTTCCAAAGTAACTTCCGGACGAACGTCTTTGAGCCACATGTACGTATTCGTATATTTTATTTTCCAAAAATTAGTGTTTACTTTAAAGTAAGGATAGGGATTGGCTCCATCACTTTCCAACAGCGAGCGATATCCGTCGCCAATAAAATTCCTTCCATATCCCAATTGCAAATCAATATGCTTGCTTGCCGTCAATGTCAAATTAGCTTCCGCCAAAGGAAAATCGTAGGAGTCCGTTTTAAAATTTTTAGCAATCCCCATTCCAGGAATAATTGCTGGATTACCACCTGCAGGTTTTATCGATTCGGCATAACTATTAAAATAATCTGCAAAACGTCCTTGGCTTTCAAATACGGTTGTAGTAAAATTAAGTTTATCTCCAAGACCCCCTCTAAAATTAAGTGCGCGTGTATTGACATACGTATAGGAAACGTCGCTATGAGAAGCTTTACCTACTTGTAAATCTAATATTGGATTTAATGACAACCAATAGCCGTCTCCTTGAATTTCAACTGTATTTTCATTCCACAACTTTTTGGCCCACCAACCAGAAACATTTTTTTTAAGTTTTTCATTTGCCGCTTTAACATCATAATACTTTGACACCTCAGTATACGTGTACGGTTTTGAGGCTGTGTGACTATTGCTCCCTACACGGTTTAACGCGCCATCAAATTGCGCGTAATAACTATGAGAAAAAGGGATATTTAAATGGCTATCATACTCTGGATTATTGTATTTCTTATAAACCATACTATCTAATTCCGTTAACTGCTTTGTTTTGCTTTGTATTATCTCGGCTCGAGCCAATACCTCGCCCGCTCTTGTTTCAGCACTTTTCAATGGAATTGAAATAGTAATATTGTATTTTGAATAGACTGACCTGCCGTTGTAGGTCGAGGGAGTGATTTTGGGAAATTTAGCAAAAACTCTTTTCGCTTCTGCTAATAATTCCTCATCAATTGCATTGACATAAATTACTTTGAAAACACCATTTGCATCTACCTCAAAAAGCACTTTTACATTTCCTTGAAAATCGTTTTCAATCAGGTCTTCGGGTACCACAAAATTGCGAAAAACAAAATCTTGAACTTCATTGTAAAAACAACTTTCCAATTCCGCATTCTCCCTGTTTTCACAACGAGGAAAAATAGGAAAACGCTCTGGAGAACGATTTGACTTTAACAAGTCTTGGCCTTGCGAGTACATAAAAAAAGAAAAAAATGACAAAAATACAGCGAATAAACCCTTTTTCATATTGATTTTAATTGTAAAATTAGTAACCACTGTTCGTGCTTTCTCCATCTGCAATTGCTTTTGCCCCAGAAGTCCCTATTCGATTCACACCTAAATTAATCATTTCGACCGCCTCCCCATAAGTCCTAACACCACCAGCTGCTTTCACAGAAAGTGGTGTAGCATTTTCTAACATTAGACTAATCACTGGAATTGTTGCGCCATTAGGTAAATTATTTTCAGTCTTATAAAACCCAGTCGAAGACTTCACAAATACAGAAGCAAAATTAGCCTCCTTAAAATTTGAAATTACAACATTTTTAATCAAAGCCGTCAATTGTATAATTTGCTTATCATTCAATGCGGCGACCTCAATAATCCATTTTACCACTTTATTGTTTTCGATACCAAGTTGAGTTCCTTTCAGAATCTCTTCTTTAACTAAATCTATATTGCCATTTTTAAAGGCCTCATAATTACAGACAAAATCCAAATCATCCGCTCCATCTTGAATCGCCTTTTTAGCTTCGACTAATTTAACATCAATAGTTGCCTGCCCATCCGGAAAATCTATAACAGTACCAATTTGCAAATCTGAAGTAGCATCCGTGATCATTTGTCTGACCAATGAAACCATGTTAGGGCGAATCATAATCAGTTTAAAATGCTCATCAATAGCTTCTTGAACAAACCCTTTGACCACTTTAATATTACCTTCCTTATCAAGTCCTGCCTGATCCGCCGTTTTCAAATAGGTCGAATCTAAATATTTTTTGATGTTCATTATTCTACTGGTTTAAGTATAAATGATAATTTAATAGGTTGTAAAAATACATATTAAATTAAGATTAGTTTTATCGAAACAGTTCCGTTTAAAGACAAAATCTGCAGCTATTAATTTGAATTCTAGACCTTCATGATAAGGACGGAATAAAACTACTAAAATCTGATGAAAATTAAATTATAAAACAAAAAGAATTACTTCTTTAACACAAAAAATCCCACCGAGGTGGGACTACTATTTGTATCAACTTTTATTTGAGCACCTATTTTTAAAATATAAAATAATTGAAAACACCGCTAAAGCCGCTCCGACCATATTTGCAGCTACATCCAATGCATCCTCTTTTCTGGTGGTGGTATATTGTCCTTGTAACATTTCTACTGTCACTCCAAAAAGGACAGAAAACAAAAATGAAATAATATAAGGCTTATAACTATCAGGGTCTTTTATTTGCGTTTTAAAAAACAAAATCCAAAGGGACGTGAATACAAAGTGAAAAAAAGCATGAACTACTTTATCCAAATTTTCAATATTCACTGCCGGAAGCTCATCTGATTGAACTAAACTTAAAAAAAGAATAACTCCCGTCCAAAATAAAGCAATCCAAAAAACTATTTGTTTAAGCACCTATAAGTTCTTTGTAAGCCTCACTTGAAAGCAAAGAATCGTAATCCGCAACATTTGAAACTTTAATTTTTATCATCCATCCAGCACCATAAGGATCAGCGTTCACAGCTTCCGGCGTACCTTCTAAAGCATCGTTGAATTCAACAATTTCTCCTGCTACTGGTAAAAACAAATCAGACACTGTTTTAACAGCTTCCACAGTACCAAAGACCTCATCTTTTTCCAAAGTTTGATCTAAAGTTTCCACTTCAACATAAACGATATCCCCTAATTCTTTTTGAGCAAAATGGGTTATTCCTACAGTTGCCACGTCACCTTCTAAACTAACCCATTCGTGATCTTTAGTATACTTTAAATCTGCTGGTATATTCATATTAAATATTTGTTGATAATTGATAATTTGATTATTGTCTCGCAAATGTAACACTCTTCTATTCAAATATAGTTCAGATTTTAATAAATTTAATTTCCAAAATTATATCGAAGCGTAAATCCTGACCGAATGTTTGTAAGTGGGAACGAGGTAGATATTACTGCTTTTGAAAAAGAGTGATCATAATAGAAAATAGCAGTCAGGTTTTTACTGAAGGCATAATCTGCCGTCAATTTTAAAGACCAGATATTTTGCCCCCCAGCTAATTGATTGTTGTCATAATCTAAATATCTTACTATGGTTTGGTTGTTACGATAGGAGAAGTCTGCTTTCATATTGATATCCCCTTTAATAATACCCGAAGGGTTATCTGCCAACCTAGAACTAAAAATTACATCCTTAAAACGATACCCTACTCCAACAACATATTCTATTCCCTGTACTTCCGTCAATAAATTATTGTCAAAACTCATTGACAACGCTCGGTCTTTCTTAATCTCAGTAAGTATCTTTAATGAACTTTTTAATTCAAAATCCATTCGAATAAGCGGACTGAACTGCTCAACCAAGTTGATATTAGACATTATTGTTTTATTAAAAAAGTCACCACTCGCATCAACTCCATTCGGTGTTTTATCATAATCAAAATTAGACCGATACTGATTAATGGTATAAGATGCCCTGTAATTATGTTGCAAAGAGAACCTTTTAAAGTTCCTTTTGAACAAGTCATAACGCATCAACCCATTATACTTTACTGCCCAGTTCGGAATAGGGGCGCTTCTAAAAATGCCAAGAGAGACGCCTGATGGATCACTTCCTGAATAGGCAGCCATAAAAGCAGGCAATAATACGGCTTGATTGCCTTTACTAAATCCTATCGGATATCCATCCGAATCAAGGTTACTCGGGTTATTGACATCTATACCTCGCTGGAAAGCTAATCGGTTTGCCACTACAAGTCTATTAGCTCTGAATTCATCAAATGCTGCAGAAGAACGTTCGTCACTGGTCGAAAACGCTGTTTTTATCAGAACTGTAGAAATAGAAAAAAGACCGTAGGTATAAGGGGAAAGCGAATAATACTGTCCGTCTAAAACATTATACTGTTCTGAAAAATTATTAGAATAAGACCTATCAGCCACTAAATCAATTTTTAAATCTGGAAATAAATCTACATTTGCCGTCGCCTTAAAAATTTCATTGGTTACCTGAGTATAATTTTGGTTAAACTCCTGATAACTGGTCAGCCAACCATTTTTCGCAGCTTCATATCGAACATCATCTTGACTCCCAAAAGTAAACCCGAATGATGGCCTTGATGATCCTAAAAATCCAACACTTGGCGTATAACCAGGTAAAACGGTACCGCTATTCTCTGTATAGTTAACTTGAATGTTTTTAACACTTGTCAAAACCCCCATTAAAACGTTAATAAATTCATTGTTTTGAGCTTGTGGTTTTACAGTAGTATTCACCACTTTCTCTCCTGGTTTTGGCGCTGGAGCTTTCTGTCTATTTGCCGGCTTACCAGAATTTTTTGTCAATCCTAAATACTTATAAAGCAATTCCATATTAAAACTTGTATTCAAGTTATTAGAACGTGCATTCTGAACCGTATTCCCTAAATCTGGAATCCCAATATCCTTTAGTTGAGAAAATGCATTGGATGATTTTTGCCAATTATAGTCTCCCGTATAGGAATAATTAGCCTTCACAAAGCTAAATAATGGAATTTTATTAATTGGAATCTCATAGTTTAAAACCAATTGTTGCATGTGCTGGTTTGGACTTCCAATATCCCAATAACTATCCCAAATCGTAAAACTATCAATGGGTTCATTATCCTCATTCAAGTAGTTTTTGACAATATTGTTTGATGAGGCTGTATAGGTTAATTTCAATGATTTTGTCAGATTATAATTAAATCCATATTGATAGTTGAACGCAAAATTTCTTCGATACAAAGGATCAAGACCTATTCCCTGCACATCAACCTGTCTAAATTGCTGACGGTTGTACTGCCTGTTAATATTAGTGTTGAATGATATATTAGAAGGCAAATAGTTGAAATTAAAATCATTAAGCAGTTTCCAATAGCTACTTTTTTTCATAAATTCTGTTGTTTTGAACGGCTCAATTGGTTTTGGTTGAAAACTGAAGGCGTAATCAACTGATGAACTGGCTTGCTGGTCTACATAGTCTTCAATCTCAAAATCATGTCGCTCCACTTTGTTATACGATTGAGAAAAAGTAAAGTTTTCTGGATCATAGACATGTTGTTTTTGTTCAGGACCTCTTTGTTTTCTAACACCAATAAAATTGATACTCATTCGCTTTGTATAATCGATTGCTCTACTTGAAATGTTATCTTTTTTAGCAGAATCATCAGTATTATCCAACAACTGTTTTAGTTTTATATCCTGATTAAAAGGATCGTATTCCGGAGTGATCGTTTCTTCGCCAATGGCGTAATTAAACGGTAAATTAACACCCCATTTTGGAGGTAATAATTTTCCCAAATTAACATTAGTCACGATATTATATTGTTGAATATCTTCACGGCTTCTTTCGTTTGGTCCTTGTTCCAATGCTCCAAAACCAATAGTACTTTTCTTCCCTGTGGCAGAAATTGTAGCAAAATCAGCAAGGTTAGAATCAACACTCAACACGGCGGCCATCCCTCCTTGATTATCCATATCCGATAAACGAAGTTCATTGAACCAGACTTCTCCTTTAAGATCCTGACGCGTTTCATTGCTTTTTACACCCACCATCAAAGTTCTAACTAATCCAAAGTTAGGATTTCCTTTTATCCCCAATCTCAGCTTATTGGGTTTATTACCTAAAGCAGGATTTAGCTCATCCTCATTTTGATAATAAATTCCATCCAAAGGCAAGGTACTTAAATCGACACTCATT
Organism: Flavobacterium sp. ACAM 123; assembly: GCF_000264055.1. Taxonomy (GTDB): domain Bacteria; phylum Bacteroidota; class Bacteroidia; order Flavobacteriales; family Flavobacteriaceae; genus Flavobacterium. The sequence goes on along the minus strand of NZ_AJXL01000002.1, from coordinate 16,351 downwards.
GCCAATATTTTCAATTGGGTCAATAATGCCAATGACAAATCTATTTCGTTTTCTTCAGGCCATACTTCCTCAGCACTCAAAGGGGAGCAATCTGATGTCGATGATGCTGAAGGCACCGTCACTTTCAACGGAATTTCAACTTGGTAAAAATTTTGAGTGAAATCATTTCCAAAACGGATAAACCCTATCATTTGGTCATCTCTAAGCGTGGTTTCATTTGGTAATGACTCTGCATGTAGAAACATTTTAAGTTTTTTGAATTGACGCATGTCGATACTTACATTTTTGAAAACTGCCCTAGAATCTCCAAGTTCGAGTCCATCACCAGAAACCCGTAACGACAATGATTGTTCGTTCTGGTTGATAATGGTATTATTATTAAACAATTGCTCTCGTTGTACACCAGGAGGCGTTATGTAATTAATAGGACATCTTTGATTGTTTTCCTGAATATTCACAGCTGCCACGTCTAACTCTGTTTTGTCATCTGCTACATTTGTATCGTTGAAGTCAAGCGTATTGGTATACCTTCTCCATTCCCCTCTCACTAAATCTAACGCTCCAAAACGAACCGTTACTTCCTGATCAAAACCGGTCATAAACATCCTCATAAAACGAATCGACCTAAAATCTGAAATATTTCCTACTGTATTCTCCGGTTGCGTAACAGGTATTTTAAACTGAATCCATCTTGAATCCGTTACTTCGCCATTAGGCAACGTCACCTGAGTATCTCTAATGTCCGTTATATAATTCTTCCCAATAGTAGGATTTGGCTTGACATCGATGCTATATTCATAATAAGCATTGATAGTATTCATCGTATTGTCTCTGTTGATATCTTCAACATCAGGAGCCGTAGTAGATCCTCTATTTGCATTGGTGATATCTACTACCGAATTTCCATCAACTCCATTGTAATTTTTATATCGCTCTAATATATTCCCGGAACTATTCAAGTAAAAGGTGTAATCATCTGCAGCGGGATCAGTTTCAGAGGCAAAGTTGGTATATACCGCACCTTCATTGGCATTAGCCAATCCATCCAATCCTATATCCTGATTCGAACGGTTATTTGCATTAGCATCAAACGCATAGATTAAAGATTGCGAAGCAGGAACGTCTCCCCAAATTGGTCTTGGGTTTACCAAAATTTGATCTGGTCCAAGTCCGTTTTCATATTGTTTTCTTCCGTCCTTTAAAACATCTTCGGATACCTCCCCTAAATTGAAATATAGCTTCCCTGAATTATTTTGAGGAATTGCTCCTTTTCCAACATAAGGATCCATTACCCAAAATTGAATATAATCTACATTTCCTTGCTCAAAATTAGTAGAATTTAAAGAGCGCATGATTCCCCCAAAATTTTCTGAAGGATTAGACGCAAAGTTGAGGTTATTATTGTATGGCCCTCTTTCAGATGGATAATAACTTAAATCAAATGTATTTATTACTTGTGACTGCCCTTGTGCTATGTCCGTTACAGGATAAAGCTCTTCGTTATAGACTCTCCTGGTGGTGTTGAGCGATAAGTCGTCATTTGAAATTCCCGAAGGTTTTTGAGTATAAAACACAGGGTCAATGGAATACCAAGCTAGTCTAGATCTTTTAAAACCATAACTCAAATCATTGGCATTAGCATTGAAGTCATAGCTGCTTCGAGTATTTCTGTCAGGAGTAGACGCCAAGCTCCAAGCGTATGAGGAACGCATGTCGATGGTAGTTTGAGAACCTTCGAAATCATCTACATAAATAGTAGACTCCCCTTCAAACTGATCTGCTTTTGGCGAATCCGGTTTTAAAAAAGCCACTTCTCCCCTTATGGACAAGTTTGACGGCACATCAGTATCGACGTTTGGCAGCTTATTTACTAATCTGGTCAAAAAAGGAACTTCTGTCGAAAAAATAGTATTGAATCCAAAAATAGTATTATTCACCGATTCCTGTCCAAAACTTGATTTCTGAGTGAACGGTCTTTCAGTCATTTTTAAGAAAGTACCCCCAACCAAAAAGTTCTCTGAAATTTTATGCTCTACATTTACACCCATAAACCGTCTGGTTTGCTGCCCGAAAACCGAATTGTTTTCTAAAGAAACATTAATTGGAGTATTTGAAGCCTGCAGTGCGGGATCTAAAATTTGCACTCTCCCCAATTGATAATTAACGCTATAATCAACCCCTTCTAATAGAATTCTTCCACCTGCGGTTACAACAACAGAACCTCTTGGCACATTAAATGCTCCAATGGGTATTCCATCACCTCCCGTCGATTTATACTTCCCTCTTAGTAAAAATTTATTTTTATCAATGTCTTGCAATGCACCTGCTTGTGTATTACGATACATATTCCTATAAACATATTTCTTTTGATTTATATTGTAAGTGCTCGCATCGTTATAGTTTTCTCCTGAACCCGTATAGGATAATTTAGAAAACAGTAATTCTCCAAATGGTTCTTTAGTAGTGAATATTAATCGGCCGTTTTGAGAATCTACCGTAATCCCTTGTATAAAATCAAAAAAACCATCGCCCCCCGCTTGAGGATCGTTGTTATAATTCAATTTATCTAAGTTGAATACTTTTAGCAAAGGCGTCTCGGCCACTTTATTACCGGCAGAGGGATTAACTGGAAATGGGGCTGGATTTCCAGCTGCATCTTTTGCCTCGGTAATATAATTTAACGGAGAGGGATCTGTGTAAAGGATATTGAACCTGAAATCTTCTTGTTTTACTTGATAGGCCCCTGGTATCTGATAAATGTTTTTCATCATCAAATTCCACACGGGGTTTTTAACATTGGTTAAATTACTTTTCAGCATCTTCAAAATTAAACTTTGTGTAATAATTGCTTGATTTGAAGGAGTGTTACCAGTAACAATAGTTGCGTCTATACCGTCATTACCAAACTCTCCCACCTGGTATGCTTTGTCACCAATAGTATACTGATATGCTACCGCTAAAACCTCGTCATTAGCCAGTCTTTGTTGCAACGAAATATATCCCAATTGGGCATTATAAGTGTATTCGTTAGGATTCAGTTTCCTTGCATTTTCTAATTTTGAATAATCCTGGCCTTCACTTACAGTAACATTAAACCCTGAACTAGAAGTTACGATTTCACGAATATTTTTGTTCAGCAAACCTGTCCCCGCTGAAATTTGTGCAGGATCGTAATCATTATTTGCGTTATTTGAAGGGGTGTCAAAAGGACTATTAAACATCCCGATGGAAGGGTCTAAAACCACTACTTCACTATCTGGTATCCCTGACAATTGGCCTTCTCCTAAATCTTGAAGCGCAATAATATTTCTTAGATTATTAGAAGTCGTACTTACTCTGGTTTGTTTGTTAGTAACCCAAATTTCCAATCTTGAAATTTGAACTCTACTGTCTATAAAAGGATAATTTTTTAATGATGAATCGTATTTGTTTCTGAAATATTGGGATAAAAAAAAGTGCCTGTCGCTATCATAATCGAGGGCAAAAATATCAAAGTCCTGTATCGTACCACCACCTTGCGATACTACGCTTTTTGTCTGTGATTTCTGTTCTGAAAAAACCCCCGTAACCGTTGTCTTACCAAATTGCAGCTGGGTTTTTACTCCAAACAAACTTTGCGCCCCTCTAATTAAGGAACTATTCAAAGGCATACTTACATTTCCAACTTCAATTTTTTGAATAATATCATCTTCTGAAGGAGTATATTCTAGTTTAAATAAATTTTGAAATGCAAAAGTGGATTGCGTATCATAATTGGCATTAACATTAAGTCTTGTCCCTACTTTCCCCATTAAACTCATGCTTATCCTTTGGTTGAAGTCAAACGACAAATTAGATCTGTTTCTTGGAGAAAAGGACGGATTATCTTGTTTAGTGAAGCGCGCGCCCAAGTCCATTTCTACAGAACCGGTAGGCTTAACATCAATTGTATTGCTCCCGAAAATAGATTCAAAAAGACTTGAATTTACATAGTACTTTGGTAATAAATCTTTTTTAGCAGCGTCACTACCTTCTTTTTTACCGTCTATAGCGTCGGTCTTTTTCTTGAAATAATCTCTCATGGATTCTTTCAAGACTAAACTCTCATACTCTTTTGGTGTCAATATGATTGGATAATTAATGGAAAACCCATCAACTGAATTGGTGTAAATATACCTATTGGTAACTGGGTCGTATGTATAAGCAGACAGGACACTTTGAGGATCTTTTATTTGGACTTTTCCTAGAGCAAAACCAGTTTTTGTGGTATCTTGAGTTTGTTCCTTTACCTGAGCCAGCGATACCGAACCACAAAATAAAACAAGCAAAAAAGTACAAATTTTACGCATACAATTCGTGTTTTTAAGTTTGATTTTATAAGTTTTTTAGAGCTTTCTTAATAATCGATTCCACAGAAGCCTCAGGGTCCTCTTTCACTATTTTCTCGATAATTTTCTCTGATGTTTTTCTCACAAAACCTAAAACCTCCAAAGCTGATAACGCCTCATCTCGGTTTGTATTGCTTTGCGACATTGAAACTTCATCTAAATCATACAATTTCAAAACTTTGTCTTTCAAATCAAGAATTACCCGTTGAGCAGTTTTACTTCCAATTCCTTTAATTGACTGTATTGTAACAACATCTGCTGATGCAATCGCATTTGTAATCTGTTTTGGATCCAATGAAGACAGCATTGTCCGGGCTATGCTTGCCCCAATTCCTGAAACTGAAAGTAACATTTTAAAAATCTCTCTTTCTGACTTTTCAATAAATCCAAATAAAGTATGTGCATCTTCTTTTATTTGAACATGGGTGAACAATTTTACAAAATCAGCATCTGGAAGCAAAGAATAGGTATGTAAGGAGATATTCACGTGATACCCTACACCTCCACAATCAATAATTACGTGTGTTGGTGTTTTTTCCACTAATTTTCCTTGTAAATGTGCTATCATTTAATTGTTTTGTATTTAGTATAAATATAGAATTTTTAAAAATAAAAAAAACACTCCGTAAAGAATACGGAGTGCCCTTTTTATACAAAATTCTATTTATTTTTTTTCTTCTGTTTTTCCTGAGCATCAATAACGGCAATGGCAGCCATATTAACCATCTCTTCTACGCTCGCTCCTAATTGAAAGATATGGACTGGTTTTCCCATACCCAACATAATAGGCCCAATCGAATCTACTTGGTTTAATTCTTTCAATAATTTATAAGTGATATTTGCCGAATCAAGGTTTGGAAAAATCAATGTATTCACTTTTTTACCGGCCAATTTAGAAAATGGAAACTTTTCTTTCAACATCTCAGGATTCAAAGCAAAATCAGCCTGAACTTCTCCATCAATGACCATTTCTGGGTGGTTCTTGTGTAAATAAGATACAGCCTCTCTTACTTTTGCCGCACTTGGATCTGTGGAAGACCCAAAGTTTGAAAACGAAACCATAGCCATAACAGGTTCTACACCAAACATTTTCACCGTTTTCGCAGTCATAATCGCAATTTTGGCCAGATCGTCAGCAGTAGGGTCAATATTTATAGCAGTATCTGACAAGAACATTGGTCCACGCTTTGTCAACATCATATTTGTAGTCGCAACAATAGATGCTCCCGGTGCTTTACCAATAAGTTGCAGCATAGGCTTAACGACTGATGAATAACTTCTAGTATATCCGGTAACTAATCCATCGGCTTCACCTTCGTTGACCATCATTGCTGCAAAATAGTTTCTTTCCCGCATCAACTTTTGAGCATCCAATAAAGAGATTCCTCTTCTTTTTCTAGCTTCCCAATACTTAAGTGCGAATCTATTTCTTCGCTCGTCTTCTTCCCAAACTTTCGTATCTATAATCTCAACTTCGGCTTCAAAACCCAATTCTTTTTTCAGCTCTATTATTATTTCCATGTTACCCAATAAAATGGGATGGCCGATGCCTTCGTCTAAAACAATTTGAGCCGCTTTTAATACATCTAAATGATCCGCTTCTGCAAATACGATTTTTTTAGGATCAATTTTAGCTCTATTGGTAATCAATCGAACCATTTTATTGTCATTCCCCAATCTGTCTAAAAGCTCTTCTTCATATTTATTCCAATCCGTAATAGGGTTTAAGGCGACTCCGGAATCCATTGCTGCTTTTGCCACCGCCGGTGCAACAACACTTATCAACCTTGGATCAAATGGAGAAGGAATAATATAGTCTCTTCCAAAAGTTAATTTGGTTGCACCATAAGCAATATTCACTTGTTCAGGGACATATTCTTTTGCTAAAGCTGCAAGCGCTCTAACGGCAGCCATTTTCATGGCTTCGTTAATTTTTGTGGCACGAACATCTAATGCACCACGGAATATATAAGGAAAACCTAATACGTTATTTACTTGATTAGGATAATCTGATCTTCCCGTAGCCATAATAATATCCGTCCGGGTAGCTTTGGCTAAATGATAATCTATTTCCGGCACTGGGTTTGCCATAGCAAAAACAACAGGATTGTCTGCCATTGCCAGCAACATCTCTGGAGAAAGAACATTTCCTGCTGAAAGTCCCAAGAAAACATCTGCTCCCTTTATAGCCTCTCCTAATGTCAACCCTTTCTTTTCTGTTGCGTATCGTTGTTGTATGAGTGAAAGGTCTGTTCTGTCCTTAGACAAAACTCCGTCTTTATCAAACATGGTAATATTAGCTGCATTAACTCCCAACTGCACATATAAATTTGCACAAGCTAAAGCTGCAGAACCTGCTCCCGAAACAATAACTTTTGCATCCTCAATATTCTTCTCTGCTAATTCGAGTGCATTTAATAAGGCCGCAGATGAAATAATTGCCGTCCCATGCTGATCATCATGCATTACAGGAATATCGAGTTCTTCAACCAATCGTCTTTCAATTTCGAATGATTCAGGGGCTTTAATATCTTCTAAATTTATTCCTCCAAAAGTAGGAGCTATCGCTTTAACTGTCTCAATGAATTTGTCAATATCCTTAACGTCCACTTCAATATCAAAAACATCAATATCAGCAAAGATTTTAAACAACAAAGCTTTACCTTCCATAACTGGTTTTGAAGCCTCGGGACCGATATCTCCAAGCCCTAAAACTGCTGTCCCATTTGTAATAACTGCAACTAAATTCCCTTTAGCTGTATATTTATATACATTATTGACATCTTTTGCTATTTCCAAACATGGCTCTGCCACACCAGGAGTATAAGCCAGTGACAAATCCCTTTGCGTTGCATATTTTTTTGTGGGAACTACTTGGATTTTACCGGGGTTTGGCTTTGCGTGATATAATAATGCTTCTCTTCTCTTACTGTTCTGATTCATTTTTTTAGATTTTATTCTAGCGCACAAAGATATAAGAGTTGCTTTAATAAGTGCACTATTCTCTTATTCTTTTATAAAAAACAAATGTCTTTTGGTCGTAAAAAGAATAGCTACACTAATTGCAACTCTTTATATTGACAGTTCTATTTATAATTACACGTTTTTCCCACTGATATAAGAATCCAGATATTGAATTGTTTCTTTTTGTATTTCTATGATAGACTTTACTACATCTCCTATCGAAATGATGCCTAAAACCACGTTGTTTTCAAGAACTGGTAAATGTCTGATTCTTTTTGTACTCATCAATTCCAATCAATAATCAAGATTATCCGTCGGTTTAACTGTAATAACATCTCGCGCCATAATTTCATGTACAAGAGCATCTTTGGACGCTTTGTTTTTCAACACTATTTTTCTGGCATAATCTCTTTCAGATAATACTCCTTAAAGTAAATTATCTTCAATGACCAAAGCAGCACCAACATTTTTCTCTCCCATTACTTTTAAGGCTTCATAAACCGTAATACTAGAAACTATGGAGTGAACATCGCGTCCTTTAACGCTTAATATTTGATTTACAGTCCTATTGAAAAATTTTAATTAAATATAAAGTTAAAAAAAATAGCATGCGAACGACAGCTGTTTTGTGAAAAAACTGATTAAAACAAATCTTCCGGTAAAGCGACAGTATTCAATTTAGCTTTAGATTCATCATTCAAAATTTGCAAACCATATTGGTATGATGCATTTACCCATCCAAATCCTTCTTTAGAGATATAGTCGAATTCTGTTCGAATCTACTCGAGAAAGATCATACTGACACAAAATAAAATGGCAAAAGAAGTACCGAAAGAGCATTAGACTTTAAACCAAAAAAGGTGAATCAACTTATTATGCCAAAAGGTCATCAAAAAAGATAAAATCGACTTTAAGAATAGATTTACAAAATAAAACCTCAATTACTTCAAGGTAGAAACTGATAATTTTCACCAATCGTAAATAGATACAGTACTTTTATTTTAATGGAGCAATTAAAGTAATCTGATTCAGAATTTTTATTCAATCCCATTCTTTTTTCTAGAGAATTGGCACCAAAGTATGATACAATCAAATAATTATTCAGTCTTGGCACTCCTTGAAAAGGATCATATTAGACGCTTATTTTTGAGTCTTAATAACTAATTCAAAAAACTCTTTTAACTGCAAAAAAAATCAACGCCTCACGACGTTGATTTTTATTACTATTTAATCTAATTACTAGTACCCTGGGTTCTGATCTGCATTAGTTAGAGCATCATTCAAATTAATTTCATTAATTGGAATAGGAAACAGATTGTTTTTTGCTGTGTAACCCGTACCCGCTAATTCAGTACCAGCCTTACCCCATCTTACTAGATCCCAAAAACGTTGACCTTCAAAGGCAAGTTCTAAAAACTTTTCGTTAGCAATAGCATCAAATAAAGCTGTTCCACTAAGTGCTGGTGACACATCTGTCAAACCTGCTCTTTTTCGCACTTTATTTAATTCGATTCTCGCTTGAGCATCTCCGTTTGGAGTCGCTTTGTTATAAGCCTCAGCAGCTAATAATAAAACTTCTGAGTACCTTAACAATCTCCAGTTTGTTGTGTAGTTCAACTCTTGAATTCCAGCTTCATTTGTATCAGAAGTACGAGTAGCATATTTTGTTCTAATAGCACCTTGATAATCCCAAGGCAAACCAGTTCTACCTCCTCCTTTAGCTACAAGTTCAGCTTCAGTCATTAAAGTGGCTGCTTTTCTATTTACATCACCTTCTGCTTGAAACGCATTGACAATTTTAGCTGTAGGGAGATTAAATCCCCATCCATTAATAAGTCCTGTACCTTTTAGATTAAAAACTCCATCTCCTCGAGGTCCCATTAATTGAACATGTAAATTGCTTTCCATTCGCCCTCCCCAAACAACATTACCCCAGTCATATCCTTTAGTAGAAATATAACCTAACTCAAACAAAGATTCTTTACCAAACTCTGATTTTACTGACCATACATCTGCAGAACTCGTCTCTAGTCCGTAGGCTGGATTTGAAATAACTGCCGCCAGATAAGGAATAGCCTCGGAATATTTTCCTTCAAAAACTAATACTTTACCCAACAAGGCTTGAGCTGTAGCATTTGAAACTCTAAAACTTTGTTTAACAGCTCCTCTAGCTGGTAAACCAGCGATAGCATCTATCAAATCTTTTTTTACTTGTGCATAAATAGTAGCTCTTGGACTTTTTACTAACCCGAAGGCCTTCGCATTCAACTCTGTTGGGTTTGTTAAACGCAAAGGAACGTCACCCCACATAGTGGTTAATTCGAAGTAGCAATATGCTCTTATAAATTTAGCCTCAGCTAAAACAAATTGTTTATTACTTAAGGACCCTACTTCAGCCTTATTAATAATTGTATTAGACAACGCAATTGTTCTATAATACAGATTCCAAACACTCAAGATACTTGAATTTGATACAGACACGTTTGTGTAATCATCAATATCTTGTAGTTGTGGTTGATCTGTAGAACTACCTCCTCCTGCATTAGCCTCATCTCCTGGTAGCACCTTTAAAAAATAAGCGCTTGACCAGTCTTTAGCATAATTGTATTGCATTAAGTCATACAAACCTATAAGGGCCTGCTCTGCATTTTCTTCCTTATCAAGAAATGTATCGCTTTCTAAAACTCCTACGGGTGCGATTTCCACAAAATCATTACTACATCCTACACTTATAAAAAGCATAACTATAGTACCGAACATTAATTTTTTCATAATTGATTGTTGTTTTTTTAATTAAAACTCTAGTGATAATCCTAATAATGCTTTTGCGGGAATAGGATAAAATCCTCTATCAACTCCTATGCTATTGTCAGCAAAACTTCCAGATTCTGGATCTAAACCCCTGTACTTAGTAAATGTAAAGTAGTCATCTAATGACAAGTATAATCTTAATTTTCGCAATTTCAATGTTTGAACTAAATCTTTAGAGAAGTTATATCCAACTTGAATTTGTTTGATTCTCAGGTAAGAACCATCTTGCACCATTAAATCAGTATCATACGACTCTATTACATTTGCTGCACCAGGATATTTCGCATCTGTCCTTCCTGATACCCATCTATCGTTGAAAAATTCGACAGGTTTATTAGTGATAGGTCTTGATGGTTGGTGGTAAGCTGCAAAAATCTCATTACCCTGTGTTCCTTGAAACATAAGATTGAAATCGAAGCCTTTGTAAGACATATTAAAACTTCCTCCAAAAAGTAAATTTGGTTGAGGAGAGCCAATTATTGTTTTATCATTAGAAGTAATTCCCGGAACCCCATCGGTGTCAACCTTTATCACTTTGCCTGTTGCAGGATCAATTCCATCAGTTTTGTATCCATAAAAATACCATAGAGGGAATCCTTGTTCAAAACGAGTTACGCCGTCATTGTTTTGTGGTGCACCGGCACCCACTAAAGCAGCAGGAACTATTATTTCTGTAACCTTATTTTTTAAAGTCGAAAGATTTAGGTTGATACCGTATTGTAAACCACCTTGAGTTTTATCAGAATAACCAACTTCAAATTCTAATCCTTTATTTTCAACTGTTCCGCCATTAATAGCTCCAACTGTTTGTCCTAAAGACGGAGGAGCTATAATATTTCCATCAGGAATAATTAAGTCTCTTGTTGTTTTTTTGTAATAGTCTGCTGTGAAATTTAATTTTCCGTTAAAAGCTGTTAAATCGACTCCTAAATCTATTTGTTCTGAACGTTCCCATGTTAATTTAGGATTGGCAAGATCACCAGGTGTTACCCCACTAACTCCTTCATAAACCACTGAAGCAGCACCATCTACTGTTTTGTAAACTTGGATGTCTCCATTTCCTGCTAAATTCGCGTCACTACCATTTTGTCCCCAACTTCCTCTTAGCTTTAAGTAACTGATTTTTGAATCAGTATTCCAAAAGTCTTCTTTTGAAATAACCCATCCTGTGGATACAGCAGGAAAGTAACCTCCTTTTTGCGATTTTGGAAATACACTAGACTCGTCATATCTTATAGACCCTTCTAAAAGATACTTTCCATTATAATCATATGATAATCTTCCGAAAACAGAATTCATGTTTTTTTGATATATGTTTCCACCAATGACATCATTATCTCTATTTGTAAAATCGAAATAAGCGAATTCTTCTGACTGCAATGGAACTTCTGAACCTTTTAAAGAATAATAAGGGTTCTTTCTTTTTTCAGCTGAATACCCCAATAAACCTGTGAAGTTATGTTTTCCAACATCTTTTGTATAACTAGCAAAATTTTCCCATAACCACCTTGAATTTCTAGAAATATTATTTCTTAAAGTTACTGATGAGTTTTGAGCCTCTGATGTTATATAGTAAATCGGATTCCATCTACTATCAATTGAATTTGATCTTTCGTATCCTAACCTTGAAGTCACAGATAAGCCTTCAGCTAATGTAAGTTTAGCATATACTGTTGATAACATCCTGTCAGTATCAATATTACCTCTAAATCTATAGTTTGTTTCTGCAACTGGATTCATCACTTCTCCATTTGAATAGGTAGGATATCCATAAACATTGCCGTTAGAGTCAACCATTGCTGTTCCGGCAGTAACTCCGTCTATTGCTCTTTGTGGCAAAGCGCCATTATAAAATACAGGGGTCAATGGATCTATAATTAATAAGTGATTAACAACACCTCCAGTTGAATCATCTTCAGAAATTGGTGAAGAACCTGTATTTGAATAGGAAATATTTGCACCAACTTCTAACCAATCCTTAACTTGACTTTTAATGTTTGTTCTCAAGGTGTATCTTTTGTATGCAGAATCAGCACCTCCAATAATACCTTCTTGATTAAGAAAAGTTCCAGACAAATAATAATTTGTTCTTTCTGAAGCCCCAGAAATGCTAAGATCATGACGTTGAGCAAATGCATTTTGAAAAGTTTCATCGATCCAGTTAGTATTTATCCCATTGTCAACTATTGCAGCATTACCTGCTTCATTAAAATAAGTAACAAACTGCGACGCATCCATTAGTTCCATTTTAGTCCTAACTGATTGCGTAGTAAATTGGGAGTTGTAGCTGACAACGATGTCACCCACTTTACCTTGCTTAGTAGTAATGATAACTACTCCATTTGCTCCTTCTGTACCATAAATTGCTGCTGATGCAGCATCTTTTAATACTTCTACGTTAGCAATATCACTAGGAGCGAGGTTTTCAATAGTACTCACTTTCATTCCATCAACGATATATAATGGATCAGAATTTCCGTTAGATCCAGCACCTCTAATTCTCACTTTTGCACCAGAACCCGGCGATCCTGAAGAAGACACTACAGTTACACCTGATGTTCTACCTTGAAGAACTTGTTCTACCCTTGCATTTGAGCTACTTTCAATCTGTTTTGAGCTAATGCTAGAAATTGAACCTGTAACTAAACTTTTCTTTTTAACTCCGTAACCTACTACTACTACCTCTTGTAGCTCGGCAGAATCACTTTTCAATGTTACATTGATAACATTTTTTCCTGCGGTATTCACTTCTTGCGTTTCAAGGCCAATATAAGTGAAAATTAAAACGGCATTTGAACCCGTAATTTTAATGGTAAATTTACCATCTGGATCAGTTTGCGCTCCATTTGTTGTTCCCTTTACTAAAACAGATGCTCCTGGGAGCGGTCCATTCGAATCTGATACCGTACCAGTCACCTGTTGCGAATAGGTCAAACTTGTACAAAGTATTGTTAGAAACATAATCAAGCCTTTGGTTAGACTATTTTTCATACGTAATAAATAAATTAATTAATAATTTGGTTTGGTTTTTAGTAGGAACAAACTTAGTAAAAATTTTAACACAGTTTTAAGAAGTTGTTAACTACAACGATTGCGATTATAAAAAAAGTTTCAAAATTAAAATCAATACCATAAAAATTTAATTTTTAATTTACATAAAACATAATAAATATAGAAAAAAGATGCTTTTATGCTATTTAAATACGGTTTTACTAAAAAACGATAGTCAATTTAACAAGACCTACTTACTACTGAATCCGTTTAGCTGTTTCAATGAAATATTTATCACGAACTTTCCATCACTTAAAATACAATAGTCCCGATTACCTTAAATAGAAATGCAATTTGGGGGAGAATCAGTGGCAATAAAAAACCTCTTTTCTGTTCTTTAGTCATTATATTACTAACCGACGGAATTTACATAATGTTTTCTAACTTCTGACTGATTGATAAAAGCAACATACTATATTGCAAAATAGTACCGGTGTACTTTAAGAATCTGAATCCATAAATAAGAACCTGATAATATCCTCTGTCTTTTTGAAAACAGGATTAGTGCTATTGGCCGAATGCGGCGTAAGTGCAAATAATATAATACTGCCTTATAAGCCGAATATAGACTTTGCCCAAAACAAACAGACAAAATACCACTGACCGCTACATAAGTGATAGGAAAGAATAAAGGATTCCAATATCTTTATTGACCAACGTACCTTGCTATATACTCACTAACACGTATCTAATCATGAAAGAAGCAGCATTATTACACAAATTTCACCAGAAACCCTTGAACTAAAACATATATTTGTTTGGTATTGCTCTTGAGTCTAGAGTTATAATAGAGTATTTGCAATCACATATTTCATCATAGCGGAAGCGCTTTTTTATTTTAAGAACCCTATGGATCAGAATTTCGGAACAAATGGCCGTAATTGGTTGTAGCAATTACACGATATATTATGCCCCTTAACAAAAACACTTAAAATAGATCAACCTAGTCATCAAATGGGCGTAGAATCATTTAATCTCTTATTAGAAGAAATGAATTGTCATAAATTAGACCTTCCCTTTATCCCCAGAACGATTTTACTGGAAACTACTGTTATTCCAAGAGAATCATCCCTAAAAAAAGGAACATCAAAAATTATTTTAAAAAATTGATATTACGTTTCAACCCTGAAAATTTCGCTCTTTTAAGAGGCGAATCCTTGAAGACCGCCCTGAAAGTTTCTTCTGTGATTTCGTCCCAATCTTTTCTATTCATCGATAATAAATCTGGATTAGGGTTGAGCAACGGCTCATTGTGTGGTTTAGAGAATTTATTCCACGGACAGACGTCTTGACATATGTCGCAACCAAAAGCCCAATCCTCGAAATGGCCTCTCATCTCCTGTGGAATACTTTCTTTTAATTCTATGGTAAAATAAGAAATACACTTATTTCCATCGACTATATAAGGAGCGACTATAGCCTGAGTAGGACAGGCATCAATACAGGCAGTACAAGTACCACAATGATCCGTTGTTGCATAATCATAGTCCAAATCTAAATCGATAACGAGTTCTGCAATGAAATAGAACGAGCCTACTTTTTGAGTTAAAAGGTTACTATTTTTCCCGATCCATCCTAAACCACTTTTGGCAGCCCAAGCTTTTTCTAAAACTGGAGCAGAATCCACAAACGCCCGACCAGAAACTTCACCTATCGTTTCTTGAATAGAAAACAACAATTCTTTAAGCTTACCTATGATTACCTGATGATAATCCGCGCCATAAGCATATTTAGAAATCTTATAAGCCTCGTCATTTTGTTTTTGCTCCGGATAATAATTCAGCAACAAAGAGACCACACTTTTAGCATCTTCAACCAATAAGGTAGGATTTAAACGCTTGTCAAAATGATTTTCCATATAGGACATTTGCCCGTTCTTGTTCTTGTTCAGCCAAATCTCTAATCTAGGAGCTTCTTCTTCAAGAAATCCAGCTTTAGAAACACCACAAGACAAAAATCCGAGCCGTTTCGCTTCGGATTTAATAAATTGCGTATATTTCGATTTCGACTGAATAACTATATAATTATAACCAAAGACCCGTTGTCAGTTTAAAACAAACCTCCTTGAATATTCGTGTTAATTTTACCAAGATGCCTATAAGCTTTATCGGTAACTTCTCTCCCCCTAGGTGTTCTCATAATAAAACCTTCCTGAATCAGGAATGGTTCATATACCTCTTCAATTGTTTCACTGCTTTCTGATACGGCAGTTGCCAAAGTAGATAAACCAACAGGCCCTCCTTTAAATTTATCGATAATGGTCGTCAAAATTTTATTGTCCATTTCATCCAGACCATGCGCATCAACATTTAACGCTTTCAGCGCATATCTAGAAATTTCAATGTCTATTGTTCCATTTCCCTTAATTTGAGCAAAATCACGTACACGACGTAATAAAGCGTTGGCGATTCTAGGCGTTCCCCTGCTTCTTCCAGCAATTTCGATTGCGGCTTCCAATGAAATTGGCATTTTCAGTATTGACGCGCTTCTTTCGACAATTGTAGTCAACAATTCAGCAGTATAATACTGCAACCGAGACGATATCCCAAAACGTGCACGCATTGGTGCTGTAAGTAATCCAGACCTTGTAGTTGCTCCAATAAGAGTAAATGGATTAAGATTGAGCTGAACTGTTCTCGCATTTGGCCCAGATTCAATCATTATGTCAATCTTGAAGTCCTCCATCGCAGAGTACAAATACTCCTCAACGATAGGGCTTAAACGATGTATTTCATCTATAAAAAGAACGTCTCTTTCCTCTAAGTTTGTTAATAGACCAGCTAAATCGCCAGGTTTATCAAGAACAGGTCCCGAAGTAATTTTTATCCCCACCTGAAGTTCATTAGCTAAAATATTAGCCAAAGTCGTTTTTCCTAAACCAGGTGGTCCATGGAAAAGAGTATGATCTAACGCTTCGTTTCTTTGATTTGCAGCCTCAACGAAAACTTTAAGGTTTTCTAATATCTGATCCTGACCCGCAAAGTCATCGAAAGATAAAGGCCGCAATTTTTTTTCGAGATCTAATTCTTCAGAATTATAACCACCCGCTGTTGGATCTAAATTTTCATTCATGTAACAAAGATAAAATAAAGTACGCAGTTAAATACAGCACAAATAAAAGAGTTCAGAAATAAATACAAAAAAAAGCCTTTACTTAT
>NZ_AJXL01000001.1 GCF_000264055.1 Flavobacterium sp. ACAM 123 | reverse complement strand
GCCGCCTTGTTTGTAAACGAGACGGCTTTTTTTAGACTTGAAATATTTTACTCTTTGTATTCACCCATTTTACTGTACTTGTCCATTCTCTGATCGATTAAATCTTTTGTTGATAAGTCTTTAAGTTCATTAAATGCCTTCATGATATATTGTTCTACTGTTACAAACGTAGTCTCTCTATCGTAATGCGCACCTCCCAAAGGTTCTGGTATAATGTCATCCACTAATTTTTGTCTTTTCATGTCTGAAGAAGTCAATTTTAAAGCTTCGGCAGCTACTTCTTTGTATTCCCAGCTCTTCCATAAAATAGAAGAACAAGATTCTGGAGAAATTACAGAATACCAAGTGTTTTCTAACATATAAACTCGATCCCCCACTCCAATTCCTAATGCTCCTCCTGAAGCTCCTTCACCAACAATAATAGTGATGATCGGTACCTTAAGACGGACCATTTCAAATATATTTCTGGCGATAGCCTCACCTTGTCCACGTTCTTCTGCTTCAAGACCTGGATAAGCACCCGGCGTGTCTATAAGTGTCAAAACAGGAATACCAAACTTCTCTGCCATTTTCATCAAACGCAGCGCTTTTCGATATCCTTCTGGATTTGCCATTCCAAAGTTTCTGTATTGGCGCGTCTTCGTATTGTATCCTTTTTGTTGACCAACAATCATAAAAGACTGACCGCCAATTTTTCCTAAACCACCAATCATCGCTTTATCGTCTTTAAAGCCTCTGTCCCCATGAAGTTCTAAAAAAGTATCTCCACACAGCGCTCTTACATGATCTAATGTATACGGCCTGCTTGGATGCCTCGACAATTGCACACGTTGCCATGCGGTCAAGTTTTTATAAATAGTCTTTTTGGTGTCTATTAGCTTCTTGTTAATTTGCTTACAAGTATTCGTAACATCAACATCTGATTCTCGACCAATAACGATACATTTTTCTAACTGATCTTCTAGATCTTTTATTGGAAGCTCAAAATCTAAATATTCCATAGGATTTGTGCGTTTTTATTTTTTATTTCGAATTGCAAATATAAAATTTTATATCGTTCGCTATCGTTTATTTTATATTTAAGTCCTAAAAGACTTTATCAAAGCGTAAATTAAGCCTCCCATTCTGCATAAAACCTGCAAGCTCGTCCACCTTAGGACTACAAAGAAAATGGGCAATTTTATTTTATATTTCTATCGTCCGGCATCGTTCCAGATAATTTAACAACTGCTTCAAATAATATCTTCCTTTTAGATTATTGACTTTTGACGACTTATTTCTATCTTAACTTGTATGCCTTAAGGTATTCTCCTTTAGGGGTTCCGTCATCAAAAGAACTAAATTTAACTAGCGTCCTCACTCCTTGACGCGCGGCTTCATTAGTGAAATTCTCATACTCGATGCGGTACAAAGCAGAATACATTTCAGCTCTTCCTGTACCATGATAACAGTGGATTAGGACAGGGTAATTATCACTATTATCCATTATTTTTATAAAGGTTTCTATATTTTTTTCGTTCGGAACTTGTTCTGATGGGTTACTAAAGTAATTAACCCCCTTAATTTTTGCGACAGCGTTCTTTTCTGACTGAATTTCTCCAATTTTTTCAGGGTTTAGAGCCAAATCATTGGTCCCCGGCATCCGTAAGTCCACAATAGATTTGATGTGGTATTTTCTAATATAACTTGCGATTTCATCGGGAGGAATCACCCCGGATTTATAGACCTTCCCCTCTGTGATGGTCTCAAAATTATGATTGATATTCATGTCATAAACATATTTACCTACAAACACTAAGAGTAGCGCAAGCAGCGCAAATCCAATTATTTTCTTATTCTTTTTCATCCTTGAATTATAGATTTACGATTGTAAAACCAGTGAAATTTAATTGCTTCAGCCATCGTTTTTCATCAATACCCCACTACACGTACTCTTGAATAAAAGATTTGTAATTTAATCCAATCACATCCAAAGCTGAATACCTGTTTCTTATCGAATAGCCTCAACCAGCTTAGCCGTGGACCCTCAAAGTAAGTTCTTTTTCCCAATAAAAGTGTAGCTGTACTTCCTTATTAAAAACGGATAGACAATCTTTGTCGCATCAATCCCACTTAGCTTGCATCTGTAGTTCCGGTGTCGTCTACAATTGCCAGCACTTTTTTGCCAGCCTTGTGTTTGATAATGCCATTTAAGATTACCGTAATGATGATAATTACGGCTCCTACATAAAAGGAGAAACTCATTTTTTCTTTTCCGCCAATAATAAAATACGCCAAAACTATCCCGTAAACCGGTTCTAAATTAGTGGTCAGCATAACGGTATAGGGACTCAATTTTTTCATCACTTTTACGGAAGCTGTAAAAGCGTAGGCCGTACAAATAGAAGCTAAAATCAACATAAGAATCCAATTATTAAAACTCAGTATAAAGAAGTCTGCAGTAAATTTATTTTGGAAGACAAAATAAATAGATATAAAAAACACACCTGCTATAAACTCGTAAAAGGAGATCACTGTAGCGTCGTGATTTTGAATTAATTTTCCGTTCATAAGGGTAAACAATACCCCTAATATAATCGAAATCAAGGCATACAACATTCCGTTTAAATAATTTACCTCAACTTGCATGATCATTCCTAATCCGGCTATTATGATGAGTCCAAAGAAGACCTCGTACCACAATACTTTTCGACCATAAAAAAGCGGTTCTAAAATGGAGGCAAAAAAAGCTCCCAATGAAAAAACAGAAAGGGTGATGGAAACATTAGAAACATGGATAGCGTGAAAAAAAGTAACCCAGTGCATTGCGATCAAGAATCCAACAAATGTCAATGTCAAAAAGGACTTTAAAGGAATTCGAAATGTTTTTTTCTTAAAAAGGATAAATACAAATAAGAATCCCGCTGCTAAAAGCATGCGGTACCAAACAATAGCGTCTGCAGTAATGGTAATTAAAGCCCCTAAAACGGCTGTGAAGCCCCAAATAAAGACAATTAAATGAAGATTGATATAACTTTTTAATTTATCGTTTTGCATTGCGAAGTAAAAAGATTGCTAATATTCCAAAAATTATATTGGGAAACCACACTGCCAGGAGTGGTGAAAAAGTAGATTTTTCAGCCAAGGTACCAAATATTTTGTCAAAAAATACATAGCCAAAAGCAATAGCAATACCGATGGTCAGATTCATTCCCATACCTCCCCTTCTTTTCTTATATGATACAGAAACGGCTATTATTGTTAGTATAAATGCTGAAACAGGCACGCTGTACTTTTTATATAAAACTACCATATAGATATTAATATTAGAAGAACCCCGCTTTTTTTCTTTATCGATAAATTGATATAATTTATCCAAACTCAAGGTTTCTGCGATATAAATTACCGGAGTCAAATCTTCGAGATCAAAACTAAATTTGGTCTTTTTCTCAGGCATTTTTTCAATCTTATCTCCTAATTCTCCCACCGTTCTTTTGGTATAATCATACATCGTATAGGTACTGTCCTGTGGATTCCACTTTAATCTGCTAGCGGTAATTTTAGACACCAATTTCTCTTTATCAAATTTTTCAAGGGCAAAATTGAAAGCCACTTTAGAAACACTATTGAAACTGTTCACATACAAAAATTCATTATCATTTATCTGGCGATAAACGTCTGTATTGCCCTCTCTCATCGCTTCGGGACCATTTCCTTTTAGATACGTATACCTAAAATTATTAAAACCTTCACTAGATGCTGGGACCACATAAAAACCCATAATCAGTACAAAAATCGATATAAGGGATGCCCCAATAATATAGGGTCTCAAGAAACGTGTAAAAGAAATCCCTGAGCTTAAAATAGCGATAATTTCGGTATTATTAGCTAGTTTTGAGGTAAACCAGATAATCGATAAAAACAGAAATATGGGGAATAAAGAATTGGCAAAATAAATAGTAAAATGATAGTAATAGATAGCAATATTCCACAATGGAACTTTGTTTTCAATCATCTTATTCACCTTCTCTGAGACATCAATAACTATTCCAATAGGAATAAACATACCCAACATGGCCGCGAAGGTGGCCAGGTATCTTTTCAGAATATATTTATCAATTATTGAAAGCATAAAGACTAATTTGAGTATGCTACCTGGAGCAGGGCCCTCTAGGTGTTAGTGAAATAATAACCACAGATTTCTAAAAATCATTTTTAAACACGTGAATAAGTTGCAAAAAATAAAAGCAGTCCTTAGAGCAATTAAAACTACAGCGATCGAATCAGTTAATCGTTTAACCCTTGATTTAATTGACTAATTAAACAGTATTAGAGTCTCTGGTTCATATTGCGCACCATCATTTCTTTCCAAGTTCTAAAATCGCCTGCTAAGATATGTTTTCTGGCCTCACGAACCAACCACATATAAAACCCAAGATTATGGATGGTAGCAATTTGTTTTCCTAGGTATTCATTAGCAGCAAACAAGTGACGCAAATACGCTTTAGTATACTCCGTATCCACATAAGTGATTGCCATTTCATCAATAGGAGAAAAATCGTCCGCCCATTTTTTATTTTTGATGTTAATCGTACCGTTAGCCGTAAACAACATCCCGTTTCTGGCATTACGAGTAGGCATTACACAGTCAAACATGTCAACTCCCAAAGCTATGTTTTCCAAAATATTTATCGGAGTTCCCACACCCATCAAGTAACGAGGTTTGTCTTCCGGCAAAATTTCACAAACTATTTCGGTCATGGCATACATTTCTTCTGCAGGCTCCCCTACTGATAGTCCGCCAATGGCGTTTCCTACTTGGTTGCTGTTAGCAATATATTCCGCTGATTGCTGACGTAAATCTTTATAGCAGCTTCCCTGCACGATAGGAAAAAAAGCTTGGTCATACCCATATTTCACCGGCACTGTTTCTAAGTGGCTGACACATCTGTCTAGCCAGCGGTGTGTCATTTTCATCGAGCGTTGCGCATAACGGTAATCACAAGGATAAGGCGTACATTCATCAAATGCCATGATAATATCAGCACCTATAGTACGTTGAATTTCCATCACATTCTCTGGTGTAAAAAAGTGGAACGAACCGTCAATATGCGATTTAAACTTCACCCCTTCTTCCTTTATTTTTCGGTTTGCCGAAAGCGAATACACTTGGTATCCACCGGAATCTGTCAAAATATTACGGTCCCAATTCATGAATTTATGCAAACCACCGGCTTTCTCTAGGATCTCCATTTGTGGGCGTAAATATAAGTGGTAAGTGTTTCCCAGAATAATATCCGGATTTATATCTTCTTTCAATTCCCTTTGATGTACCCCTTTTACCGAGGCCACGGTACCAACGGGCATAAAAATAGGTGTTTCAATAACACCGTGATCAGTAGTAATACTGCCCGCTCTCGCTCTAGTCTGCGGGTCTTTTTGTAATAAATCAAACTTCATAGATGCTTTTTTCAGTGAGCAAAGATAGGCTAATTCGACAATTTGAAAATTAGATAATTACAAAAATTATTTAAGATTTAGGATTTCCTCCGAAAATGAGGTTGTGATACCGAAATTTCTTTTGGTTACATACGATGTCAGAGCTTTTTCTACTAACATGAATCGCAAATAGTAAATCAAGAATTATTTGTCCATACCCCCTAGTGCTTGCTTCATTATTCCACCTTGCAATTTCACTCCCGTCGGACTCCCAGAACGCTACAATCTCTCCCGCCTCGTTTTAAAAATAAAACGAGATACCGTTTTTTCCGCCCCTTCAGGATTATACTTCACACAATCGCCAGAACGACACTTTTAAAAGAACAATTTATTATTTAAGAGAATTAAAACTAAAAATGCTTTTGATGATTTGCACTAAAAAGATTATTTATATATTTGAGGAGAATGCGGCTTTCGATAGCGACGCTCTACTCAATAGTTGGTCTACAGTTGCTATTTACGTAGCGATTACAGACAGGCTAACACTAACCATAAATACTTTACGATAGTAAAATTTTCAATTTTTTTAAAATAAATCTTATGAAATCCAAACAAATTCTTCTTTTGCTATTATTTATTTCCACTTCATTTTATGCGCAAAGCACAGCGCCACAACTAGATAAAATTAAGCAACAAGACCTGAAAGATGATTTATATGAACTAGCAGGTGATGCCTTCCGAGGACGAAGAGGAGGAGAACTTGGCGAAATGCGAGCTTCCGTTTGGGTCGCTCAAAAAGCGCGCGAAGCTGGGTTAAAACCTGCAGGTGAAGACGGAACCTATTTCCAGTTCTTCAATCTCAAACGCAGCCGTGTGGCCAATAGCAGTGCTATTAATTTAAATGGTAAAAAACTTGATCTTTGGAAAGAAATTTGGCCAACTAATCTAGTAGACATTGCCTTAGAAGGCGCTATAGTTTGGTTAGACAGGATGCCAGAAAGTACTGTTGATCTAAAAGGTAAAATTGTAGCTTTGAATATTATGCCCCCTACTCCCATGATTCCAAGCTGGGTTAGCCTTTGGCAATATCGTTATACTGCTTCTGCCATACGTCAGCAGGGGAAAGAACTCCTTAGCCGTGACGTTGCCGCTATCATTTTTGTTGCCGATGATAAGGTAGAATCACTAATTTCATTTACAGGATTTCATTTTCAAGAAGGAAATTATGGAATTGAAGATAACGAAGTTCCTAACACGGATACGGCACCTATTTTTCTGGCAAGTAAAAATTTAGCGAATACACTTTCTAGCCAAGGTGCTTATTTAAATACCAAATTAAAAGTAGAGAATTTTGACTATCCTTCTGTTAATGTTGTTGCAAAAGTTGATGGAACTGATCCTAAACTGAAAGAGGAATATGTGTTATTCAGCGGTCATCAAGACCATGACGGAGTAGGACCCGCAGTTAATGGTGACCCTATCTGGAATGGTGCCGATGATAATGCATCAGTTACGGTAGCGATGCTTGCAATAGGAGCAGCATGGAATATACAGCCTGCTAAGCGATCAGCCTTGTTTGTTTGGCATGGATCTGAGGAAAGGGGTTTATTGGGTTCTCGCTATTTTGTTAGCCATCCCACCGTTGAACTGTCTTCCATTGTTGCTGTTTTAAATGGCGATATGATAGGACGCAATGCACCTGATTCTGCGGCGCTATTAGGTGTAACAGAACCTCATCTTAATTCTTCTGAACTTGTAGCTATCACTTTAGCTGCTAATAAAAGTATTGCCAACTTCAAAATAGATACCTCTTGGGATGCTGCAGATCATCCGGAGAATTGGTATTATCGAAGCGATCATCTTCCCTATGCTCAGGCTAATGTACCCGCAATTTTTTTTACCACCCTATTGCATCCTGATTACCATACCCCTTTCGATAGCCCAGATAAAATTGACTATGTCAAACTTACTAAGATGACCAAGTGGATGTATGAAACCGGCTGGAGAGTTGCTGAAAGTGCAGAACGTCCAGCTCTGACAATAAAGAAAAAGTAAAAAATAACTAAATCGTATGTTCTTAATAGACAAGCCATTTGTTTCTGATTTTCTTATCGAAACAATAAAAGATAATAATTATAAAATAATTGCAACCAAAGTAGCCAAAGAATTAGTGAAAGATGATTCGTTGGTATGGATAGAGGAAGAGGAAGCTATCTCTTTACTAAAAAGGAATCCTCAAATTTCTCTTTACAGCAATTCAGAGAACGCGTTAGCCTGGATCGAAGAAAACTATGGAGAGCGTGAACTATCAAGTCAACTAAAAATTTTAAAAAACAAAATAAAGTTTAGAGAACTGATAAAAGGATTATTTCCCGACTTTTATTTCAAAGAAATAAGTATTGAAGAAATCCAACTACTGTCCGATGATGAAATCCGTTTCCCGTTTGTAATTAAACCTGCGATTGGTTTCTTTAGCATAGGAGTTCATATCGTAGAAAATGAAAAAGACTGGATAAAAGCTAAAAGTGAATTACAACCTGATAAACTTAAAAGTATATTTCCTGAAAATGTATTAAACACAAGTAATTTTATTATCGAAGAGTTTATTCGAGGAGAAGAATATGCAATCGATTACTATTACGACAATAATGGAGATGCTGTTTTATTAAACGTTTTACATCATCTTTTCTCTTCCGGAACAGATACAAGTGATCGGGTGTACTCAACATCCAAGGCAATCATTGAAAAGTATAAAATTGATCTCGAATATTTTTTAAGCAAAATTGGTGCAGCGTTAAATTTAAAAAATTTCCCAGCTCATGCTGAAGTCCGCATCGATGAAAACGGAAAAATAGTTCCTATCGAAATAAACCCTCTACGATTCGGTGGATTTTGTACTACGGCTGACCTTTTAGGAGTAACTTTAGGGTTTAATGAATACAAATGCTTTTACGAAAACAAAAAACCAGACTGGGATACTATATTCAAGGGAAAAGAGACTAAAATATTTAGTGTAATTATTTTAGATAATAATTCAGGAATAATCTCTTCTGATATTTTAAGATTTAACTATTCAGATCTTGCTAACGATTTTGAAAAACCAATATTAATTAGAGAGTTAGATATCAATAAATATCCCGTATTTGGATTTGCTTTTATTGAAAGTGCTGCCAGTAATAGAAAGGAATTAAGTGATATTCTCACCTCTGATCTAAGAAAATATATAGTACTTAATTAGAGGGAATTTTAACACTCAAAAATATTTTTTTACATGAGCTGCATTAATTGTTAACTCCATGTCCTTGTTTTCCTTCTTAAAATCAGAAAGAAAACAAGGTCTAATCTATTTCCACACTGCAACTACTGATTTTTTAACCTAGCAGTCAACTGTCCTTTCCATGCCATCGTTTCTTATCAATAAAATTGACTGGTATTCAATTCTGCTATTGTGGTAATACCAAACGAATTTATGTTTTAGTCTAAATCGTTTTCATATTGCATCGGTATAATCTCTTGTCCAATCCCTTCCGTAAGTAGAATCTAAAACGGTCTTGAAAATTATCTAACTCAATATAAATAGTTAGTCTTCTTGTATGCAAAGCTTCCGTAGCTGATGTATCTCTTTGTGCTTGTAAAAATCCTCATACCATCCAAAGTTGATTTAAGGAATTGTCTATAAATATAATTTATGCATTCCATTATTTTTATAAATAAAAAATTATGAATTAAGATTCCTAATTTTGTAAGGAAAAAATCAAATAATAAAAACAACAGTCGCAAGAAGAGATCAAATAGGTCTTGTATTAATGAATGCCTCTCAAGAAATTATTTTATAGTAATCCACCGCAGTAGAGCATTGTTTTATTTATGGCCAACTAAATTTGCATTTTAAAAGTCATGATCTGCTCCTATAAGATCTAGTGAGGAAGATAATAAAACCTTAACAAAAGACCAGCCAATAAAATCGGTTTCGAATATACGAACTACTTAATACATCATTGTTTTAATTCCTATCTTCATTCAGTCAGAAAAAAGCAGCTCACAAGAACCCAAAGACAAGCATTAAACCATGAATCAAACAATTTTAATTCAGAATACAACGATTGTAAATGAAGGAAAATCATTTATCGCAGACGTGTTATTGGCGGACGGAGTTATTCGTCAAATAGGAACTATTGACGTTTATCCTACTTATAAAATCATTGACGGAACGGGCAAACACCTATTACCCGGAATTATTGACGGACAAGTCCATTTTAGAGACCCTGGACTTACCCACAAAGGAGATTTATATACAGAAAGTAAAGCTGCTGTAGCAGGTGGAGTGACTTCTTTTATTGATATGCCAAATACGGTTCCGAATATTTTGACCGTAGAAAGCCTAAAAGAAAAGTATGCTATTGCTTCAAAAAAGTCCTTCGCAAACTACTCGTTTTTCATGGGGGTTAATGGAGACAATATTGATGAAATTCTAAAAACGGATACGAGTCAATTTATTGGGGTTTCTGATGACGGCCTCTACTTTACCAAAAAAGGAAACCTACTTGCTGATAATCCAGAAACAATGGAAAAATTATTCGCTGGCTGCAAATCCATTATTGCGATTCATTCTGAGAAAGAAGAAATAGTAGAAGCAAACGAACAGGCTTTTAGAATACAATATGGTGAAGACGTTCCTGTAAAGTACCATCCAATTATTAGAAGTACCAATGGCTGTTATGAAGCCACAAAACGTGCCATTGATTTGGCAAAAAAGCACAACGCCAGATTACATATTCTACACTTAACGACAGAAGCAGAAACTCATCTGTTTCAAAATGACATACCGCTAGAAGATAAAAAAATAACAACCGAAGTTTCAGTGCATCATCTTTGGTTCTCGGACAAAGATTATGAACGATTAGGAATGCTTATCAAATGGAATCCCGCGATAAAAACAGAACAAGACAAAGCAGGTTTATTAAAGGCGCTACTTGACGATCGAATTGACATCATCACGACTGATCACGCACCACATACCTTAGAGGAAAAGCAAAAAACCTATTTTCAATCTATGTCAGGTGCGCCAATGGTTCAGCATTCACTCAATTGCCTGTTAGAGTTTTATAAACAAGGACTCATTTCTTTAGAAAAAATAGTTGAAAAAATGTGCCACAATCCTGCTATCCTCTATCGTATGACAAACAGAGGATTTATCCGAGAAGGCTATTTCGCCGACTTGACCTTGGTAGACTTAGATAGCCAGTGGACAGTTACTAAGGAAAACATCTTGTACAAATGTGGTTGGTCACCGTTAGAAGGCACCACTTTTAATACCAAAGTAATACAGACTTTTGTAAACGGAACGCTAATTTATGACCACGGAGAATTCCATGAAGACACCTTCGGTATGGCAATAGAATTTGACAATAGAGAAATCTAAAACGGATCTTAATTCAAGAGCAATCCCAATCTTAAATAATAAAGATCAAATAACAATAAGCACCGATATAGTTTATTTATTGACTAGTAATAGCGAGAGTCAAAATAATTGGTAAAATACTTCTCGTATAGTAAAAACTTTACTTAGACAGGGTACATTCACTTCATTAGTTGATTGTAAAAGATTAGCAGTGAAGTACTCCGTTTTGGATTAAAAAAAATTCAGTTAAAAATAGTTTAGAGAGAGCTACGCAAATATTATAATCAACCCAAACCACTATGAGTACCCTATTATTTAAAAACAGAAGACTCCTAATTGCTACTAAGCATGAAAAGGAAAAAGTAATTGCTCCTTTACTAGAACAAACCCTTGGCGTAATCTGCTTTGTTAATGAAGATTTCGACACAGACTTATTAGGCACTTTTACAGGAGAAATTGAAAGAAAACTAGATCCGATAGCAACCGCAAGGCAAAAATGTCTTTTAGCAATGAAACTAAGCAACTGCGATTTAGGTGTGGCAAGTGAAGGTTCTTTTGGTGCTCATCCTTCCCTATTTATTGCCAGTGCAGATGATGAATTTTTAATATTTATCGATACAAAAAACAACTTGGAAATAATAGCCCGAGAACTGAGTATGGAAACCAATTTTAACGGAACTGAAATTACGAATGAACAAGAACTATTGGAATTTGCTGAAATGGCGCAGTTCCCTTCCCACGGATTAATACTGCGTTCATCAAAAGCAGAAAATAGTACTATCATCAAAGGTATTACCAACTTAAAAGATCTAAAAAATGCTTTTCATTTGCTACATGAAAAGAGCAACAACCTTTATGTTGAAACAGATATGCGCGCCATGTACAATCCTAGTCGGATGACTGTAATTCAAAATGCAACTAAAAAACTGATTGAAAAGATAAATTCTTGTTGTCCTCAATGTGAAGTCCCAGGCTTTGGAATTACAGACGCTAAAAGAGGCTTAAAATGTAGCTTATGTGGTTCGCCTACTAATTCAACTTTAAGCTTCATTTATACATGCCAAGATTGTCATTACACAAAAGAAGAGATGCATCCACATAAAAAAACAACCGAAGATCCTATGTATTGTGACTATTGCAATCCGTAATGACTTTGAACGCTTTCGCGAGGTAGTTCAGTTTAAAAACACAACAGTTGCTCCATTTATTTATGGGCTACTTTTGAAAGACTTTTTCATCCAAGACTCACAATAGTACGCCCATCCATTTACTATAGTTCACAACTAAATAAAACAATCTCCTTTCATTAATTCGGATTATCTGCAACGCCCCAAGTATCCAAACTTCTTAAAATATTTTCAAGCGATCTTCCTCTCTCGCTTAATTTGTATTCCACTCTCGGGGGCACCACGGGAAAAACTTTTCTAGAAATAAGGCCGTCTCTTTCTAATTCCCTTACGGTTTGAGTAAACATTTTATTAGAAATACCAGAGATCTGCTTTTGCAGCAATCCGGAACGTAAACTGCCATCCAATAAATGAAATAAAATCAAAGGTTTCCATTTAGTCCCTATTAAACTCATTGTATAATTAAGTGGACAATAATTTTTTTCGCTCATATTAAAGTATAATCTATTGATAATCAACATTTTACTCTTTTAAGTAACTGTAACACTTTATGGTTAGTACTTGCTATTTATGCAAATCTAGCCTAATTTTGCAATCAAATACTATAACATATGACTACAAATACAAATTACCCAAAATCATTTTCACATATAGGGATTACAGTTCCGAATATAAAAGAGGCAGTTAAATTCTATTCAGAAGTAATGGGCTGGTACATTATTATGAAACCATCTACAGTAAAGAAAGAAAAGGAAACGGCTATTGGCCAAATGTGTATTGACGTTTTTGGTGAAGATTGGAAAGAATTTGAAATTGCACATTTAGCAACTTCAGATGGTATCGGAATCGAATTGTTCTCTTTCCCTAACGGAGCCAAAGAAGCACCAGAATTCAATCCTTTCAATACTGGTCTTTTTCATTTTTGTGTACAAGATCCAAACATTGAAGACCTCATCGAAAAAATTGTATCTTACGGTGGCAAACAAAGAATGCCTATTCGAGAGTATTATCCAAAAGACAAGCCTTTTAAAATGTGCTATGTAGAAGATCCCTTCGGAATTGTTTTCGAAATATACACACATAGTTACGAATTAACTTATTCTTCCGGAGCCTACACAAAATAAATCAATGAAGTTCGATAAGTTGTATTGGACTATTAAAACTAAAAATGAAATGAAAAAAAGTATTTACCTACTCTCCTTTTTTATAGCAGTTGTTTCTTGTAAAGAAGCGATCAACAAGAAATTAGACCCTGAAATGTCAAAACAAAGAGATAGCATTACAAATCAAGTACTACAAGTTGCTGAATTTATTGGGCAACAAGTTACTGGCGTTACGGTGACTTCGACAGAACGGATTTTTGTAAACTTTCCTCGATGGAGAAAAGGAGTTGAAAATTCAGTAGTTGAAATCACTAAAGACAATCAAAAATTAGCGTATCCTAATGAAGAATGGAATTCCTGGGAAATTGGCAACGCCGTTGAAGATCAAAAATTTATTGGTGTTCAGTCTGTGGTTGCTTTTGAAAACAAACTTTATGTACTAGACACACGCAGTCCATTATTTGGCGCCGTTTTAGACGCACCTCGGCTTTTTGTCTTTAATTTAAATGACAACAAATTAGAGAAAACCTACATATTAGAAAAAGACAGTTATTATCCTAATTCTTATATTAACGATTTACGTGTTGATGCAAAAAACAATAAAATTTATTGTACTGATTCTGGCAGAGCGGGTTTAATTGTACTGGATATGACTTCTGGAAAATCTACTAGAGTTTTAGACAATCATTTTTCTACAAAAGCAGAGCAAGCCTATTTGACCTTTGGCGACAAAAAATGGGAGAATACGATTAATTCTGACGGAATTGCGTTAGATACTAAAAATGACTTACTCTACTTTCACGCACTAACAGGCTACAGTTTATATTCCGTACCCACAAAGGTATTGGCCAATGCAAACAATGCTGAAGTAGAAAAATCAGTCAAGTTGGTAGCGAAAACAGCAGCTCCTGATGGAATGATATTGGATGAAAATGGTACGTTATATTTTGCTGATTTAGAAAACAACAAAATCATGTACCGCAAGCAAGATGGCAGTATTCACACCCTAGTGGAGGGTGAAAAAATCAGATGGGCTGACACATTTAGTATCTATAACCACTACTTGTATTTCACTAACTCTAGAATTAATGAAGTTACAGGAGCTATTTCAAATATGACTTTTACTTTGAATAAAATAAAATTAGCTGACGATTAAAAAAAGGGCAAGGTAACTTAACTGCTAAGCCACACTTCTGCTTCAAAAACAATTCAAAAGAAGACCGCTTTTAAAGTAATTTAAAGACGGTCTTCTTATTTAATTAAGTGCTATCTACTTTTAAATTAGACATTCAAATTGCAATACAAACACCTATACTATCCATGGAAATAAAATCTTGAATGATTGTTATCAGAACAATTTAAAACGGAAGTCTTGAAAATCGTGTTAATCTGAATGATGATAATTTACGAATCACAACTCTTTTCATCTTATCAGTGTAACAATTACTAAAAACTAACGTCTTGTTATCACAGTTAAAATTCTAATAAAAACTAATGAAAACAGTACAATTTCGAAAGAATGAAGGACTATTGTTAGTGTCCAATAGGGACAAAAGTGAACTTTAGATAATTATAAAAATTAATTTACCCAGCATGAAAAAAATAATACTACCGCTTTTTCTTTTGCTCGCTCTTACAGGAAAAGCGCAAATAAAGGCCGACGATGTAAACACCTTCACTCTGAAAAACGGAATGAAAGTACTGGTTGTGGAAGACTTCTCTATCCCCAACGCTAATATGTATCTATTCTACAAAGTAGGGAGCCGCAATGAATATCAAGGTATCACTGGTCTTTCTCATTTTTTTGAACATATGATGTTTAATGGTGCAAAAAAGTATGGTCCAAAACAATTTGACCAAACAATGGAATTCAATGGAGGTGCTAATAATGCCTATACTACTGAAAATGTTACCGTCTATACGAATTGGTTTCCTGCCTCAGCTGCCGCTGTTATATTTGACCTCGAAGCGGATCGCATTTCGAGCTTAAGTATTGATCCTAGCATTGTTGAAAGTGAAAGAGGTGTTGTATTAAGTGAACGTCGTACAGGTCTGGAAAATTCTCCGTGGCGACTGTTGTCACAATCCATGCAGGCGACTGCTTTTCAAGAACATCCTTACCACTGGCCGGTGATGGGTTATGAAGATGATATGAAGAATTGGAACCAACAAGACTTAGAACGTTATTTTAAAACATACTATGCCCCAAATAACTGTGTCGTTGTCGTTAGTGGTGCTATAAAAACCGAAGAGGTAAAACGATTAGCGCAGAAATATCTTGAACCAATTCCCGCTCAACCAGCACCACCGAAAGTCCACATTGTAGAACCAGCACAAACTGGCGAACGAAGAATAACGGTTCAAAAAGAAGTAGCTACTCCTTATCTAATGATTGGTTATCATACTCCTGAAACTAAACATGAGGATTACTACGCCTTAAATATTCTCAGTTCGATCCTTTCCAGTGGAAAATCATCCCGATTGTATGCTTCACTCGTAGATAAAAAACAGCTTGCCACGCAAGTATTTACAGATTATGGCGATAGCTTTGATCCTAGTCTTTTCAATGTCTATGCTGTAGCCAATAAAGATGTGAATGAAGCAGATTTAGAAAATGCCATTTATGCTGAGATTGAAAAAATAAAAAAAGAAGGCATTAGCGAAACAGAATTGCAAAAAGTAAAAAACCAAAAACTAATGGAGTTTTACGACCAAGTAGAAACCATCAACGGTAAGTCGAATAACCTAGGTACTTATGAAGTGTTTTTCGGTGATTATAAAAAAATGTTTGCTGCTCCAGCCAATTTTAATAAGACTACCATAGCTGATGTACAGAACGTAGCCAAAAAATATTTTACAAAAAGTAACCGAACAGTAGGAGTATTAAAAACAAATGTAGAAAACTAATTATATGAAGAGTATTAGCCAAAAAATCATAATGGTCAGCCTACTTGTAATCACACAAATAAGCTTGCACGCCCAAAGTTATAAATTACCAGAGTACACTACTTTTAAATTAGCAAATGGCCTTACTGTTTTCCTGATGGAGCAACATGATGTACCAGTCATCAGCATATCTGCACTCATACCTGCAGGAGCCATTAATGATGAAGATAAATCTGGACTCGCTTCATTGACTGCTACAGCTTTAAAGCATGGTACTAAAAATTTTACAAAAGCAAATTTAGATGAAGAACTCGATTTCATTGGTGCCAACGTCAGCACTTATGCTTCGAAGGAATACTCCGGACTTTCCTCCCACTTTGCAACTAAAGACAAAGACAAGGTACTGACTATCGTTAAAGAAGTATTGCTCAACCCTGTTTTTAACGCTTCCGAATTTGAAAAAGAGAAAAGTAGGTTATTAGTTCGGTTAGAGCAGCAAAAAGAAAGTCCACAATCTGTCATAGGAGCTTACTTTGAATCGATGCTTTACGGAGATCATATTTATGGAAATATAATAACTGGTACTCCGGCAACCGTTAGTAAATTAACAGTTAATGATCTCGACGCTTTTTACAAAACGAATTACAATCCGGACCATGCTGCCATCAGCGTAGTGGGTGATTTCAACAGCAAAGAAATGAAAGCTTCATTGACTACTTTATTTTCAAAATGGAAGAAATCAGTAAAAGAGGAAGAAAGTCCTGCATCAAAAGCGATTGTCATCCCGAAAGAAAGTAGGGTATTACTCGTAAATAAAGAAGACGCAAAGGAAACCACATTTTACATAGGTGCGCCAGGCGTGAGCAGAAATAATCCGGATTATGTTGCTATTGAAGTGGTGAATACTCTTTTTGGCGGACGCTTTACGTCTATGCTAAATGATGAGCTGCGGGTAAACTCTGGTTTAACTTACGGAGCAAGCAGTCGCTTTAATGCCTTGAAAAATGGAGGTTCATTTGCAATCAGTACTTTCACGGCCGAAAAAACTACCGAGCCCGCTATCGACAAAGCCTTGGAAGTTCTTAACAAACTTCATAAAAATGGTATTGATGAAAAATCATTAGCATCTGCTAAAAATTATGTCAAAGGACAGTTTCCGCCACGATACGAAACTACCGAACAACAGGCCAACTTGCTGACCCAAATGTTCTGGTATGATTTTGACAAGTCTTTCATAAATAATTTCGAAAAAAATGTTGACGACTTGGATTTGGCAAAAGCCA
Source organism: Flavobacterium sp. ACAM 123 (assembly GCF_000264055.1). GTDB lineage: Bacteria > Bacteroidota > Bacteroidia > Flavobacteriales > Flavobacteriaceae > Flavobacterium. The sequence goes on along the minus strand of NZ_AJXL01000001.1, from coordinate 73,076 downwards.
ACCAAATCATTGCTAAATATTTTCCTAAAGACACCCTCCAATTTGTTATGGTAGGAAAAGCAGATGACATTAAAAACATTGCTGAAAAATATGGTAAAGTAACCGAGGTGGAAATAAAAGATGGTCCAAAAAGAGGACTTTAATTACTACGACTACCCAATGTATTCGATGGCAAAAAATAAAGAGCTATTTCATCAAATAATTTTTGTTAGCAGCAACACATTGGAATAAAATATAAATTCATCTAGTATAAGTGCACTACTGCCAGATAAAAACAAAAGACCGCTTTTAAATTACTTTAAAAGTGGTCTTTTTTATTGCATTGATTGCAACGCTCCCGCTCCCTAAACTCGATATTCAAATTATACCAAAACGATTTAGGCTAAAACATAAATTCGTTTGATATTACATTAAAAAAGACCTAATCTCACCTTAGGTGTTCTGACTCCTATTTGCGTGTTCACTGTGGTCCTCGAAGTTCTATTTTGGTTACGTGGTTCTCGATATTCATAATAATAATATCCTGCATGCTGATACCAGTATTCGCTATGATGACAATTATTGTCACAATACTTATGATGCACAGCGTAACCCTCTTTTTTACCTTGAAGATAAGCTCGATGTGCTCTTCTATCATTTTTCTTTAATTCCTTTTCGTATTGTCTTTGTTCTTGCCAAAAAGTGTATTCCTCTGCTTTGCTTTTAACCTCAAGCTCTTGTTCATGTTGAGCATCTTCTAAACCTCTTTGCTGATAATAAGACATCCTGCTTTTTGTCTCTACTTGGGCTTGATCACTGGCTCTAGATTGTTGCGCTTTCATATCTGGCCCAAAAGAAAAAATTAATAGTATTAGTGCGACTTTAACTGTTTTCATAATTTTAAAATTAGTGTTAGTACAATAGTATTTCATTGATAACTTCGATACTAAGACAACTGTAAACAAGTTTACCCTACCTTATTATCCTTAAATCTAGAAAAATATTTATTAAGCAAAATTGTGAACAATAAATACGATGCCGCTTTTCATCACAGATTAAAATGACTTGCAACATATAACAGATATACAAATAATGGATCTGCAATTAAAGTCCGCAAAATCCCGTTCTAAAAAAAATGGTTTAGATACTAAGAGTAAAAAATAAATAATAAAAATTTTTATGTAATTTATAAATTATATAAATATAGATATATGAAAATTACATCTATTTATTCCTAATTTTAGTAAAAAAAATCATGATAAAAAAACTTCTACTACCCGTTTTTACCTTGTTTGTACTACAAAGTTGCACTGTTGTCCGCCCAGGAGAGGTTGGTGTTAAACAACGCATGGGCAAACTTTCTAACGAAATTACAACTCAAGGTCCAGCTTTGTTTAATCCTTTTACTAGTAAAATTATTAAGGCTTCTATTCAAACAAATGATTTAGAACAAAACCTTAGTTTGCCTAGTAAAGAAGGGTTGAGCGTAAATGCGCAAGTATCAATTTTGTATCGTCTTGAACGAGAAAAAGTAGGTAAAATCATAGAGACATACGGTTTGTCTTATGAAAATATAATTTCTAATGTTTTCCGCTCTGCTTCGGCTGATGTTAGTTCTAATTTTTTTGCAAAAGATATGCACTCCGGTATGCGTTCCAATATAGAAGCACAGATTAAAGCTAAAATGGGTGACGTATTATCGAAGCAAGGAATAATTGTAGAATCAGTTTTAATGAAAAGCATTCAGCTTCCTGCGGGTTTAGCAAGTTCTGTTGAACGAAAACTGCAGGCTGAACAAGATGCAATGCGAATGGAATTTGTTTTGCAGCAAGAAAAACTCGAAGCAGAAAGGAAAATTATTGCAGCCAAAGGAACAAGAGATTCTCAAAAAATAGTAGCAGAAGGTCTAAATAATGATATTATTAAATTACGATCTATTGAAGCTTTTCTTGAATTATCTAAATCAAGCAATTCAAAAATCATAATAACTGACGGTAAGACGCCTTTTTTAGTTGATTAATAGCTTCTTGTAGTAAGACATTTCAATTTCTAAAGTTACTTTTGCTTTGTAAAGTTGGAAGATAAAAGTCATTTTAAACAGAAGTGTACACTGATCGTATACATCAATGTACTTCAATTACATTGTACTATCTTTCAAATTACATCTCCATGATACCAAACCGATTTGGACTAAAGCATAAATTCGTTTGATATTAATTCTCTTCTTTTAAAAAAACCGATTAGAAAGCTAATCGGTTTTTTTTATTTGATTTTGGTTATTATCTTAAATAGAATAATCTATGATTTCTCTACGCTATCTGATTTATATGTTAAGTAAAAAGTAGTCTTATTAGAACCATTTTGATACTTGCTAGAAAACAACGCCAATCATTTTGCCACCCAAATTAAACGATTTCACTCTTTAAAACACTGTTTTTGTTGATTACGAAGTACGCAAAAATAGTAAAACGTACTGAACTACATCCTTTTTACTTCTCATGTAGTTTCATAAAGTCAACAACTTCATCGAGACGGTTGCTCCACGGCCAAAAGTATTGTGTGACCATAGGAACATGCTTTTTGTTTAAGAGTATTGCTTTAACATCCGGTTGAAACGGATGCAAAGCATCTATAAAACGCTTGTTAGTTGTTTTGATGGAAGAATAGGTTTTATCACCAACATAAATTAGAAAAGGAGGCGTGTCCTTATCCAAAAAATAAATAGGGGAAGCATCCTGCCATTTAGCGGGTGATTTGGTCCACGTTGTTGTATAATTGTGCATTGCAGTAGGCGGGTTTCCCTCTAAATAGTATTTCATATCTAATCCAGCGGCATCATTCAAGATGATTCCAGAAATACTTTTAGGATTAATTCCATACTTCGGATTCATAACGGCCAATGCACTCAGGTGACCACCTGCTGAATGTCCAGTTATAAAAACTTCATTTGGATTACCATTGTATTTGCTGATACTATCTTTCGTCCATTGAATAACGGCAGCAATTTGTTTAGCCATCCCATCATAATCCGTATTCGGACTTAAAGTATAATCAGGAATAACAGTGACTACTCCTTTACGTGCAAAGTTTCTGCCCAACAAATCATAAGTCCCTTTTCGTCCACTATTCCAGTATCCCCCATGTACAAAGATTAAAACGGGAAGCTGTTTTGTTTTTGAATTTCTGGGAACAAAAACATTCATTTTCGGTACCGCTATTGTGCTTTCTTTCGAAGGTGCTAAATAAGAGGCATCCTTAATTTTTTTTGAGGCACAACTGCCTAATAAAAAACTATTTAAGAGAACGAGTATCGCAATTTTATGACGCATGTTTTTTCTACAAATATATAAATTAAAGAAAAAGTAAACGCAATTATTTCAACAGCCTTTGCTTTGCTTTTTTACTGATGAAATTCATTATTATGAACTCAGGGCGAACTGGAATTCATTAGCTTTGTAACCACAGAATATAATTTGAAATGGCTGCTGGTTCTTACTTACTATTGCTAAAACTACAGTTAATACAAAGGTGGAAATACGCTAATCCAATTGAACAATCCTCATTAGAAAATAAGGGTGCAAAATCAAAGACGCAAAAGCGAACGAATTCTAAGAAATAGCTAGGCTACTTTTATGGGATACACACTTACACTTTAATTAAAAGGAAAGACATGAAGTACACTATCTTGATCGTAACCGGTTTAGGGGACTCGGCAGAGAAGCATTGGCAAAACTATTGGTTACAGCATTTTGAAACTGCCCAAAAAGTGATTCAAAAGGATTGGGACAACCCTCTTTTAGAAGACTGGTTGGAAAGTCTCAACACTGCCATCGAATCTGCGGAAGGCGAAATCATTATCGTTGCTCATAGCCTTTCCTGCTCGCTTATTAGCCATTGGTCAAAAGAAAATAAAACCCATAAAATAGCCGGCGCTTTGCTTGTCGCACCAGCAGATGTAGATTCTCCAGCGCATACTCCAGAACAAATCAGAAACTTCTCCCCCATTCCCTTATTGAAGTTAGATTATCCTTCCATTGTAATCACAAGTGCTAATGACCCCTATATTTCAGTAGAGAGAGCCACGTTCCTAGCTGAAAAATGGGGAAGTTCCTTTATAAATGTTGGAGAGAAAGGGCATCTAAATTCTGAATCAAAATTAGAACACTGGGAAGAAGGACAGGAAATTTTACAATCGTTAGTACACATGATACAAGATAACAAGTAGTGTCCACGGGTTTAACCGTAACTCCTCTTCGTGCTAGTAACATGAAATAGAGAGGGATACGCTATAAACGGACGGTAGATTATTTAAACGGCCTTTTTATAAGCGCTTTTACTACCAAATACAATGGAGATTTTTGAAAATCAGTAACCCTTTATAAAATAAACGTACTATGTTAGCAAGAAAAAATTGGCATCAAAAACATTTTGAAACCCTAGGGTTTGGGAGTCGCTTGGCCGATGCCGTAGCAAAAAGTATGGGTTCCTGGAAATTTATAATTGTGCAAACAGTTTTAGTCGTTCTTTGGATGACATTAAACACGATTGCTTTTATAAAACATTGGGATGTCTATCCTTTTATTTTACTCAATCTGGTATTTTCAACACAAGCAGCTTATGCAGCTCCAATTATCATGATGGCCCAAAACAGACAAAGCGAAAGAGACCGGGCACAAGCACAAGCAGACTACCAGACTAATGTAGAGGCTAAACTGGAAATAGAAGCGCTTACAACAAAGCTCAATAGTATTGAAGTGGACAAGTTAGACAAAATAATTAGAATGTTAGAAAAATTAGAAAATCAGCCTTAATTAAAGGATAAAAACAACGACCAAGACTTTAATTATCTCGTTGTTTATAATTAGAAAATGCAGCCTATTTAGCCTTCTTAATAAGAGCTAAATGGGCTTTCTTTGTTATCTGAATCTTTTAATTTCAGTGCTTCCCATCTAATTTAAATGTTGTACTCCCTCTTTTTACTTTGTTTCCAACCAATAAAAAATAAATACCATCTGCCAAAATACTGAAATTTTTAATTTGTCAAGAAATAGCCTTATTGTTTTAAGTCAAAAACGCTTTTTTTATTCTCATTTATGTGATTAATGATAATTTAAATCTGTTTTTAGAAAAAAAATGTTTAAAATCAATTATTATAGCACCTCAATCAGTAAAAAAATTAGAAGTTACAAAAGCGAAAAAAAGTAGCTCATGGATTGTAAGATTTATTTCAATTGGGATGGAATGGTAACATTATAAAGAAAAAATAGTGATTAAAACGCTTCTGAAAATTGAAAAAATGCTTCAACTCCAGAATTGGTAAGTACTGTAAATAAAAATATGACGGAAACAAACGAACATATATGTTGGCCGTCATAGCACATTAGCTAGTAGTAACTATGGAACGTTAATTATTTGCTTGTGTAACAAAAGTTACTGAGAAACCTTTTCCTTTGTCTTACTTTTGCCTTATCAAATTAGAATCTAGTACAAATACAATGCAGTAATGGGATTACTTTTAAGAGTAATTCAAATCTCATAATATAAAAAAATGAGCTTAGAAAAAATAATCAAAGAAAATGAAGGGACGATTATCGATGTCCGTTCTCACGGTGAATTTATGGGAGGTAACGTGTTGGATTCCCTCAACATTCCGTTAGATGAAACACCGGAAAGAGTAGAAGAATTAAAAAAATTAAAAACACCTTTAGTACTCTGTTGCGCCTCTGGAAATAGAAGTGGACAGGCGCAGCACTTCCTTTCAGAACTAGGAATTAAATGTTACAATGGTGGTTCTTGGTTAGACATTAATTATTATAAATCACAAGACAAAAAAATAAAATGATAAACACATTAAAAAAGCTATTTGGTCTAGGACCTAAATTAGACTACGCCAATTTAGTAAAACAAGGAGCGGTAATCCTAGATGTTCGTAGTCCAGGAGAGTACAAACAAGGACATATAAAAGGTTCATTAAACGCTCCGTTGAATGATCTTTCTAGACATAGTGCAAAATTAAAAAAAGACGCTACTATTATTACCTGTTGCGCATCAGGAATGCGAAGCGCTTCTGCAAAAAGTATTTTAAAATCGAACGGTTTTGAGCAAGTACATAACGGCGGCGGCTGGAGTAGTTTACAAAAAAAATATAATGAATGTACAAAACCTATTACATGATTAGCACTTTATGCGTTTTGTTAATCTTGCTCTGGGAATTTATATCATTGTATAAGCCTGTCAAACCCAAAGCGTTCTTTCAGTACTTTTAACCGGTTTTTTATTATACCAAGTCATTACCAATTCTGGCTGTGGTGGAGCAAATGGTTGTATAGTACTGCTAAAGAAAAAGAATAACGACAGTTTTGAGAATCTGGAATACAAAGAAGTAAAATAAATAAATTGTTACTTTATAAAGTACTACTCTTGAAAAATAGGATCGTAGGCTTCAGCGAACTACTACATTTAAAATACATTCAAATAAAAAGCCCCAAATTGGGGCTTTTTATTTCATTAACGCTTAAAAATCCGTACAAACAAACACCAGTATTGCATCATTAGTATTCGATGGTAAAAATTATAAACCTGACAACAAATTAAATATTCATAAATTACTATTACATTTTTTGCAAATAATTACACCCGCTGGACGTTAAAGTATAAAAGGCACTTAAATCAGCATTGTTTAAAACTGCATTTTTGTTACCGTGTTGCACTAAATCAGAATTAGCGATAAAAGGCAACCCACATGCTACTCTATTAACATCTTCCTCTTCTAGAACTTGGTTCCCACTTTATTTGATAAATCATTAATTAAATTGCGATACGAATGTGGTAAAGCCACATCTATCAAATATACCTGCAACCGTTTCTAGCGCTTTTGAATTATGACCTTCTAACAAAAATTCTTTTTCTGAGTTATCATCTGTAGCCACATTGATAATTTCTACGATTTTAGAATGAGGGAAAATAAGATCAAAACTCAACTGGCGATTTATCGATTTAGTGAAATCATCGTCATTTTCCATAATAATGATAATCTTTGCTGTAGCAACCTCCTTTATTTTTTCAACAACAGCTGCATCGTTAACACAAAAACCAGAAAGAATAATAATATCTGCCTCCCAACTTGCGTTTAAAGCACAATTCATTTTTTCTATGACGCCATGGCGATTTTGCGCTACAAGACTTTCATGAATCTGAGAAAGTGCTTTTTGGTTGTCATCGAATAATAAAAGGTGGTAACGCTCTGATAATTCTTTGAGTATAGGAAAGTTTCTTTCCTCCGAGGCACCAATCACGGCAATAGTTCTTACATTTTCCATTGTTATTGTTTTTACTGTTGCAAAAATACAGCATGAAGCAACATCGTTCCATTGAGATAGAACAAGAAATGCCATTGATCTAAATCAATTTTATTTACGAAGTGTAATTTGTTTTCTCACCCTACTTAGTGTTTCCGGGGTAAGTCCAAGATAAGAAGCGATCATGTGCTGGGGCACACGCAATGTAATATCAGGGTATCCGTTTGTGAGTTTGATGTATTTCTCTTCAGCAGTTGCAGTCAAAGCTGAATTTACTCTTGCCTGTAAAGCAATATAGGCATTTTCCAATAACAGTCTTTGGTACCGTTCAAATACAGGTAGTGCATTCATTAATTCCGCTCTTGCTGCCACAGTTAATAACAACAGTTCCGAATCTTCAATTGCTTCGATCGTATAGGTTGAATGTGCTCCCATTAAAAAACTGGACAAATCAGTGATCCACCAGCCCTCAAAAGCAAACTGTATGATGTGTTCATTTCCTTTTTCATCAGTAGTATAGGACCGTAAAATACCTTTCTCAATAAAGGCATTATAAGTACAAACGTCCCCTTCTAGCAGCAACGTTTGTTTTTTTCGTATTTTCTTTGGAATAAAGAAAGTCTTACACACGTCAAACTCCGCTGCGGTCAGGGTCACTTTCTCACCAATACTTTTTGCTAATTGTTCATACATAAACGCAAGATAATAATTACTGAATCAATAAAAAAAATGATTAGTAAAAATGATCAAACCAGAAAAACCAAATCCTAAAAAAACATACCGTTGAAGCCCTTATTTCCTAACAATTGTAACTAAAATAGCCATCCTAACAAAATCAAAAATCATTTGTCTTACGCCAAAATAAAAATTACCTTTGGCGCAGTTTAACTTTTACACACAAAATGAAGCCTAACACACAACAATTAAAGGATTTAACTATCCAAGTCAGAAGAGATATCCTTAGAATGGTACACAATGTCAACTCAGGTCATCCGGGAGGATCTCTTGGTTGTACTGAATTCATGGTAGCCTTATACCAAAATCTAATGGACCGCAAAGAAGGTTTTGATATAGACGGAATTGGAGAAGATCTTTTCTTCCTTTCAAATGGACATATCTCACCCGTTTTCTATAGCGTTTTAGCAAGAAGCGGTTATTTTCCAGTTTCGGAACTAGCTACTTTCCGTTTAATCAATTCAAGATTACAAGGTCATCCTACAACTCACGACGGTTTACCTGGAGTGAGAATTGCATCTGGTTCTCTTGGACAAGGAATGTCTGTAGGTATTGGAGCTGCTCAAGCTAAAAAACTAAACAATGACAATCATATAATTTATACCCTTCATGGTGACGGTGAGTTGCAAGAAGGTCAAAACTGGGAAGCGATCATGTATGCTTCTGCAAAAAAAGTTGACAACCTTATTGCTACAATCGATTTAAACGGAAAACAAATTGATGGTTCTACTGATGAAGTTTTACCAATGGGAAGTATCCGCGCTAAGTTTGAAGCTTTTGACTGGGATGTTATTGACATCAAAGAAGGAAATAACATCGAAGCAATTATTGCTGGAATGACAGATGCTAAATCTAGAACAGGAAAAGGAAAGCCAGTTTGTGTGCTATTGCATACTGAAATGGGGAATGGAGTGGACTTCATGATGCATACTCATGCATGGCACGGAAAAGCACCTAATGATGCACAATTAGAAACTGCATTTGCTCAAAATCCAGAAACCCTAGGCGATTACTAATAATTTTAAAATTTGAATTGTAAATTTTGAATTAGTACTCAAAATCCTTCAATTATTAAATTTTAAATCTTTCAATTTAAAAAAATGAAAAAATATACAAACACAGGCAGTAAAGATACGCGTTCCGGTTTTGGGGCGGGAATGACTGAATTAGGTCAAAAAAACGAAAACGTAGTGGCACTTTGTGCGGATTTAATTGGGTCATTGAAATTTGACGATTTCAAGAAAAATCATCCAGAGCGTTTTTTCCAAATCGGAATTGCGGAAGCAAACATGATTGGAATTGCAGCCGGATTAACCATTGGAGGTAAAATTCCTTTTACAGGAACGTTTGCTAACTTCTCTACAGGAAGAGTGTATGACCAAATACGTCAATCAGTAGCTTACTCTGATAAAAACGTAAAAATCTGTGCCTCACACGCCGGTTTAACATTAGGAGAAGATGGTGCAACACACCAAATCCTAGAAGACATCGGGCTAATGAAAATGCTGCCTGGAATGACAGTTATCAACACTTGTGATTACAACCAAACAAAAGCAGCCACTTTAGCACTTGCTGATCATCATGGTCCAGCTTATTTGCGTTTTGGACGTCCTGTTGTGCCTAATTTTACACCAGCTGACGAATCTTTCGTTATTGGTAAAGCAATAATGCTTAGCGAAGGAACAGATGTAACAATCGTAGCGACGGGACATTTAGTTTGGGAAGCACTTGTAGCGGCTGAAGCATTGGAAGCAAAAGGAATTTCTGCTGAAGTAATCAACGTACATACCATTAAACCATTGGACGAAGAAGCGATTCTTAAATCGTTGGCTAAAACAAAATGTATCGTTACTGCTGAAGAGCACAATATTCTGGGTGGTCTTGGCGAAAGCATCTCAAGAGTATTAGCATTGAACCATCCTGCTCCACAAGAGTTTGTTGCAGTAAATGACAGCTTTGGAGAATCAGGAACTCCAGCACAATTAATGGATAAATACAAATTAAACAATGAAGCGATTGTTGAAGCTGTAGAAAGAGTGATCAAGAGAAAATAAGCTATTTTCTTCAAGCCATAAAAAAACCCATCTCGTTTTATAACAAGATGGGTTTTTTCATTAACCCTACTCCATCAACACTAATGGCGGTATTCTTTTTATACCAGAGGAATTTATGTTTTTAGTCCAAATCATTTTGGTATAATGCCGATGTAATATGAACATAGTACAATGTGATTGAACTATATTGAATACACAATCTGTATTACATAAAAAAACCTCGAAACAAGCATGATTTCGAGGTTTATAATTATTTATAACTACCCAGTTATTTCACCGGATAATTTTTATCAAGATGAACTCTCGTTCTTCCTGCTGTCGTATAATCTAATGTTTTTGAAGCTGTGATGTAAGCAGGTATACCTTGTCTCTCATCTACATTAAGCGTCAATGGATCATCGTTAGCTACGCCGTTATAGGGATAATGCCCATTAGCAGTACTGCCACCGTTAACAGTAATATTAGGTCTCTTAATTTCGCTTTTTGTACCGTAACCATCTCCATCATCGTCTACATCTAGAAAATTAGGAATGCCATCCCCATCCGTATCATCAGGATTCAAAACTCCAGTTGCTAACACCCTGCTATAACCATCCCCATTTAAATCCTCTAAATAAGAAGGTATTCCATCACCGTCCTGATCTAATCGCTCTAATTCATATAGCTTAAAACTAAAAATTAGAGGTGAATAAGACGGAATATTAGCACTTCCTGAGGCATAATACCCTAATCCGGAAGGAATAAACATAATCCCTGCTCCAAAATCATTATAAGATACCGTTCCATCCACTCTTGTTGTATAGCTCCCGGTTTTAAATTGTGGAAACGTTTCACTCCAACCGGCTATCGTACTGAACAAGCTGACCATTTGTTGTGGGTACTTCACTTCTTCGAACAGCGTTGCTGTTAATGTACTGCCGGATGACTCTACTGTTTGCTCTAAAAAATCACCTCTATACGACGCTAAAACGCCATCCACATTACTGGGTGCCGAGCCCATTCCTTCTCTTAATACTAAATAATATAATTTATAAGCAACATCGTTTTGACTAACTGCTCTACTTTTAAGCTGATAAGTTGTTTGATCCCAAATTGACTTTTGTGTTCCTCCAACAGGAATTTTAGTGATGGTTACATCTTGGTCATCAGCAAAACCGGCATGATCTACAACCGTTATATAATATGTTTTTAAATATTCTTCAATATCAGTAATATCACTGGCATACTGTACTGCATAGTCTCTAGGTGGAGTAATTTCAGTAGTATCACTCTTCGAACATGAAAATAAAGAGAGTGTTGTAATTGATAAAATAAAATAATACCTAAATTTGTTCATTATAGCTGATTTTTAAGTGCGCAAGATACAATATTGATTGATTTTTGTAAACTATTTAACTCCGATTTTAGAATTATTATGAGAATAGATAAATATTTATGGTGTGTCCGATATTACAAGACTAGAAACATGGTGACAGAGGCATGCAAAAAGAATCATGTCACTGTAAACGGCCATATTGCCAAACCATCAAAGGAAGTTTTTCCTACTGATAAGATCACCTTCAGAAAAGACCAAATCACACAAATCCTTACCGTTTTAGATATTCCGGAAAGTCGCGTAGGTGCCAAATTAGTAGATATGTACCGAAGAAATGATACTTCTGCGGAGGCATACCAACATCTGGAGCTACTGAAATTATCCAAGCAGCATTATCGAAAAAATGGTACAGGACGACCTACCAAAAAAGACCGAAGAGATATCGACGAATTTGGAAATGAAATAGAAACCGAGGAAGACGAAGACAAGTAGTTACGGCTATTACTCATCCAAAACTTAACTTTAAACTAAAATAATGAGCAAAAATATCATTTTAACAAATCAAGAAATTGAACATAAAATAAAGAGAATAGCGTACCAAATCTATGAAACATTTGTCGATGAAGAAGAGGTGATTCTTGCTGGAATTGCAAGCAATGGGTTCGTTTTTGCAGAAAAAATAGCTAGAGAACTGCAAAGTATTTCTACCTTAAAAGTGTCGCTGTGCGAAGTTAAAATCAACAAAGTCAACCCAGAATTACCAATACATACTTCACTAACAAAAGAAGAATACGCAAACAAAGGTTTAATTCTGGTTGATGATGTCCTGAACTCTGGCACTACCTTAATCTACGCCATAAGACACTTTTTAGACGTTCCACTGAAAAAATTCAAAACTGCGGTGCTCGTAGACCGAAATCATAAAAAGTACCCTGTAAAAGCAGATTTCAAAGGGATTTCACTTTCTACCTCACTATTAGAGCACGTTCAAATCATTTTTGATGAAAACGGAAATAGCTATGCCTATTTAAGTTAAAATTGCAAGAATATCTAACACTGTCTGATCAATCGTTTTTTCATCGACCACAATAGCATATTGTGCTTGATTGTAATAATAACTCCTTTCAAAAAGGTGTACGGCAATAAACTCCTTCATTTCAGCATCACTTTTGCTGGCAAGTAGGGGTCTTTTGCTTTTATTAGCAACTAGTCTATTATGTAAGGTATCAATTGATGCCCTCAAATAAATCGATAGTACATTTTCACCATTTAGCAGTAAGTGGTTATTGGCATAGCAGGGAGTCCCTCCACCAAGGCCAATAATTGCATCTCCGGGAGCATTTAATAATTCGACAAAAGCTTCATGCTCCATCTTCCTAAATTTAATTTCGCCATACTGCTCAAAAATAGCATTTATTGATAAACTCGCTTTTTCTTCAATATATGTGTCCAAATCAATAACCGGAACCCTAATGATTTTCGACAGCGATTTAGCAATGGTAGACTTCCCGCAACCCATATAACCTAATAATATAATTTTCCTCATAGAATAAAACCTTATAAACTAAGGCGTTAAGATTTATTGTTAAAAAAAGACAAATTTAAACTAAAATTGCTTGGAAAACTCCAAATTAAGTCCTTATATTTGCACCCGCATTCAAGGCAAGAATATGACTCGATAGCTCAGTTGGTAGAGCACATCACTTTTAATGATGGGGTCCTGGGTTCGAGCCCCAGTCGGGTCACAATTTAAGTGATCAACACATAATTTCCTTGAAGCACAGACTCGATAGCTCAGTTGGTAGAGCACATCACTTTTAATGATGGGGTCCTGGGTTCGAGCCCCAGTCGGGTCACTAAAAGGTCGAGTAATTTATTACTTGACCTTTTTATTTTTAGGCCACGTGGAGAAACGGTAGACTTGCCAGCTTGAGGGGCTGGTGCTCGCAAGGGCGTGTGGGTTCGAATCCCACCGTGGTCACGAATAAATAAAATGCCGAAACTAAATAGTAAAGCTTGCTTTAACTATTTAGTTTCGGCATTTTATTTTCAAAGCGGAGCTTTGTTGGGAAAGACGCAGTCAATCTCGACCGATAAAAAAGTCATAAAAGATTAAAAAGCGTCCTTGAAATTATTTTAATAGCATTTGTCTTTTCAAAGCGGAGCTTTATGACAATCTCAGACTTTTGTTGTCAATAATAAAAGATTATAGCATGAAAAAGCAATAAAAACAAACTTTATTAATATATTCGCACAGTGTTAAGAAAGATAATTACCATATCATTTATTTTTATTTTTTTGTGTGCCAACACAGAAGTAGGACAACTATCGAAATTACCCAACTTAATACAACATTTTTCTAAAGATCACGACCATATAGATCATCACGATATTTCGTTTATTGATTTTGTAATTATTCATTATAGTAAAAGCGAAAATCATCATAAAGATAATCATAAAAGCGACCATCAAAATTTACCTTTTAAGACCATTAACACAAGTATTTATTCTGTAATTGCGTTTGAAACTCAAACACTATTTTCATTTCGAAAACCAAATATGGTTTTTGTAAATAGTACTATTCCATTCCATCACGATTTCTACACTTCCAATGTTTTTGACAACATTTGGCTCCCCCCTAAATTGGTTTAATTATTTTTTATTGATAATAGTACACTAGTCACATCCTTATATTACTAATTACTATTGAAATTCCTATTTGCTGTTTTTTGTAGCAAATGGAAAATTACGTCAATTTCATCAATGACAACAATTAAAATAAATAGGTCTCTTAAGAACTTTAGGTTTTTAAATAACTTAAATCTTCTTAAAAAAAGCTGAAATATTTGTATTGTTGGTCCACAACATAAATCAATTATTTTAAAATAAATCATATCAAATGAGAATAATTAAATCAATAGCCATTAGCTTTTTGTTATTAGTTTCAGCTACAATAATTTCTTATGCACAAGTAAATGAAACGGGTATCAAGACGACAGGCGATGGCATAATACAAAACTCTGGTGACTACAAAATAGAAATGGTCGAAAGAGAAAATAGCATTAGTTTCTATGTATTAGATGCGAAAGGAAAAACGCTTTCAAACAAAAATGTTACAGGAACAGTAATGTTTGAATTTTTTAATAAAACCAAAGCAACTAACCCAATCTCGCTAGACATAAATAACTCCTTATTAGTTGAAGTTCCCAGAGCAAACTTATATACATATTGTATAATTTCAATAATTTATGAGGGAGAAACAATTACTTCAAAATTTAAAAATAGCCAGGTTTCCGAACACGATGTTAATCACGGACACCAACATTAATAAATATACAAATCAATATACTCTTAATTTAAAAATCACAAATATGAAAAATATTTTAATCATTGCACTAATTGCTGCTGCTAGCTTGACTTCTTGTAACCAAAAAGAAAACAAAGAAAATGAAAATAGCGGAGTTCAAACTATTGATACTATCGAACAAGTTCAAATACCCATCGATAGTACTATGCAAGTAGAACAAGAAAAAATGGGTACTGCTCACGGACATACGCACTAGTAAAATTTAATTATACTACTTCTCTTCTTAATCGCTCGAGAAGAGAAGAATTTTATAAAAAAAATCATATATGAAAACAAAAATGTTACTTACGTTACTTCTTTTCGTAGGAGGTGCAAATCTTTTTGCACATGGAGTAGATGGCAACACCCAAGCCTTTTTAACAGGCAACGATGGTGTAGCTTTTGGTTCCTTTCTTTATATTGGCGCAAAACACATGCTGACAGGTTACGATCATTTACTCTTTTTAGTTGGTGTAATCTTTTTCCTTTATCGCCCAAAAGAAGTATTGCTTTATGTGAGCTTTTTTACAATTGGTCATAGTGCAACCTTATTGTTTGGTGTAATGAGCAATATATCGATAAATGCCTATCTAATTGATGCCATTATTGCACTCTCAATAGTATATAAAGGCTTTGATAATTTAGGTGGTTTCAAGCAGTTTTTTGGAGTCCAACCCAATACAAAAGCTGCCGTTTTAATTTTTGGATTATTTCATGGTTTTGGATTAGCTAGTAAATTACAAGATTTCAAATTTGAACGAGAAGGCCTTTTTACGAATCTTATTGGCTTTAATATTGGTATCGAAATTGGTCAATTTATTGCATTGACTTTTGTACTAATACTGATTACTTTATGGCGTAGGCATCCTAGTTTCATGAAGTTTTCAACAGTAATAAATACGCTTCTTATGGCTGCTGGATTTGTTTTAATCGGATATCAATTAACAGGTTATTTTACATCTTAAAAAATAAAAAATGTCAGAAATAAATCATAAAACAGTAGAAAAAAAGCAACTTATAAAAGCAGTTTTATTTGCCTTGTTCCTTTCTATACTCATTTTAATAAGTGCCGTTTTACCGGCCGAATATGGAATTGATCCCACTGGAACTGGAAAATTGTTTGGATTTAATAAACTTCATATTTCTGAAGACACTAAAAATCTATTAGAATCAAGAATTCAAAAAACATATCCGTTAATAAAAATGGAAAAAGCAGGTTCTGGACCCGAAGTAAAAAGACCCCTTGAAGCAGATAATCCAGCGACCAAAAAACAATTTGCGGAAAGGGAAGATACTATAGAAGTAATTGTTCCCGCAGGTAAAGGAATTGAATATAAAATCTATATGCTAAAATATGGAAAAATGAAATATGAATGGTCGACTGACAAAGGAACCGTTTATTTGGATTTTCACGGAGAAGTAAAACAAGAAAAGCCGGCTAATGATACTTATTTTGAAAGTTACACCCTTGCCTATTCAAATAATATGGTAGGGACTTTTTTAGCTCCTTATGAAGGAAAGCACGGATGGTTTTTTAGAAATGAAGGCGATAAAGACATCACCGTTACGCTAAAATTAAAAGGGCAATATTCCATATAAATATTGAATTTTCATTAATATCAAAAAATTATGCTGAATAAGATAATAGAATTTTCTATAAAAAATAAACTCATTGTTGGGTTATTTACGCTTGTACTTATCGGGTATGGGGCCTATCAATTTACGCAATTGCCCATCGACGCCGTTCCAGATATTACAGACAATCAGGTACAGGTAATCACTTCGGCGCCATCATTAGGCGCGACCGATATTGAACGACTCATTACCTTTCAAATTGAACAAGCCAATAGTAATATTCCCGGATTAAAAGAAATTCGCAGCTTTTCGCGTTTCGGATTGTCTGTGGTAACCATTGTCTTTGATGATGCTACTGATGTATATTGGGCAAGGCAACAAGTCACGGAGCGACTAAGTGCTGTTAAAGATAAAATCCCTAAAGGGATTGGTTCACCCACATTAGCCCCTGTAACCACGGGTCTTGGGGAAATCTATCAATATGTGGTACGAACAAAACCAGGTTTTGAGAAAAAATATGATATCACCGAATTGCGAACCATTCAAGATTGGATTGTTCGGCGTCAGTTGATAGGAGTTGAAGGAGTTGCGGAAGTATCGAGCTTTGGAGGGAAATTAAAGCAATATGAAGTTGCCATTGACCCCGATAAACTAAAGTCACATAATATTACTATTGCTGATGTGTTCACCGCGTTAGAAAAAAACAATCAAAATGCGGGTGGTGCATACATCGAAAAAGGACCCAGAGTCTTATACATCCGAACTGAAGGATTAATTAATACGATTGAAAATATAAAAGATATTGCTATTAAAAACACCGCTAACGGAACTCCTTTATTCATTCGTGATGTTGCCGATGTTCGTATTGGAAGTGCCATACGCTACGGAGCAATGACTTACAACGGTGAAGGAGAAGTTTCTGGCGCAATAGTAATGATGCTGAAAGGCGCCAACAGTAATATTGTCATCAAAAATATTAAAGAACGAATTGCACAAATACGCAAGACCCTTCCCGAAGGCGTAATTATAGAACCGTTTCTAGACCGAACAAAAATGGTAAACAATTCCATTGCAACTGTTGGTAAAAACCTAGTTGAAGGTGCGTTAATTGTCCTTCTAGTTTTAATCTTTTTTTTAGGAAATATAAGAGCAGGATTAATCGTTGCTTCAGTTATTCCGTTAGCGATGTTGTTTGCGGTTATCCTGATGAATATATTTGGCGTAAGTGGAAATTTAATGAGTTTAGGAGCATTAGATTTTGGACTAATTGTAGATGGCGCTGTAATTATTGTAGAAGCCTGTTTATTTAGTTTACACAGTAGGAAGCAAGGTAAAATAACTCAAAATCAAATGGATGGTGTCGTGCTAGAAACAGCAACAAGAATGCGTAATGTAGCTGTTTTTGGAGAGTTGATAATTTTGATTGTCTACATTCCCATTTTTACATTACGTGGTATTGAAGGAAAAATGTTTTTACCTATGGCGCAAACGATCGCTTTTGCTTTGTTTGGTGCCTTTGTTCTGTCATTAACTTATATTCCTATGATGACGGCATTATTCTTAAATAAAACAATTACCCACAAACAAAATTTTTCAGATAGAATGATGGAGAAATTAGAAAATTTCTATCAGCCCCTTTTGAATAAAGCATTGGGAATTCCAAGAATTATAATAGGAACAACGTTATCATTATTTGTTCTAGCCCTTGTTACACTTTCCTTTATGGGTGGCGAATTTATGCCCTCACTAGAGGAAGGAGACTTTGCTGTGGAAACAAGGGTTTTACCCGGAAGCAATCTACAAACTTCGATGACAGCCATTTCTCAAGGCGCCAAAATATTATTGGAGAAATTTCCCGAGGTAGAAAAAGTAGTCGGAAAGACAGGAAGTAGTGAAGTGCCAACAGATCCTATGCCTATCGATGCCAGCGATATGATGGTAATTTTAAAAGACAAAAGTGATTGGACATCAGCATCCACTTTCGATGAATTAGCAGCAAAAATGGCCAAAGAACTCGAAGCTGTGCCTGGTGTGTCCTATGGATTTCAATATCCAGTACAAATGCGTTTTAATGAATTAATGACGGGTGCAAGACAAGATGTAGTTTGTAAAATATATGGTGAAAATTTAGATACCTTGGCTTTATATGCTACTAAATTAGGTAAAATCGTCAATACCGTGGAAGGCACTTCCGACCTTTACGTGGAAACGGTTACGGGAATGCCTCAAATTGTGATAGACTACAATCGCCCTGCCATTGCTCAATATAATTTAAATATTGAAGATATTAATCGAATAGTAAACACAGCCTTCGCTGGACAAAGCACAGGATTAATTTATGAAGACGAAAAATCATTTGATTTAGTTGTCCGATTGGCCGGAGAAAAAAGAAAAGGCGTAGCAGACGTTCAAAATTTATTAATTCCTACTCCAAACGGTTCGCAAATTCCATTATCACAGTTAGCTAAAGTTGAAATTACCGAAGGCCCAAATCAAATACAAAGAGAAGATGCCAAACGTAGAATTGTAGTTGGTTTTAATGTTCGTGGACGCGATGTGCAAAGTATTGTAAAAGAATTGCAGGACAAGGTTGCCACCAAAATAAATTTTCCAGCGGGTTATTACCCTACTTATGGTGGTGCTTTTGAAAATCTAAATGCAGCAAAAGACCGATTGCTAATTGCTGTTCCCATTTCGCTAATCTTAATTTTTATTCTTTTGTACTTTGCCTTCAGATCAGTTAAGCAAGGACTATTAATTTATTCGGCTATTCCATTGTCGATGATTGGAGGAATATTCTTTTTGGCAATGCGTGGAATGCCATTTAGTATTAGCGCGGGTGTAGGTTTCATTGCCTTATTTGGGGTTGCCGTTTTGAATGGTTTGGTTTTGATTGCCGAATTCAATCGCATCAAAAATTCAGGAGAGACTAATTTGAAAGCGATTGTTCTGCAAGGAACTAAAATACGTTTACGCCCCGTTCTTATGACAGCGCTTGTCGCATCACTTGGCTTCTTGCCCATGGCGCTAAGCAATGGCTCTGGTGCCGAAGTACAAAAACCATTGGCAACCGTCGTAATCGGTGGATTAATTGTTGCCACATTCCTAACCTTATTTGTGTTACCAATTTTATATATAATGTTCGAAAAAGGAATAAAAGTAAAGCCTAAAAAGATAAAATCTATCACAACCATAGTAGCAATTGGATTATTTTTCTTTTTTCAAAATAGTAATGCACAAGAAAAAATCACAATTGAGAAAGCGATCGAAACCGCACTTACAAATAATATAAAAATCAAAAACGGAAAACTAAACTCCGAGTATCTACAAAAAATGACTAAAACGGGATATGATATTCCTAATACAGGAATTATCAGCGAATACGGTCAGTTTAACGGTATTGTAAATGATATAAAAATTGGTGTTTCACAAAGCATAAAATTCCCAACAGTTTACAAAAGACAAAAACAGCTTTTAGTGGAAGATGCAAAAACAGGCCAGTGGAATGAAGATTTACAGCGAAAAGATTTGACAAAGCAAGTGACAATACTATTTTATGAAATTGCTTATCTCAAAGAAAAAGAAAAAATATTGCTTAAAAGTGACAGTCTTTATTCCGAATTTTTGCGAATAGCAGCGCTTCGTTTCGAAAAAGGAGAAAGCAATATCCTAGAAAAAGCCACTGCCGAAAATCAATCGGGACAAATAAGGCTGCAGTTGCAGGAAATACAAACTGATTCTAAAATACTGCAATTGCAGTTCAACTATTTGTTGAATGCAGAGACTACTTTTATCCCTTTTGCACCTATTTTCAAAATGGAATATTTAGAAAGTAGGGATCAAAGCATAATCGCAGAGCAACCAAGTATCAAATTAAAAGAGCAAGAAATCATTCACAGTAAAGCGGTCGTCTCCTTAGAAAAGTCGAAAAGATTACCTGAATTTATTGGTGGTGTATATTGGCAGACTTTTAAAACAAATACTAGCTTTCAAGATAGTAATACTGGAATTTACGGTCAATTCGGGATTGCTTTACCGCTATTTAATTCCGCTATAACAAACAAACAAAAAGCATTTGAAATTAACACTCAAATCGCCGAAAATAGTTTGACTAATGAAAAATTAAAACTACAAAATCAGTATCAGGAATTGCTTCAAGAGTATAAAAAGCAAAAAGAAACGCTTGCTTATTATGAAAATAAAGCTTTGAAGAATGCAGATTTGGTATCGGCTGCCGCCAATAAAAAATTTATCAATGGTGATATCAATTATTTGGAATGGGTAATGCTCATCAATCAAAATACAGCAATTCAAAGCAATTATATTGAAGCGGTCAGAAAAGAAAATCACACAATCATTTCTCTAATGAATTTAATATCAAAATAAAATGAAATCAAAAAGTAACGAACACCAAAAAAACAATAGTAAAATGGTGAGTAAACATCTATTTATAGCAATTATATCCGTTTTAATTTTTTCTTCCTGTGGAAACAAAAAAACAGAAAACGAAGCTGAAGCCAAACCAACTAGCGAAAATACGACAACACTTACTGATGCCCAAATAAAAAACGCTGGTGTTCAAACTGGAAAAATAGAGCAAAGAGAAATTTCGACAACTCTCAAGTTAAACGGAAAAATTGATGTGCCACCGCAAAATTTAGTCTCTATAAGTGTTCCAATGGGCGGCTAACCTAAAAAAAACTGAATTATTAGAAGGAATGTATGTGAAAAAGGGTCAGGTATTGTGTGTAGTGGAAGACCAACAATACATTCAATTACAGGAAGATTATCTTTTGGCGAAAGCCAAAATTGGCTATGCCAAAGCAGAATTTGAAAGACAAAAAGAACTCAACCAAAGTAAAGCCAGTAGCGACAAAGTATACCAACAAGCAAAAGCCGAATACAATTCGCTTTCCGTAATGGTGCAGTCCTATGCAGAGAAACTAAAGTTTGCAGGTATCAACCCAAATAGCGTATCAGCCAAAACCATTTCAAAAAGCATTAATATTTATTCGCCAATAAGCGGTTATGTATCTAAAGTCAATGTGAATATTGGCAAATATGTTAGCCCAAGTGATATACTTTTCGAAATTGTAAATCCAACAGATATCCATTTAGCACTAACCGTTTTTGAAAAAGACATTAATAAATTGGCTATTGGTCAATCACTTATTGCTTATACAAACACGAATCCAAGCAAAATATATCCGTGTAAAATTATTCTGATTGGTCAGGACTTTTCTGAAAATAGAACTACCATAATACATTGTCATTTTACCAATTATGACAAAGCCCTTTTGCCGGGCATGTATATGAATGCCGAAGTAGAACTGCACAGCCAACAATCTAATGTATTACCATCAGAAGCCATTGTCAATTTTGAAAATAAAAATTATGTTTTTGTAGACAAAGGAAACAAGGAATATGAAATGAAAGAAGTGAGTACTGGAAATACAGATAATGACTTCACCGAGATAATTTCAGCTGATTTAAAAGAAGCATCTATAGTTATCAAAGGCGCATATGCCCTTTTAATGAAAATGAAAAATGTAGAAGAATAAAACAACCTTCACTGCCTTAGATAGTGCTTTATTGTGCTAATCGTTAAACTCGCTTTTATCAGGAAACGCAATAATTTTAAACTCTTTAATAGGCTTCAAATTTTCGTATTTAAACCCGCCTTTCATTCCTGTTGCAGCCCAAGTATATTGAGGTTTAAAAACACTTATTAAAACGGCTGTTTTCTCGCTTTCAACAACTGCAATAGTCTTTTGGTTGCTTTCATTTATCAGGTGCAAACCAAATAAACATTGATTAATATTAAAGCCCGATTATTAGAAGGTTAGATCAGGATAGCAATAAAATATAAACATTGCAATTACAGAAATTGACTTAAATTTTAGAACACTACTTTTTCAAAATTAGGAAAATTAGGAAAAAATAATCTTGATAATAGCTTCCTAGCTTATTTATTATGGTCAGTGTATAAACCTGTAAATGATATAATAAAACTGAATAACTATGTAACTTACTTTTAATAAAAGTATTGTAACTTTGCTATTGAGATACACATCTAATCAGTATAAATCAAATGTCATAATTATAAAAGTAAAAATGCTGAAAAAATTTCAACTTCAGTATTTTTGTTTTAGACGATTTAATCTAATCTAATAAAAATTGTATCGATGCTTGGTGAAACGAAGATCACGGGTAGTCAGGTTGCTGAAGTAGTTGTAAAGGCGCATATCCTTTTCACCCGTCCGGATATGCTCAAAAAGCCTACGTCTCTATGTTTAAGGAGAATCAGTCACACAGCAATGAACCAAGCATCGATTTATTTTTATTCCCTTTGTAGAACGAAAAAGTAGTCTCATTTTTCCTAATGTTTTTTAAAAACTGAACTACTACAATAGTATTATATTTATAAAAAATCCTATCTACAAAATCTCACTTAGTTTTTCTTTCTACATGTTTGTCCACTTTTCCATTTAGCTTCTTTGACTCAGTATATTAATAATGTGGTCTATAAAATTTATCCAAGAACTTCATTTATGAAATAGATGAGATCACTCTTACCTTTAAGGTAATCTCACTTCACTCTATCATTTTACTTCAAAGCAAAAAGCCGCGTTTGCAAAAGTCGCTTATCAAAGTAATAAGCTGTCATAAAACAGATGTATTAGAAAAATAATTATTTTTACTCATCGTATTTTGATTTTTATAACTCTAAACTACGATTTTATTTAAGAGGTTATAAATTGGCTTTTTTTTATCGAAGAACAATATAAGCATCTGCCTATAAAAATTTAGCCAACCGTTAGTCGACCCCAATCGTATATAGTGTTATTTAAATGTTGTTTGATAATCAGAAATAAATGCTTTACAGTATATTTTAATATTGTCTGAAATATGCTAATATGAGAGTAATATTCCACCCGTAGACACTACTAAAATAATCAAGCTTGCTTCAATTTAGTTTAATAGCGTTTGTTTTTTTTAAAGCGGCGCCTTATTGGGAAAAACGATATCCATTGCAAATATGGTCACGAATAAAAACAACGTTATAAACAGCAAATCTTGCTTTAGCTCTTTTATTTCTGCCTTTTTTCCAGACACTCTTTGAATACCTATCCTCCTTGCTTTATTAAAAAAAACTAAATAACAAAAATGCGATGCAGCATCCCACAGCAACAATAAAAAAAACACCTAAATACAAAAAGAGTGTGTCATTCTTATGCTTCGTTCTTGACAGACCTATATTAGCTAAATTGTGTTTCCGATCCATGATATAACATTAATTTAAATTGTAGAAACAGCCCAAAAATGACCCTTCTTATTCTAATACAAAGAAACAAGGATAGGAACTTTTTTACAATACCAACTTTTAGTGATTTTTCAATTATTCCCCAGAATTAACAATTTAACAGAATTCTGTTACAAATGGACTTTCAACTTAGAATTAAAAAAACTAAACATCCCGTGGTACATAAAAAACTATAGCTTTCACAGTAAGCAAGTAGCAGATACGCTTTAAATACTACTTATCAATCGTAAAAAATAGTTTCTATACCCTCACTTTTGCTACCTTTCCTATAGTAAAATCTATAAAAAAAGCGTCCCAACAAATTGCAGGGACGCTTCTCATTAATAATATCTTGTTTTATTTTTTAAACATTTCCTCTAAAGGTTTTAATTGTGCCATATCAATATTAGAACTTTTCAAAACAGACATCAATGTGACAACAGAATTAGGATTCATATCGGTACCTAAAACCCGTATTACAGCAAATCCAGCCTCTTTACTATTTGCAAACAATACAAACTCCTCTATATGCTCTTCTGACCCTACATAGCTAATTGAAGCCCCTATCGAACCAGAACCATACTTCATAAGTTCTTGGTACTTTTTGTTCTTTAGAATTTTATTAACCTTGGTCCGTTCTGCTTCAAATTGCACTTTATTAGTTTCATTAAGCTTAAATGCTAAAACATTCATTTTGTCAAATGAATCTAAAGCTTCAATTTGCTCTGCAGATAATTTCGCTCTGTCTACGTTTAAGACACTTGGAGAAACATCTAAAACAATAAAATTTTTATTTTCCGTGTTTTCTACAAAATACTTTTGTAGCGTAGGTTCTGAACTACAGCCTACAACTAACAAAAACATAAATATCGTGATGCTATAAAACTTTTTCATATTATTTCTTTCCTTTAGTTGCTTTCTTTAAATCGTCTCCTCCTGGAATTCTCATTTTATCGGTAAGAATAGAAATTTCATTCAAATCAAAATTACCTGTCAGCGACATCAAAACGGTTTCGTTTGCCTTACTTCCACCTTCAATAAACATTAATAATTCTTTAATTTGAGAGTCTGTCGCTCCGGATTTTACCAATATTTTGATGTTTTTACCGCTGTCATTGACTCGCATCAATTCTTCTAAACCTGCCGTTCTTACATACTTCTCAGCAGCTGACTTCATATCAGTAGTCGCTTTAACACTACTGGTAGTAAAAACTTTTAGATTGTCCAGCTTTTTTATCAAATTCATATATTGCTGCGTTTCCCTATCAGAAGCGTCCACTTTAACCTTACTCATCAATTCAAACATTTTTTTATTTACGATAATCGAAGTGACATCATCTTGCCCGTCAAATTTATCGAAAGCGGCTTGCGCAAAAAATGGGCTTGTTATTAATGCAAGTACTAATGTAATTATAACTTTTCTCATTTCTATTCTATTTATTATTGTTTAAAAATTAAATCTTTTGAATTCTCATATTGTTCTAAATCTTTAACACTTTCTATGCCAACATTCACATGACTGGACAACATTGTTAATACTTTTTGTGTTTCTTTCATCGCTGCCTCTGGATTGTCGCAAGTTCCAAGATCTTGGCTTGAAACTTCCCTTTCAAAATAAACATAGGTTCCAGCAATAACTAAAACAACTATTGAAGCAGCAATCGACAACCAAAGTTTAGTTTGTTTTTTATGCTGAAATTTAGGAAAAACCTGAATTTCTTGCGTTAACTCGTGCCCAGCTGCATTTGAAAAATATCCGAAAATTGGCTTATATTGTTTTAAATGAGGCGCAACATCAGATGAAGCGAAATATTTTCGTAACTCTTTCTCCTCTTCACTACTAGTCCCGCCGTCAAAGTATTTTTCGACTACTCTTTCTATTTTATTCAATTCCATAACTGTGGATTTTAGTCATATTTTCCCTTATTGTTTTTCTTGCTCTTGAAAGCGCCACTCGGATAGCAATTTCGTTCATTTGCAATATTTTTGCAATTTCTTCAAACTCATATTGTTCAATATCCCGCATCTGTATTAGCATTTTTTGCTGTTCCGGCAATTGATTAATAATTTTTTCAACCCAATTCAAACTGTCACCATCTTCCACTACTTTATCTAACCTTGGTGCTTTGTCAGTATAATTATCATGATTGATCTTTACGTTTTGAGCTCTTTTTGACTTTAACTGATCCAAACAATAATTTTTTGTCATCGTCATGGCAAACGCCTCTACACTGTTGAACTTAAATAAGTTTTCGCTTTTAATCCATAATTTACTTAAAATCTCTTGAGTAGCATCCTCAGCTTTCTCTGTACTTATTAGCAATCGTTTTGCTAATCGAAAGACTTTGTCTTTGAATGGAGCCGTAATCCGTAGAAACTCTATTTCATTCATAAATCAATACATTATTAGATTCCCTTATACTTTCAAGACGAAGCAGTTTTATTTTTGTTACAAAAAATTGCAAAATTAAAACTAAAGATAGTATTTTTACGTAGATTAAGGAAATAATACCAACGATATGAAACTTACTTTTAAATTTGCATTACTACTCTTTTTAGTTGTTTTTTCTTTCCAAAGCTGTCAAGACATGGATGACACTGCGGCACCGATAAATCTGGAAGTTCAGGATTTTATTTGGAAAGGACTAAACCAATATTATTTATGGCAAGCGGATGTACCAAACTTATCTGATGATCGCTTTGCAACACAAAATGAGTTAAACACTTTCCTAAGAGGGTATCCTGTTCCTGAAGAATTATTTAATGCCTTAAGAGTCGATAAGTCTATCGATCGATTCAGCTGGATCGTAGATGATTATTTAGAACTTGAAGGAGCATTGCAAGGAACCACTAAAAATGATGGTGCTGAATTTGGATTAGTTTACAAAGCTGGAAGTACCACCGAAATATTTGGCTATGTGCGCTATATTATTCCGGGTTCAGATGCAGCAACAAAAGACATTCGACGTGGAACAATTTTTAATGGGATAAATGGAACGCAACTTACGGTAAGTAATTACCAATCTTTGCTAGCCTTAGAATCTTACACGCTGAATTTAGCTGATTATAATGCCGGAGCCATTACCTCAAATGGAAAATCGGTTGCATTGACCAAAACAGTATTAGCCGAAAATCCAATTTTGATCAATAAAGTCATCACTAATGGAACACATAAAATTGGTTACTTGATGTATAATGGTTTTTATGCCGATTATGACGATAAGTTAAACGAGGCATTCGCAAGTTTAAAATCACAAGGCGTGACCGACTTAGTTCTTGACTTAAGATATAATTCTGGTGGATCTGTGCTTACTGCTACCCGTCTAGCCAGCATGATTACCGGGCAATACACTGGAAAAGTTTTTGCAAAGCAGCAATGGAATCCAAAAATCAATAGCTATTTTGAATCCAATAATCCTGACGCGTTAAAAAACCTGTTTACAGATAAGATAGGAAGCACAGCCATAAACAGTTTGAATCTGAACAAAATTTACATCCTTACAACAAAAAGTTCCGCTTCAGCAAGTGAGCTAGTTATAAACGGATTGAAATCTTATATGGATGTTGTACAAATAGGAGATGTCACTACTGGTAAAAACGTAGGTTCTGTCACGCTATACGACTCCCCTACTTTTGGAACAGAAAATAGAAATCCCAATCACCGCTATGCCATGCAGCCAATCGTCTTAAAAATAGTAAATGCAGACGGTTTCGGGGATTACTTCGACGGACTAACACCTACTTATCTACTTAAAGAAAATTTGGGGAATTTAGATGTCCTTGGAAACAAAACCGAACCTTTGTTAAGTACTGCGATAGGAAAAATTACAGGAACAGGCAAAATGCTCAAGCAAAGTCCTGAAAAAGAATTCAACTATTTTAAAGATACAAAATCTTTGAATGGGTTGCAAAACCAAATGTATCTAGAAAAAGCGCCAGAAGGTATTTTAAAAGCGTTGGACTAATACACCAATTGTAAATAAAAGATAGTGTCTAGGATGTTTGACACCACTTTCGCTTCATACCGCTTATATCTTTTCTGTAATCCAACTGCATGATAACAGAACGTTTTGGACCAAAGCATAAATTAGCGTAGTACTACATCTGCATATTTTTTAATCGATTGAATATACAAGTTGTAGAATACCACGATACATTGGAATAAAATATAAATTCCTTTTGTATCATTAACTGGAAAGAAGATAAAACTAAAAAAGGCTTTCATCACTGAAAGCCTTTTTTAATTCTCAAGAAAAACCGACTAAAACAAAACGTTTACTCCTATTTTAAAATTTCTTCCTCTTGTACTATATCCAACCGTTTCAACAAATTCTTCATTTAAGATATTGTTTACGGACGCGAATACATTCAATCTGTTTTTAATCAAATCATATTTAGCCATTGCATTGACCAACTGATAAGAGTCTAAAAGAACAGCTGTGGTAGCAAACGTTCCGCCATCAAAGAAAGCATCTTTCCTTTTATCAACGAACTGATAATTAATATTAAAAAAAGAACGTGCGGTTGCCTGATAGTCTAAGGAAACATTTCCTTTGTGTTTAGGAATTAATCTACTTAAAGGTTCTTCCACTTGAGTAAATGTATAATTTGCATTAACCTTCAACGCATTCGAAAAAGAATAAGCAACCATAGTTTCAACTCCTTTCGCATTATTTCTTCCCACTATATTGATATAATTTGAAGCATAAGTATCTGGATTAGTGTAGAATCCAAATGGATTTTGCTCTTCTCTGTAAAAAGTAATAGTATTAAAAGTCAATTTTTTATCTAATAATGAAACCTCAAATCCTGCCTCAACAGTAGCACTTTCCTCAGGAGTTAATTCCAAATTTCCATAAGGAGAATACAATTGGTAGAGACTTGGCGTAATATACGCCGTGCTGTAAGATGCCAATAGTTTCAATGGAATTTCAGAAAAAGAATACGATGGATTCACATTAAATACAAAATTACTATTGTAGACACTGTGCATATTTAAACGCCCACCAACATTAAGATTTAAACCAAAATCAGAATTATAGACTGCAGTCAAATAAGGATCAATAGAATTAAATTTTGCAGACTCCGAAGCAATTGCATCATATGGTGTATTCGAATCCATTTCATGGAACTGAAACTGCCCTCCTGCTACTACAAAAAATTGATTACTAAAAGAATATTTGTTGAATGCATCCACATTAACGCTTCTCGATTTATAATCGCTAATGTCTACCGAATTAGAATAACTATTAAAAGTATTATAGTCCCTTAGGATTGTATTAAAACTTGAATTCAATACAAACTCGCCTTTTTCGTACTTGTACTTTGGAGAGAACCCAAGACGAAACTGTTCTGAAGTCGAAACATTTAATGGGGTGTCAGGGTTATTGAAATTATCAAATGTTCCGTCAAAATCATTTTTCATTCTATCGTAATTTGCAAAAAAGTCCAATGACAGCTTTTTTGTTGGCGTAAAACCCAGTTTGATCAAGGAGTTTAATCGGGAAAAACGATCAACTTCATAAGCCGCTGGTTTAGCAACAGCCGCTTCAGAAATCCCTGTTGTCTCTGTACTGTTTAAAGACGCATAATAATTAAATTTATCCAAATTTCCATTTACAGAAAGCCCTTGGTTGTAGTCTTCGGGACGATAGTTAGTTCTATCTGCTGTGGTTTGCGTCCCAACGTTCATATAGGCATTTCCCGCAATTGCTTTCTTTCCTGCTTTTTTTAGAGTGATATTAATAACTCCGGCTGCAGCACCTGAACCGTACAAGGTACTTGCCGCTCCTTTCATGATCTCAATACTTTCCACCTGTTCTGCAGGAATCAGACGAAGATCATACTCTAAATTAATACCAGAAGCATCTGTTACAGGGATCCCATCAATTAGAATGAGGGTTTGGCGGTTGCGACCTCCTCTAATATAGTAGCCCAAATTTTTTCCAGCACTACTTTGGTTTCCGTTAATTTCAACACCTGCAACAGTACTTAAAATAGTGGCAAGAGATTGACCGGATTTCTTAGACAATTCCTCAGCCGTAATTTTCACAATTACCTTTCCTGATTTTTCTTTTGCCAAAGCAAATTTAGAATCTGAAATTACAACTTCATTTAACTCATTAGGAGTAGAAGTTGTTTCTTTTTGTTGCGCAAAAGCACAAGCACTCATTAGCACGCACAACGCACTAATACGAACGATTTTGTTGTTCATTTTAATAAAACATTTTTAATAACGACTCTTGCCGTTACATGACTAAAAATGGGAAGAAAGTATGAAATAACCCATACCCAAACCTTTTTTCCCGAAAGTTTGATACACGATGTAAAAGGCAGGTCTCCTGGCTTGCGTCTTGTTGTTTACCTTCCCATTTCAAATAATCGAAACAGTGGTTTTGTAGATAACAACAAGCTTAATAGCTTACAGTTGCGGGTACAGCTCAAGAATTTTAATTTGGAATTACGGTTTGGAATTTACATTCCTAAATCTAACTTCGTAGTTCCTAAATTTGCACTTGATTCCCTTTTAATGCCGTTTTAAATCACAAAACAGCAACCTCAATACGGCTGCAAATATAGCTTTATCCACCGAATAAAAAATAAAATTTGATTTTTAAAAAGGTAATTAAAGATTACCTTTGCAACTCCTAGAAATCTATTTTATAAGAAAAAAATCTAATTAAAATCACTGTTTTGTTGTTGCCTTTTTTGCCATCGGATGCAAAAATAAAAAGGAAATTTATAGCGCTGAAACGGCAACCGTAAAAAATGAAATTCAATATGCTACAGGATTCGAAATCTATAGGTATAATGGCTATTCAGTTGTTAAAATTACCACGCCTTGGCCTGGAGCCAAAGAAAATTTTATCTATGTTTTACAAGAAAAAAACGGAACTATTCCAGATAGCATCAAGCAGTTTACCACAATCCAAATACCTATAGAATCTATAGTTGTAACCTCGACCACGCACGTTCCAGCATTAGAAATGTTAGGTGTTGAGAATACGCTCGTTGGATTCCCGAATACCGATTATATTTCTTCTGAAAAAACGCGAAAACGCATTGATGCTGGAAAGGTAAGAGAAGTGGGGAAAAACGAAAATCTAAATACCGAAGTGCTAATTGATATGCAGCCAAATCTGATTGTTGGTTTCGGACTAAACAACAGCAATCCCTCTTTAGATATTTTACAAAAAAGTGGTTTAAAAGTGATGTTCAATGGAGATTGGACGGAACAATCTCCTCTTGGAAAAGCCGAATGGATTAAGTTTTTTGGCGCTTTATATGGACTAGACTCGAAGGCGAATTCAGTCTTTATCGAAATTGAAAAAGAATACAATGCCACTTTGGCTTTAGCCAAAAAAGCGACACGAAAACCAACGGTTCTTAGTGGAGCAATGTTTCAAGATCAGTGGTATGTTCCGCAAGGCGAAAGTTGGGCAGCTTTATTTTTAAAAGATGCTCAAGCGGATTATTTATGGAAAGACTCGAAAGGTACTGGCAGTGCATCCCTGCCTTTTGAGGTTATTTTAGAAAAAGCGCAGCAAGCTGAATTCTGGATTGCCCCCGGTGATTTTTCTTCTTTAAAACAAATGAGCGACAGCAATCCGCATTATCAGGAATTTGAATCATTTAAAAATAAAAAAGTATATTCGTATGCTGTAAATAAAGGAGCAAAAGGAGGTATCCTCTATTTCGAATGGTCTCCTACCCGTCCAGACTGGGTTTTAAAAGATTTCATAAAGATTTTCCATCCAGAATTAGTACCAAACCACACGCTTTTTTTCTTTCAGAAATTAGAATAAATTGAATCATACAAATCGAAATACCGCTCTCTTCACTATCCTCACCATTGGAATGGGTTGCCTGTTTATGGTCAACCTTAGTTTGGGTTCTGTTTCCATACCCCTAAAAGAAGTATTTAACAGTCTCACCGGAGGAGTTACGAGCAAAGAAACCTGGGACTATATCATCGTAAACTATAGATTACCCAAAGCCATTGCCGCAATATTAGTGGGTATGGGATTATCAGTTAGTGGGTTATTGATGCAAACTTTATTTAGGAATCCTTTGGCTGGCCCTTACGTTTTAGGACTGAGTTCAGGAGCTAGTTTAGGTGTTGCTGCAGTGATTCTTGGAGCCGCATTTTTACCGCAATCTCTTACTGCCATAATGCTCTCCTCCTACGGAATTGTATTGGCTTCAAGCCTTGGAAGTTTTTTGGTTTTAATGGCCGTTTTAGCAGTCTCTTATCGCTTGCGAGACACGATGGCTATCTTGATTGTGGGGCTGATGTTCGGCAGTTTAACAAGCGCAATTGTGGGAACACTTACTTATTTTAGTACCGCTGAACAGTTGCAAAAATTCACCTTTTGGTCTTTAGGGAACTTAGGTAATTTATCCTGGACATCCATTGGCATTTTATTGGTTTGTGTACTTATTGGACTCATTCTAAGTCTTTTCAGTATCAAACCATTAAATGCGCTGTTGCTAGGAGAAAATTACGCCCGTAGTTTAGGGTTAAATTATAAAAGAACAAGGCTTATCATTATTTTTGCTACCAGTGTTTTGGCAGGGAGTATCACTGCTTTTGCGGGTCCCATTGCCTTCATAGGACTCGCAGTTCCACATATTGCAAAATTAGTTTTTCAAACCAGTAACCACACTATACTATTTTGGAGTACTTTACTTTTTGGAGCGAGTATCATGCTTATCTGCGACAGTATTTCACAAGTTCCTGGAGGAGATATTACACTGCCAATTAATGCTGTTACTTCTGTTTTTGGAGCACCGATTGTTATATGGTTGTTAGTTAGAAAACGAAAAATGATTGGATAGGTTTTAATTAAATGAGGTGAAAATACTTTTGGCTACAGAGCTTAATACAAATGTTTTTTTTTTAAAAAACACATAAAAAGATAGGCTTAACTTTACGCGAATAAAAAGGTTGAGATAGACAAGCCCAAGAAGGGGTTCATAGCAAAAACTAAAATACTGGAAATGATTACTCAAAAATATTTAAATGAACTACCTTCGAAGTTATTGGTGCAGCTATAGAAGTTCATAAAGCTATAGTAAGAGGATTATTGGAAAGTGTCTATCATCAATGTTTGAAAGAAGAATTACTATTAAGAAAAATAAAATTCATTTCAAAAATGAAAGTCCCTTTGATATATAAAAATAGAGAGTTGGAAATTGATTTTAGATGTGATCTATTTATAGACAACTGTCTGGTTGTAGAGCTAAAATCGATGTTACAATTAAATCCCATAATTGAAGCTCAAGTTCAAACTTATATGAAACTTTTAAAAGCTCCAAAAAGGAATTATTATAAATTTCAATTGTTTTAATATTTTTAAAGACGGACACAAAACTTTTGTAAATGAATATTTTAAAAATTTGCCAGAAAATTAAACCCAGTTTGTTGAAATAAAATTTAATAAAAACAAAACACATTGAAACTATAGAATTATGTTGTTTTACTATGTTTGAGACCTAGTTTCAAATCTATAATTATCTCGACACAATAAAGGCCTATGTTTCTATGTGTCTAAAAAACTATGAGTTATACAAATGAATAGTAATAAAGACATACTTACAACATCAAATCTAAGCATTGGCTATACTTCCAAAGCGGAGACTACTATTATTGCCGAAAACCTAAACTTGAATTTAAAATCTGGAAAACTAATTGCTTTAATTGGTGCCAATGGAATTGGAAAATCAACTTTGCTTCGCACAATAACCGGGATTCAAAAACCGCTTTCAGGAACTATTTTACTTAACGGAAAAAACATTCATGAAATAGATGCTTTGACGGTAGCTCAAAACCTAAGTGTGGTGCTAACCGAAAAGTTACCGCCTAGCAATTTGACTGTTTTCGAGCTGATTGCTTTAGGAAGACAGCCGTATACTAATTGGATTGGAAAACTGACGGAAACTGATATTGCCAGGGTTAACGAAGCGATGGAACTGACTCAAATCAGTCATTTGGCAACCAAAAAACATTATGAAATCAGTGATGGTCAATTACAAAAAGCATTAGTTGCTCGAGCTCTCGCACAAGACACTCCACTAATAATTTTAGACGAACCTACTACCCATTTGGATCTCTTACATAAAGTGTCGCTATTCAAACTCTTGAAAAAGCTCACTCAGGAAACAAATAAATGCATTCTGTTTTCTACCCATGATATCGATATGGCCATACAATTGAGCGATGAAATGATCATTATGACTCCCGAAACTGTGGTTCAAGACGAACCTTGCAATTTTATTTCCAAAGGAACTTTCAATACCCTATTCAAAGATGAACATATTGTTTTTGATTCAAATAAAGGGAAGTTTGTGATTGTGTGATCCTCCCCCGCCCCCTCCGCAGGAGGAGGAGACTGGATGTAATAACTGGGTGTGAAACTGGGTGTGAAACTTTTTATAGAACTGGGTGTAAAACTGGGTGTGAAACTTTTTATAGGACTGAGCGTTAGCCTTATTGTAAAAACTAGAGTTGAAACTTATAATAAAAAACTCCAACCTCGATAATTGAGACTGGACACTAAAAAACGGAACACTAATTATTTTCTACTTTCCTTTCAATAAATTAATACTCACTGTAGCAGTATTCGAATCCGGAAATCGCTTAAAATACTGATTGTCAGGATACAATCCCACTTCGGCAGCTGCTTTATGTAAGACGGAGATTTCCACGATGTATTGATCTGAAAAACCATGGGTCGCATCATAAGCCGTTGCAGCCGTCTTTCCAAGATTTGTAGCTGTTACACTGGGCGGAATGGTGTGTAATTCGATCATGAGCAAACCAAAATTCCTAACATAGGGAGACCATTTATTAAAATGCTCCACAAGATTATCCTCCACCAGATTATTACTCACTCGCTTTCCTTTATGTGCAAAAGCTCCAGTGGATTGACTTATTCTGTCCATACTAATGTGCTTTGGTTCTTCCCAAATCCTATTGTGGTCTAGAAAGGTTCTTACATTCAATAAATCTTTTAAATCGATACCGTAATTTTCCATTAAGTCATCCGCTAACAAGTCGGGACGACCTATGTCTGCCCAAATAACTTTGGCCCAAATATCGGCTTTAATCAGATTAGCTCGAGTCACTTTTAGAGCCGCTTGGTTATAGTCTGCACCAGCTAGAAATAGCGGCTAATTAGGCAGCATCTGACCTTTTAACGTTTGCCTTTCGATTACGGCGAAGACATGTTCTAAAAAGGCTACATTGCCGCAACCCTTATCTAGAACCCTTTTTGACTGATCTTCTATGGGCAAATTAAATAATTTCATAGCGATTTTGTCCACCACTTTAAAATAGGACTCATATGTGTAACTGCTTCTCCAAACGTTCATTTCAAGGTGTACATGAACTTCATCTTCCGCGTCGGCAACCGTCTTTAAAATACGAGCATTGCCAAAAAGCACATTATTCATTTTACAACGAATTGGCGAATAAGAAACCGTCACACCATAAGCGGCTGCTCTTTTGGCAAAAAACAATCCCACTTCCCTGAGTAAATAATTTCTGACCTTTAAGGTAAACCAGACTAAATGCACAAAGAAATCCAACATGGTTTTAAAATTATCAGGGAACTTATGAGATTCCTCAGGTCCGAAGGATATCTCCAGAAAAAATTTATGAAACATACCGATCATACCTAATCGCACTGAAGCTGGTCCAACCAAAGTGCCCTCAATATGCATTACAATCTCATATTTTATCTCTCTTTCTCATGGAGAAATCCTAGAGAATACAAAACCCCTACTCCAATATTAAGATAGCTTTGGTTAGCTTTAAAGCGAGAAATAAGCTGACCCAGAGTCCCTTCCTTTTTATAGAGTAAAATGATAAAACTCCAGCTTTTATGCAAGGAATAGGCTACCGGAGCCGTCACTAAACGATCTAAATGTCTAAAAATCTCACTTCGTAAAGAAACTTTATCAATCATAGAAAAGGATTTTTAAAAGGAGTACTATTTGTCGAAACATGCAAATGCCATACTCAAAAATATAAAACGCATTCTTAACAATACAGTTCCTTTGCAACTTCTGCTACTATTGTATTACTTGAGCATAATTTGCCTTTTGGCTTCGCCAATAACAAAAGCAACTGAATTAGCGATATTAAAACTCCGAATCAAGTTTGACATCGGAATTTTAAGATGATTCTCGAATCTAGCTAAAAATTCTTCACTTAATCCTTTACTTTCTTTTCCAAAAACCAACCAATCTCCGTCTTGAAACTCAATCTCCAAATATGATTTTTCGGCATGGGAGCTCATTAAAAAAACACGTGAAGTGTCTTGAATTTGAGCAATCCATTCGTCTGAATTATGATATTCAGTAACATCAAGATGTACCCAATAATCCAATCCTGATCGTTTTAAGTTTTTATCATTGATTACAAAACCAAAAGGATGTATCAAGTGCAAGCGACTTCCGGTACCTACACACAATCGACCAATATTTCCGGTATTATTGGGTATTTCGGGTTCTACTAAGACGATGTTTAACATGTGATTTTAAGTTAGAGGTTAGAAATTTTAAAGTTGGGGTATATAATTTATTTTTTGCCCTTGCCATTGACTTTTACTATTGGAAATTTTCAACTTCAATTACTGCTCCAGCCTGTAAATCATTCAAATATACATTTCCTATTCGTACACGAACCAGTCTGAGGGTAGGAAATCCAACTGCCGCAGTCATTTTACGTATTTGGCGAAACTTGCCTTCATTTACCGTTACCGAAGCCCAAGAAGTGGGTCCGTGCCGTGCGTCACGTATTTTTTTACCTCTGGCACCAAAGGCAGGAAGTTCATTTATCAAAGAAGCTTCACATTTTTTTGTAACATATTTGGTTCCGTTGAAACCTATTTCCACACCGCACTTCATTTTCTCAATGGCTTCCTGATGAATAATGCCATCCACCTGAACATAGTATTCTTTGTCTACTTTTTTAGAGCGAATGATTTCACTCATCATCCCATCCGTGGTGAGTAACAATAACCCTTCCGAATCCTCGTCTAAGCGCCCTATTGCCATCGTTCCTTTAGGAAAATCATACAATTCACCTAGCAATTTCTTTTTTCGTTTCTGTTCATAGATAAACTGACTCAAATAACCGTATGGTTTATGAAGAATGAAATGCTGATGGGACATTGCTTTTATTTAATTTTATCAAACACAAAGATAGTATTGTTTTATTAGCATATAAATATCCATTCATTACATTTTAACAATCTAAAAGAGATGTTAAATGATTTACTTCCTTCGTCTAAAAGTGCTATTTTTTGATTTTAAAATAAAAACTCGTACAATTTTACATCATGGAAAATAAAAATACAACCTCAAAAAAAGAGTTCTATGCACATAATAGTAATGAAGATTCTGAAGCAAAGCAACCATCAGATATGGAAAAAGCGCCAGATTCTATTCTAACGGACGAAATAGAAATTGATACCGAAGGAAATAAAACGACTGTACACCGAGCCCGAAATATTGATGGATTAACTACTCCTATTCCTGATGAAGAACGCAAATATAATGAAAACGCAAGCTTGCGTCGAGGAGTCACTAATGAGGCAGAAGCAATGAAAACAGTGGAGAACGAAGACCTAAACTCAGATATCACCGTGAATCGCTACCCTAACTCCCTAAAGGATAATCACAAGGATCGAGGAAACATGAAATCAGAGAATGAATAAAAGCTACTGACACCGCTGCAAAGGCAATATAAACGATTGTTTTTTATTGGCTTTTTTTATTTTCTAATTAATAAATCTAGCCCAAGATATAATATTGTTTACTTTTACTTTTAAAATAAAAAAACCATTTTATGCCAACTATGTTTTCGTTCATATTGTTATTTATTAGTGCTTTAGGCCTTGGTGTTTTCGTTGGCAAACTAGTATTCTCAGCCCGTTTTAAATCTGAAAAAATTAGTTTAGAAGAGAAGCTAATTGCTTCAAACTCGCAATTCAACCAATTAAAAGAACAATTCATAAATGACAGAACAGCGTTTGAAAAACAATTCGATAAAAATAGCTTTGAGAAAGAAACCATACGTAACGAAAAAGACAGCCTCGCAATCCAACTGTCTAAAAAAGAAGTTGATTTTGAGAATCTGTGGGAACGCAACAAAGAGCAAAAAAACGAAGTAGAAAAACTACAGGAAAAATTCACGAAAGAATTTGAGAATCTTGCTAATAAAATATTAGACGAGAAATCGAATAAATTCACGGAGCAGAATAAGGAAAACATGAAAAACATTCTATCTCCTTTGCAAGACAAAATTCATTTATTACGAAAAAAAATCGAAGATACCCATAAAGAAAGTATCGATTACCACGCGGCTTTGCGCCAACAGATTTTAGGCTTACGCGAAATGAATATCCAAATGAGTAAGGAAACTATCAACTTGACCAAGGCATTAAAAGGGGACAGCAAGATGCAGGGAAATTGGGGAGAGTTAGTACTGGAAAGAGTACTAGAAAAATCAGGTCTGGAAAAAGGACGCGAGTATGAGGTACAACAAAGCTTTACCACCGCGGAAGGAAATCGCGTTTTCCCTGATGTGGTGATCAACCTACCTGACGGCAAGAAGATGATTGTCGATTCAAAAGTTTCCTTGACTGCTTATGAAAGGCACATCAACGAAGAGGACGAAGATTTAAAAATCGGTCACTTAAAAGAGCACGTCAACTCAATCAAACGTCATGTAGATCAACTGGGAAATAAAAACTATCAGGATTTATACCAGATAGAAAGTCCAGATTTCGTGTTGCTTTTTATCCCTATCGAGCCCGCATTTGCCATGGCACTGAATGAGGACAATGCTTTATACAACAAGGCATTCGAAAAAAACATTGTAATTGTAACGCCTGCTACCCTATTGGCTACCCTAAGAACAATTGACAGCATGTGGGCAAATCAAAAACAACAGGAAAACGCCTTTGAAATTGCCAGACAAGCCGGTGCCCTATATGATAAATTTGAAGGCTTCGTGGCTGACTTAATAAAAATTGGAAAGAAAATCGACGAAACTAAAACAGAATATAGCGGCGCTATGAGTAAACTCGTCGACGGAAAAGGCAACCTCATTATAAGTGTGGAAAAACTAAAAAAGATGGGAGCAAAAGCGAAAAAGTCCCTACCTGAAAAAATCTTATCAAGAGCTGAAAAAGATCAAAATCAACTATTAAACTAAAACGATGAAAAAATTTTTAGGAATTCTTGCGGCAGTGCTTATACTGTCCATAATTAGCTATTTTACGTTTGTCTATTATGCCACCTATAGTGAAGGTGTTCGATCTGGACAACTAATCAAGTTTAGTCATAAGGGCGTCGCTTTCAAAACCTGGGAAGGAGAAATAAGCCAAGGCATGTCAGGTTCACAAATTTTTTCGTTTTCTGTATTGGACAAAGACAAACAAGTAATTTTTAATCTAAAAAACATGGAAGGACAGTACGTAAAATTATCTTATATAGAACGCTATAAAACATTCCCATGGTGGGGAGATACTAAATATTTTGTAACAGCAGTAAAAGAAGAAGAATCTCCCTTCAAATCAAATTAAATATGAATACCACATACAAAACAGTTGGCTCGTCTAATATTACCATTTCAGAATTAATGTTGCCCTCGCATACGAATTTTAGCGGAAAGATCCACGGTGGCTATATCCTTTCCTTGCTCGATCAGATTGCCTTTGCCTGCGCTTCAAAGTTTTCTGGAAATTATTGTGTAACAGCTTCCGTGGACACAGTAGACTTCCTCAAACCGATCGAAGTAGGAGAACTAGTAACGATGAAAGCGAGTGTGAATTATGTAGGAAACAGTTCAATGATTATAGGCATCCGCGTGATATCTGAGAATATTCAAACAGGAGCGGTAAAACATTGCAACTCTTCCTACTTTACGATGGTTTCAAAAGATAAAGACGGCAAAAATGAGAAAGTCCCGGGTCTTATTCTTTCTAATTTAGAAGAAGTACGCCGGTTCATCAATTGCTTAAAACAGATTTCCTTAAAAAAAGAAAAAGACCGTCATGAAGAAGTTTTTGATTATACCTCGAAAGAAACATTGGCTAGCTTAGGAAAGTACAATGTGCTGGTGGAATTAGGATAATTTTACTACTTATAAGACAAAACCATTTAAAACCCATAACCATGACCTAAAGACTCGTTTTTAAGTTCTTATCATGGGGTTTTTGGAGCTATTTCTTACTAGATAATTGAATCAATATTCGTAACTTTAAATAGTATGATTTAGATGGTAAAATGAAAAAAACAGTACTCCTATTTTTATTATTAAGTACTTTTGTACTCGACGCACAAGAAAAAATGACCGCTTACCAAGGCATCATTATTTTTGAAGCGTCAGTGCCATTCTTTGAGCCGATAAAAGCCACAAATGAGCAAGTAAATTGTATTTTGAATACGAAAAGGGGAACAATATCATTTGTTGCAAACATAAATGATTTTCATTTTGAAAGAGCTTTAATGAAGGAGCATTTCAATGAAAATTATATGGAAAGTAAAAAATACCCTAAAGCAACCTTCAAAGGTTTAATTGAAAAGTTCGATTTAAAAAATATTACGCCCGTTGCAAAAGAATATTATATCAAGGGAAAAATGAGCATACACGGAAAATCAAAAAATATCAGCGTACCTGCAAAAATTAAAAAAGTAGCCAATGGAATACAATTGATTTCCAATTTTACCTTAAAACCTGATGAGTATAATATCGCAATCCCTTATATTGTCAGAAGTAAAATAGCCACAAACGTAAAGGTTACCGTAAAAGTTGTTTTATGATGTTTTTACTAAGATGAAACCGTAATTGTATGTGACGCAAAAACTACATTTAAAACAAGTAGATTGTAGTTACTTAGTTTTTAAACTAATCCATTTTAGTACTATCTAAGGTAAAACGACCACCTCTATGTGTCAACTATTTCGACAAACAATAACGAAGTGTTTTTTCTAAATTAAAGTACTTAAAATGAAATCCCAGTTCCTCCAATTTATCGGACGAAACCCTTCTTCCCGTCAACACTATTTTAGACATCTCACCTAATATCATTTTAATTAAAAATGCTGGAACATTGGGAAGACAAATTTTGTATCCATATACTCTAGCCAATGTATCAGAGAATACAGCATTGGTTGTATTGTCATTTATCGCGGCACTATAAGGACCTTTCATCTTTGGGTTTACAATAGCTTCAAGATAGATTGCACACAAATCCTCCACATGGATCCATGGCATGTATTGTTTTCCAGAGCCCACTGCAGAACCGAGTCTTAATTTAAAAATAGGCATTAATTTATTTAGAAAACCATCATTTTCACCCAATACTAAACCAGTACGTACTTTTACTGTACGGATGCCCAACTTTTCAAATTGATCTGCAGCGGCTTCCCATTTTATACACGTAAGACCTAAGAAATCATCTCCAAAGGCGGTATTTTCGTTGCAAATTTCCTCTCCGTTAACTGCTCCATAAATCCCAATCGCAGAGGCAGAGATGAAGGCTTCTAATTTTTTATTGTTCTGTTTTAACACGGAATAAATGAGCTGCGCAGACTGTTCCCGACTATTAATCACTTCCTCTTTTCGCTTATCAGTCCATGGCTTTTCGGCAATATTTGCTCCTGCTAAATGGATTATGTAATCAGCATTTAAGACCGCTTCCTTTTCTATTATTTGCTTGTGTATATCCCACATGTAATAAAAAGTACTGACAGTATTTTCTCTCTTTGTCCTACTGAGTATAGATACGGTATATCCGCTATTTATCAAAAGCTTTGTGAGTTCTTTTCCAACAAAACCTGTACCCCCCGTTAGCAATACATTCTTTTTCATAGCAATTTATTTATTAGGTTGCTTCAATCACATCAAAGATACAAAATAAATTTTGTTTAACTTAATTGTTATTTAGTTAAACATTCACTACCTTTATACTCTAATTTAAATAATTCAAAATGGCGACTAAGAAAACTATAATAACTAAAGATGCAATCGTTTCTTTTTATATGGACTGTGTTTTAGAAAACGGCGAAAAACCCAAATCAGTATATCTTTTCGCGAAATTGAATGGCTTCACAGAATCCGAATTTTATGACTTTTTCGGTACTATCGAAAGTTTAGAAAAAGAGATATTTAAAATATTTTTAGAAAAGACGATTGAATTACTTAATAAAGATAGCGATTACGCAACCTACGATATGAAGACAAAGATGTTAAGTTTCTACTTTACGTTCTTTGAATTGCTAACGGCAAATAGGAGTTATGTCACACTCAGTTTAAAAAAGTACGACAGCAACCTAAAAAATCTATTACAGCTTTCAGGTCTTAAGGAAAGTTTTAAAACATATGTTTCAGATATTATAACAGACGATTTCAGAACAAAGCAAGAGCAGTTTCAGGAATTTCAAACAAAGTCAATTCAGGAAAGTTCATGGATTCAATTGTTGTTAACACTCAAATTTTGGGTAGATGATGTTTCACCAAAATTTGAAAAAACAGACATCTATATCGAAAAATCAGTAAACCTGAGTTTTGAACTCATGAATACTGCCCCTTTAGACAGTTTAATTGATCTTGGGAAATTTATTTTCAAAGAAAAAATACAAAAAAAATAATGAAAACATTAGATTACATACCAACGTCAAAAATCGAAAGAGCCACAAAATTGGTT
This sequence comes from Flavobacterium sp. ACAM 123, assembly GCF_000264055.1. Classification (GTDB taxonomy): domain Bacteria; phylum Bacteroidota; class Bacteroidia; order Flavobacteriales; family Flavobacteriaceae; genus Flavobacterium. The sequence goes on along the minus strand of NZ_AJXL01000001.1, from coordinate 30,749 downwards.
CAGACGGGAGCAAAAGTAGGCGTTAATTACCTTAAATATTACAGCGGTAAAATAGTTGATTCAGGACTAACACGTGACAAATTAGACGAGGATAATGCTGAAGACATCTACGACGGCTTAAAGACGTTAAAAGGAAGTGCATTAAAAGTTGCTCAAATGTTGAGTATGGACAAAAGTTTTTTGCCTCAAGCCTATGTAGAGAAATTCTCTTTATCGCAATTTTCTGTACCACCACTTTCAGCCCCACTAGTACTCAAAACTTTTAAAACAAATCTAGGGAAAACACCCTATGAAATTTTTGATGAGTTTAATGCTAATTCTGTCAATGCAGCAAGTATAGGTCAAGTCCATTTGGCGGTAAAAAACAATAAAAAACTGGCGGTAAAAATTCAGTATCCAGGAATATCTGACAGTATATCATCTGATTTGTCTTTGGTAAAACCTATGGCTATCCGAATGTTTAATCTTAAAGGAAAAGGATCTGATCAGTATTTTAAAGAGGTAGAAGACAAGCTGATTGAGGAGACCAACTATACGTTGGAATTAAAACAAAGCCAAGAAGTTACTGCTGCATGTAAGAAAATAGACAATCTACTTTTGCCTGAATATTATCCTGAGTACTCTTCTGAGAAGATAATTACAATGGATTGGATGGAAGGAGTTCATCTTTCTCAGTTTAAAAATTCAGACCCTATTGTTGCCAATAAAATCGGTCAAGCCTTGTGGGATTTTTATATGTACCAAATTCATATCCTAAGAAAAGTACATGCTGACCCTCATCCTGGTAACTTTTTAGTAAGTGCGAAAAACGAGTTGATTGCACTTGATTTTGGATGCATGAAAATAATACCTAATGAATTTTACGTCCCTTATTTCGAATTAATCGACCCGAAAGTAATAGATAACGCATCGTTATTTAGAGAAAAATTATTTGAACTGGAAATCCTTAGACCAGACGATACTGAAGAAGAAATCAAGTACTTCACTGCCTTATTTTATGATTTACTTTCTTTATTTACCAAGCCTTTTCAGTCAAAAACGTTTGACTTTTCAGACGAGGTATTTTTTGAAAATATTGCGCTATTAGGGGAACGGTTTGCCAAAGACCCAAACCTAAGAAAGATGAATGGAAATCGTGGCTCTAAGCATTTTATTTATATCAATAGAACATTCTTTGGCCTATATAATTTGATGTTTGATTTAAAATCTACGATAAAAGTAAATGATTATTTAAGATATTAACAATGACAGAACAGCCTTTAACAGATTTAGAAAAAGACCGAGTGATAGAAATGGCTTGGGAAGACAGAACGACATTTGATGCGATTTTACTTCAATTTGGACTAAAAGAGCAGGAAGTAATCGACTTAATGCGCATTGAAATGAAGCCAAAAAGTTTTATAATGTGGCGTAAAAGAGTTCAAGGACGCAAAACAAAACACGAGAAATTGCGAGGTTTTAAAGAAGGTCGGTTTAAATGTACCATGCAAAGACAAATCAATAATAATAAAATCTCTAAACGGTAGCTTCAAAATAAAAGAAGGTAAAGTTTTACCAATATAATTATTATAAAGGTTCACAAAATATTACTCGATTCTTATAATAATGAGGAAATATTTGAGCGATTTCTTTAGTAAGACAATAAGATTACAAAACAGAATATTAAATATAATCAAGATGAAAAACATATTAATTGTAGGCGGAAGTAAAGGTATTGGGAATGCAATTTTATTGCAGCAGTTAGAAAACAATCGCGTAATCAACATAAGCAGAAATGAACCTGAGGTTTCACATGCTAACTTAACTCATTATTCATTAGATGTTCTTAAGGATGAACTACCACAAATAGAAAACATCGACACCTTAATTTACTGTCCTGGTTCTATTAATTTAAAACCAATAGGAAGTTTAAGTATTGATGATTTTAGAAATGATTTTGAAATTAACGTTATTGGAGCGGTTAAAACGATTCAAAAGTACTTACCAATTTTGAAAAAAGGAACACATCCATCAATCCTTTTATTTAGCACAGTAGCTGTCAAGTTAGGAATGCCTTTTCATGCAAGCATTGCCACCGCCAAAGCGGGAGTTGAGGGGTTGGTAAGATCTCTTGGAGCAGAGTTGGCATCAACTGTAAGAGTAAATGCAATCGCACCTACTATCACTGAAACGACTCTAGCGGCAAATATTCTAAGAAACGATCGCATGAAAGAAAACATGGTAGAGCGTCACCCTATGAAAAGTTATTTAAAACCAGAAGAAGTAGCTGATATGGCTGCTTTTATTACATCAGAAAAAGCAAAATCAATCTCAGGTCAAATTTTTGAAATGGATTATGGAATTGTCAGCTTTAAAATATAATTAAAATCAATCGCTGATAAGGCTAAAAAACAAGACTATGATAATTAAAGAAACGAAAAGTTACGAAAAAGTAGAGCTGTATGATAATGAAACTACAGACTTTATCGCTGAAAATTACACATCAATAATCCGTAATTTAGGTGAAGACGTAAATCGTGAAGGGATTTTAAGCACGCCTGTCCGAGCTGCAAAAGCGATGCAGTATTTAACTCATGGATATGGACTAGACCCACTAGAAATTTTAAAGTCTGCTTTATTCACAGAAGATCATAGACAAATGATTGTGGTAAAAGATATTGAAGTCTATTCCATGTGTGAGCATCACATGTTGCCTTTTTTCGGTAAAGCGCATATTGCATATATTCCAAATGGCCAGATTGTAGGGCTCAGCAAAATTCCAAGAATTGTAGATGCATTTGCTAGAAGAATGCAAGTACAAGAGCGCTTAACAGACCAGATAAAAAACTGTATTCAAGAAGCATTAAATCCTTTAGGTGTAGCAGTAGTAATCGAAGCACAACACATGTGTATGCAAATGAGAGGAATACAAAAACAAAATTCCGTAACTACTACATCTTCGTTTACAGGCGCATTTGAAGAGGATAAAACAAGAAGAGAGTTTATTAGCTTGATTTCCAATAAATTTAGTTAAATTGAGCTTTCAAAACGAACGCTATGAAAATTCTCTTAACAGGTGCAACAGGATACATTGGAAAACGGCTCTTACCTCTTTTAATTGGACAAGGCCATCATGTAGTTTGCTGCACAAGAGATAAAAACAGGTTTTATACTGCTCAAGAGTTCGAAAAAAATATTACCGTAATTGAAGTTGATTTTTTAAAACAGGAAACTTTATCAGACGTTCCTAATGACATAGACGCTGCCTATTATTTAATGCACTCTATGTCTAGCTCGTCTGATAAATTTGACAAATTAGAAAGCGAATCAGCGCATAATTTTGTACAAAGGATTAACAACACTAGTGTACAACAAGTCATATACCTTAGCGGTATCGTTAATGAAGATTCTCTGTCAAAGCATTTGGCTTCCAGAAAAAATGTAGAAATTATTCTAAATACTGGCACCTTCCCCACGACGACCCTTAGAGCTGGAATTATCGTAGGCTCCGGAAGCGCATCCTTTGAAATAATCCGCGACTTGGTTAATAAACTACCAATTATGATTGCGCCAAGATGGCTCAACACCCGTTGTCAGCCCATTGCAATTCCTGATGTGCTTGAATTATTATCAAGATCATTGTTCAATTCACTGACCTATAATCAAAGCTTTGATATTGGTGGTCCTGACATACTTACCTATAGAGAAATGTTGCTTGGTTATGCCGAAGCGAAAAACTTAAAAAGGTGGATTTGGACCGTACCAGTTATGACTCCTAAATTATCATCTTATTGGTTGTATTTCATAACCTCAACTTCATATAAGCTAGCCTGTGCTTTAGTAAGCAGTATGCGGGTTGAAGTTGTATGTAAGGAAACTAGAATCAATGATTTATTAGATGTGCAACCTATGTCCTATCAAAAGGCATTATCACGTGCTTTAATCAAAATAAATGAGGATAAAGTAGCTTCTAGTTGGAAAGACTCTTTAATCAGCGGCAGATTTAGCGGTAGCATTTCAGAATACTTATCGGTTCCTAAAAAGAACTGCTTTATCGATAGAAGAAAAAAGGCAATAGTTGACCGAGAATATACAATTAATAAAATTTGGTCTTTGGGTGGAGAAACAGGATGGTATTATGGGGATTGGCTTTGGGGAATTCGAGGATTTATCGACAAACTATTTGGGGGCGTTGGTTCTAGAAGAGGACGCACAAACAGACACGAAATTCATAGCGGAGACGTTTTGGATTTTTGGCGTGTTTTATATGCTAATAAGGAAAAAGGAAAACTAGTCCTCTACGCTGAAATGAAACTACCCGGACAGGCATGGCTCGAATTCAAAATAATAAATAATACCTTGTACCAAGCCGCCACCTTCAAACCCAGAGGAATTTGGGGAAAATTATACTGGTACTCTGTATTGCCTTTTCATGGATTTATTTTTAATGGGATGCTCAATAAACTGATCAAATAACTATATTATTAAAATATCGACCACGGTTACTCAACAGTAAGAAACCTATTGTCTTAAAAAAACTGGAAATACAACTTTGCTCCCCCTAATGGTTTTCTTTAACATCACCCAGGTTTCAGAAACATAAACAAAAATTACTTCAAGATACCTTCTTTGTAAGCCGCAATAGCCCTGTCTCTGGCGAAAGCGTGATCTACCATAGGCTCGCCATAACCTAGCTCAAATTCAGGAATCCATTTCCGAATATAAATTCCTTTTTCATCGAACTTTTTTAATTGAATTATCGGATTAAAAACCCTAAAATATGGAGCTGCGTCACAACCGGTTCCCGCTGCCCATTGCCAATTTCCGACGTTCGAAGCCATTTCGTAATCCAGTAGTTTTTCGGCAAAATAAGCTTCACCCCACTGCCAGTTTATCAATAAATGCTTACATAGAAAACTCGCTACAACCATACGCACTCTATTGTGCATATAACCAGTTTTATTAAGCTCGCGCATTCCAGCATCCACCATCGGATAACCAGTAGTACCAGAGCACCAACGCTTGAAATCGGCTTCGTTATTCAACCACTGAATCCCATCGTAAGCCGGTTTGAAATTATGTGTTACTTGCTTGGGAAAATTGAAAAGAATCTGCATAAAAAATTCGCGCCATATCAATTCACTCAAAAAAACAGCATTCGTTTTAGCGGCCCAATTGACCATCTTTCGAACGCTTATTGTGCCAAAACGGAGATGTGGTGACAGATGAGATGTCCCATCTATAGCAGGAAAATCACGTATCGCTTCATACTCAGGAATCTGTTTTAAATCATAGGCCTGCACCTTAATGTTACTATCCTCAAACCCAATCTCACCTAAAGACGGAAAGACAAACGTTGAATTATAATAATTACCAGAAGTACCTGCACCTTTGTACTCTCTTACAGGCGCCATCGTATTGTACTTCTCCAACCACTTATTTTTAAATGGAGTATAAATAGTATAAGGTAATCCGTCCGCTTTTGTAATTTCTTTTTCTTCAAAAATAACTTGATCTTTAAAGGAAAAAGACATAATATTTTCCACTTGCAAAAGTTCACAAATCTTATGATCTCGCGCAATAGCATACTGCTCATAATCTTTATTAAAGAACACTTCTTTGACATCAAATTCTTTAGAAAGCGTTTCAAATACAATAGCTGTTTCTCCTTTTCTAACCAACAGCGAACTTCCTATTTTCTTGAGCTGTTCATTTATATTAGATAATGATTCATGAATAAACCCAACTCTGGCATCATTTCTTGGTAAACTAGCTAAAATAGCCTCGTCAAAAATAAATAAGGGAATGACAGGATACTGGGACTCCAAAGCATGAAATAAGCCGATATTATCTTCCAACCGTAAATCGCGTCGAAACCAAAAAATAGATACTTTCTGTTTTATCATTATTTTGAATTAAAAATTTCGTCTACCTTTAGAACTCTGTGTGCAAAAATTTCATTTAATTTACTTTCAACCATTAACGTATTCATTATCCTCCCTAAAAACCCCAAAGGCAAAGCATAATGCACGACATCAGTCATTTTTGTACCGTTTTCAGTAGCTTCAAAAAAATGTTTATGATGCCATAACGCATAGGGTCCAAAACGTTGTTCGTCGACAAAATAACTATTTTCTTTAACAAAGCTGATTTCCGTCATCCAAGGTATTGTTATACCCAAAAGTGGGGACACTTTGTATTGAATTATTTGTCCAGCGTACATAGGTTTATTATCGAAATCCGTTATTTGGAATCCCATCGTTTCTGGAGTGATTTTTTGTAAATTACGTGGACTGGAAAAAAATTTCCAGCATTCTTCTACTGTTGCATTTACGTACTGAACAGTTTCTTTTTTATATATCTTCATTGGATGTCATTTTAGATTTGATAACACTTGTTATCATTGAATTAGTAGAGTTGAACAATCTGCCATTATCTCAATATTCTTTATGGTTGAATGATAAAAGCGTCAGCATCAAACTTAATTGTATTAAAAAACATTTACGTTTTATTATTTAATAAATGGTACACAAAAGTATTTCTTCTTGTTGTACTACTTGAAAGGAACGTATCGCATCCTAAAAAACGCAGTACCCTCTTTAACCATCTTTTTGTCTTCTACTTTGTAGGCTGTGCGCACACATATCCGGTATCTGTTTTTTATAGACTTAAGCCATTTAGGTCATTGGTGACTAAAAGATCATGAAGTAAAAAAAGCCATACACAGTAATTCCAAATTCTATAAAGAACAGGTAGTTAAAACCAACCTCTGCTACAACTTAGGAAAAGAAAACACTCGAAAAAGCAAAAATTGCGAAAAATATATCAATTCGTTTGAAGATACTCCCATATTTAGGCTGATGATGGTCTCCATGAAAATACCACATCAAAGCATGAATTAAATACTTGTTAGCTAACCAAGTAACACATTCTATAAATAGAAAAACGTCAAATAAAATTAAAAAAACAGATAATTGCTATTTATATTTAATCCGTGTCAGCTGCTACGAACACTTGTTCTACTTTACACTAGTTTCATCTTGTAAGAAACAAAAGAGCGTGCCAATAGTGCCGCTTTCGTATAATTAGAAACCCGTATCCTTTCAGTTCCAATTTGATGGTAAGGCGTGTCCTCTAGTTTATTTAATAATTTTTTATAATAAACATAAGCAGTATAAACTCCAAATTTTGCTTCAATAGGCAATTTTACAATTCCTTCGTAGGCAACTCTAAAATCCTCTTCAATTTCTTTTATAATTGAATTCTTCGCCTCCTCGTCAAAGGAATTCAGATCAACTCCGGGGAAATAATTCCTGTTCAGTACTAAATTGTCCTCTTTTAGGTCTCTAAGAAAATTTACTTTTTGAAAAGCAGAACCCAATCGCATCGCCTCACCTTTCAGTTGCTCATACTTATGTGTTTTACCTGCCACAAAAACTTTAAGACACATTAAACCGACTACATCAGCTGAACCATAGATATATTCATTATACTCTTCAGTACTACTATAATCTGATTTGACTAAATCCAACTTCATGCTTTTTAGGAAGGCCTGAATAAGATCATCTGTAATATTGTACTCTTTCACCGTGCACTGAAATGAATTCAGTATTGGATTCAAACTTATCCCTGCTTCGAAAGATTTATAATATTCTTTTTCGAAATCATTTATCAGCTCTTCTTTATCGAATCCATGAAAAGAGTCAACAATCTCATCAGCAAACCGCACAAAACCATAGATACTATAAATAGCATCTCTAATACTTGGCGAAAGCATATATACCGCCAATGAAAATGAAGTACTGTAGTTTTTTGTGACTAATTTACTGCACTTGAATGATACATCGTCAAATAATTGCTTCATATTTACTAATCTAAAAATTGTTTATTAATTAAATCTGACACTAATTTTCCCGAAATTAAAGCCGGTGGCACACCAGGTCCCGGAACAGTCAGTTGGCCTGCGAAATAGAGATTACCTACCTTTTTGCTTTTAAGTTTTGGTCTTAAAAAAGCTGTTTGCAATAAGGTGTTGGCCATTCCATAAGCATTGCCCTTATAAGAATTATATTCTGTGACAAAATCGTTTTTACAAAACGATTTTTTAAAGATAATGCTTTTTTTTATATTCTGTTGAGTCAAAAGTTCGAAACGATCTATTATCTTATCGAAATACTGCTCTCTCAACTCTTCCGTATCATTAATTCCAGGTGCTAAAGGGACCAGAAAAAAACCAGACTCCATTCCTTCAGGAGCTGCGGTTTTATCTGTTAGAGAAGGAAAGTTAGCATAAAACAAGGGCTCCTTCGGCCATTGGGGCTCATCATAAATATCTTTTGCATGCTGATAAAAATCAACGTCAAAAAACAGGGCGTGATGCGATATGTTTTCAATTTTTTTATCAAAACCAACGTAGAACAATAACGATGAAGGAGCAAAAACACGACTTTCCCAATATTTTTCTGAATAGGCTCGATACTCTTTGTCTAATAGTGTTTCAGTATGGTGATAATCAGCACCGCTTAAGACTAAATCTGAAGTAATCGTTACTCCATTAACGACAATTGCCGTTGCTATTTTATTTTCTACAATGATTTTCTCAATATTCGAATTAGTATGAAACGTTACTCCCAGTTCTGTTGCCAGACTTTCCATAGCTCGAACTACATCAAACATTCCAGTTTTTGGATGCCAAGTTCCCATTCCGAAATCAGCGTAATTCATAAAACTATAAAAAGACGGCGTATCTGACGGTTTTGCACCAAGAAATAAAACTGGAAATTCAAGAATTTGAATCAGTCGTTCGTTCTTAAACTTCTTGTGTACATCGCGACTGATATTGCTGAAAAATTGTCCTATCTTCTTGGTTGTTTCTATCGTTACAAGTTCTAAAGGCGAAACACCCGGACGGTATACTAAGTCTTTTATGGCAATGTCATAATTGCTTTTCGCCTCCCTTATAAATTTATTTAAGATAGCGCCGCTTCCTTTTTCGATCGATTCAAAAGTAGCTTCGATTTCCGCAAGGTTATCTGCTATTGTAATAAATTCATTTACACCAAAATAAACCCGATAGGCAGGAGACAATTTTATAAGCTCATAATAGTCGGTTGTCTTTTTCCCAAAATCAGCAAAAAAGCGATCAAAAACATCTGGCATCCAGTACCAACTTGGTCCCATGTCAAACGTAAAACCATCTTTTTTCAATTGCCTTGCTCTTCCGCCAATTGTAGCATTTTTTTCAAAAACCTCGACTTCGTGGCCACTTTTTGCCAAGTAGCAGGAAGCGGATAATGCTGAAAATCCGGAACCTATAATTGTAACTTTCTTTTTCTTTTCCATTTGTCTAACAAATATACGACATGATTAAACAAAAACTATATTTTTTCTACTAATTCCGCAATAGAATTGAATACTACTTCTTTGTCAGAGAGATTTTCTTTATCTATAAACTGACTTAACCAGCCCGTGTACCACAACTCAGTGTTACCACCTAATAATTGATCAGCCATTTGCCCTATGTAGCTGTTAACTGCATCTTTATCCGGTTGAACCGTTAGATAAGAAACAAAAACAATGGAGTCGAAATGTTTTTTCATATCCTTTAAGTTGTCAATAGGCATACTCTCTCCTAGATAGATTGTCTTATAGCCTCTCGACAAAATCTCGTAATTCAAATACATTAGACCCAACTCATGTATTTCATTCATCGGCAGTGAAAGTACAAAAACCTTCTCTAATTTGACCGGTTTAACCAACTGAAGTTTTTCGGTATTTAGGAGTACTTTTTGTTTGATTAAATAAGTAATGAAATGCTCGTGAGCAGGAGTAATGGTATCCGTCTGCCATAACAAACCCAATTCTGCCAGCAATGGAATAAATACCTGATGAAAAATTTCCTTGAATGTTTTTTCTTCTGTCAGCCAATTGTAAGTATTCAAGAACAGCTCTTGATCAAAGTTCATCATCGCCATTTTGAAGGCAGTGATGGCATGGTTTTTCGCACTCTTTGAAGATACGATTTCCCTTACCATAATAGGAATTTGATCTTCTGGATAAGAAGAAATTTTGGATATTTTGTATCCATAGTCGTGTAACAACGTAATGTTCAATAGTTTTTGCAAACTCGCTAAGTCATACAATCTGATATTAGTATCTGTGCGCATGGGCTGTAGCACATTATACCTTTTCTCCCAAATACGTATGGTGTGTGCTTTTATGCCGGAAAGGTTTTCTAGGTCCTTTATGCTAAAAACATTTTTTATATTGTTCATTATTTATTCAGATTTATTAAACAAATGTAGTCAATTTATTTGTTATAAATCTGAAAATACGTTAAAAACTATCCATTTATAGGGGCATCCTTAAATGAATTAAGCTTATCCAAATACAAAATTGTTTTCGCATTATCAATACTTCTGGTATACATCGGTTCAAATTTAGCCCCGTAAATTACTTCCTCAAAAGTATAAGAAGTACGAATTGCCACCGTATTACTAAACATATCATCAAATGTTTTTACAAAAACGAGAATTTCACCTTGCGTATTGGCATAATCATCTTTCGTGAATTCGTACAAGGGACTTTCCTCAGTAATGGGGTGCACCAAAGTCCAACTTAAGGGCAGTGCATTTATCTTTTCTAATTCTAAATCCAACGAATAGAATTTGTTAACCATTTTTCCCTCCTCCTCTATACTCATCCCTAGCGTTATTTTAGCCTCTGCATCGGTAAAGTTGGTGTTTTTAAAAGGCGCTAACCGTATCATTAGTCCTGAAACATCTCCGTAAGGTGCAATCACCGCATTGTGTGAAAATTTTAGAAAAGCAGTGGGCCTGCTGAATCTTCCAAAAAATAATCCCGTCGCAATAGCAAAACTCAACAAACCAATCAGCGCCTCAGCAGAAGAAAGTGCACTGGTTAAAAAACCAGTGGGACTAATATGCCCGTAACCGACAGTGGTGAAAGTTTGTGCACTAAAAAAATAAGCCTGACCGAATTTTACCCATTCACTATCCGTACTTGTAATTCCGTCTAAATGTTCGACCCCAATTCCATAATAAACAGTAGCAAATATAAAATTTATACCCGTATAGAAAGCGAGAATAATCAGCATAAACCGCCATACACTCATATCAATCATCGTATGGTACCAGCTTATGCGCTGTAAAAGAGGCATCCCTCGCTTCTCCACGTTAGCACTCCCGTTTTTATTGACAAAACGACCGCCGTAGCTATTAGCATTTGTACCAAAACCTGTATTTTTATCTGCTTTTGCCCGAAGGTTTATTCTTTCTAACAATGCCATTTTTTATGTCTTATATAAAACCAAAATTAGATAAAATTAATTAGCATCCAAAAAAATGTTCCTCAAAAAACTACTGCTATAAATAGCTATAGTAATCCCTAATTCAGCTCGTTTAAATACATGCTAAAAACGAATCGGATACATCATTACACTGGTATTAACACTACACTAAAAAAGTATTAAAAAAAAGGAAGCTACTTTACAAAACTACTTTAGTATCGATTTTATTTATAGCTACTTAACATATAATAAACACTTGTAAAAGAGTCGTGAACCCCTACATTAAATCAGCACCCCCCTAAACTCCAATGCTCTCTCATTTTATTTTTGATACGGTCAAAACTTCTTCAATACCGAAAGAGCCAATAGTCCTGTTTAGCAGTTTAATGTTCTCCATTCCTTACTGAAGCTAATTGCTTGTCCATGAGATCGTTATAATTAGTCATTAAAAAAGTCCGAAACCCACATAAACATCTGTTCTTTTTTTTATAACCAATCAAAAATCAGTAACTTTATGTATAAGGCTAATCTTTTAATTAAAAACTATGTCATGTATAGCGAAATTTTAGAAAACCAAAAGGAAGGTGCAATTTTGCATTCAGAAAAATTGAAAAAGTATAAAAACAGCAATTCAGTTGTTTTGGTAGTACCAAAAGGAGGTGTGCCCGATGGCTATACAATTGCCAAAAACCTAGAACTTCCTTTCGATATTGTTCTTTCCAAAATAATTGGACATCCCTCCAATAAAGAATCTGCCATTGGGGCCGTTTCACTTGATGCTACCCTTTTAGATGACCATCCTAATGTACCTCAGGACTACATAGGAAAAGAAATTGTCCGACTCCAAAACACACTGAGAGGAAAATACAAACTTTATAGAGGTAATAGAAAGCTTATAGTCCTTAAGGATAAAAATGTCATCCTCGTAGATGACGGAATAGCGACAGGAAGCACCTTATTAGCAAGTATCGAAATGTTGCGAAAACAGCATCTCACTAAAATTATTGTTGCGGTTCCGGTCTCACCCTACGATAAAACACCTGTCTTTGAAAAACGTACCGATGAATTTGTCTATTTAATAGCCTCAAAACATTTTAGTAGCGTAGGCAGATTTCACGAAGACTTTCAGCAGGTAAAAGACGATGAAGTAATCCAAATACTGCAAGTCACTTACCTTATTGCTTGAATGTTACACATTAAAATCCACATTTTAAAAGAAAATAAATCATGAAAAAATTAGAAATAAACATTCCCCTAAAGTATGTGACACTAAAAGGAAATTTAATAATTCCCGAAGACGCGACAGGAATTGTTGTGTTCTCCCATGGAAGTGGTAGCAGTCGATTTAGCACCAGAAACAAAATGGTGTCTGGACTGATTCAAAAACAAAAAATAGGCACTTTATTGCTTGACTTATTGACGATAGAGGAAGACAGCGTTTACGAAAATAGATTTAATATTGACCTGTTGGTCAGTCGATTGATTGAAACGACGGAATGGCTTATGAAAAATAACGAACTAAAGGATTTACCCATCGGTTATTTTGGAGCCAGTACGGGAGCGGCTTCAGCATTGCGAGCAGCTGCTTATTTTGGTGACACCATAAAGGCCGTAGTCTCTCGCGGTGGCCGACCAGACTTGGCGTTAAGCGCGTTGCATCAGGTAACAGCTCCAACATTATTGATTGTCGGCGGCAGAGATGTGCCTGTAATCGAAATGAACAAAACGGCTTACGACGAATTGCATTGTGTAAAAGAAATGAAAGTTGTTTCTGGAGCAACTCATTTATTCGAAGAGCCGGAAAAACTCTTAGAAGTAGCTGATTTAGCAATTATCTGGTATAAAAAACATTTGATCAACAAAAAAGAGTATCATTAAGCTCCCACTACAACGCAAGCAAAACCCAGATAGAAGGATTTTTTTTCGGTCCCCCTAGAAACCTCTACATGCCCAATAAATCTATTCCTTAGACTCATAATTTTTTTTATATTTGACACTAGGAAAAAATATTCAAAATGCTAGACACAAAAATAATTGATGCCCATCCGTATAAGCGCTACAGTAAGACCATTCTTTCTGATAAAGAAATTCGGGAGCGCTCCCAATTCTTTTATGAAGCCATGGATAGCAGACGCTCGGTAAGGGAATTTTCAGACAGACCGGTTCCCCAGGAAGTGATTGAAAATCTGATAAAGACAGCTTCTACTGCTCCTTCAGGCGCGCACAAGCAGCCTTGGACGTTTTGCGTAGTCGAAAATCCCGAAATAAAAAAACAGATACGCATCGCTGCCGAAGAGGAAGAACTGCAAAGTTATGAATCCCGCATGTCTAGTGACTGGCTGGAAGATCTTAAACCTTTGGGCACAGATTGGCACAAACCTTTTCTGGAAACCGCTCCCTACCTCATTATCGTTTTTAAGCGCATTTATGAATTTGGCGTTGGCGGCAAAAAGAAAAACAATTATTACGTTCAAGAAAGTGTAGGCATAGCCGCTGGTTTTTTATTAGCAGCGATACACCACGCTGGTTTGGTTTCCTTGACCCATACCCCCAGCCCTATGAATTTCTTGACCAAAACCTTGTGTCGACCTGAAAATGAGAAACCTTTTCTATTGATTCCCGTGGGATACCCGGCTCAAGACTGCTGGGTTCCGGATATAAAAAGAAAAACACTTGACGATATTTGTATTTTCTATTAATTGGAACAAAAGATTATCTTAAAAAAAAGTTAGGAGTATGAAGAAATTAACCAAAGAAGATATCAGTCAGGAAGTGTTCGACCTATATGACGACTACGCCCACAATAAAATCGACAGAAGAAGGTTTGTTGAAAAATTATCCTTGTTTGCAGTAGGAGCGCTTACTGTTCCTTCCTTACTAAGCTTTATGATGCCTAATTATAATGATTACCAATTGATTACGCCTCGTGACCCACGATTAAAATCAGAATTCATCACTTATGAGTCCCCTAAAGGAGGAGGAAAAATTAAAGCGCTATTATCCCAGCCAGCTGAAACGACAAAAAGACTACCCGGAATCATCGTAGTACACGAAAACCGCGGACTAAATCCTTATATTGAAGATGTAGCCCGAAGAGCTGCCGTGGAAGGGTTCATCACTTTAGCACCGGATGCCTTATCTCCCTTAGGCGGTTACCCTGGAAATGACGACGATGGAAGAGAATTACAAAAAAAACGCACACGCGAAGAAATGCTTGAAGACTTTATCGCAGCCTACGACTATCTCAGGTCCCATAAAGGCTGTAATGGTCAAGTAGGTGTTGTAGGATTTTGTTTTGGCGGTTGGATTGCCAATATGTTGGCGGTTAAAGTACCTACTTTATCTGCAGCAGTACCCTATTACAGTGGACAGCCCACTGCGGAAGAAGCTGTGCAAATAAGAACTCCGTTGTTATTACACTATGCAGGCTTAGACAGCCGGGTAAATGAGGGTTGGCCAGCCTATGAAGCTACACTCAAAAATAATAAAGTAGAAAACACGGCATATACCTATATGGGAGTCAATCATGGCTTCCACAATAACAGTACGCCCAGATATGATGAAGCTGCAGCTACATTATCATGGATACGAACAATTGACTTTTTAAAAGAAAAACTAAACTAAAAATAGATTATGGCTTCAGGAATTTTTGCACTACTGGACGATATCGCAGCACTTATGGATGATGTTGTGGTGATGAGTAAAATAGCGACCAAAAAAACAGCAGGAATATTAGGGGATGACCTCGCTGTCAATGCTGAAAAAGCATCAGGATTTGTTTCTTCCAGAGAAATTCCTGTTTTGTGGGCTATAACGAAAGGCTCTTTTTTAAACAAATTAATAATCCTCCCGCTCGCTTTTTTGTTGAGTTATTTTGTACCCTGGTTAATCACGGTCATACTTATATTAGGCGCTATTTATCTCGCTTTTGAAGGTGCCGAAAAAATATACGAGTATATTATTCCTCACGAACAAGCAGTCACCACAATTGAAAACAAAATACCTAGCAAAGAGGAAGTATTAACTTTAGAAAAAGGAAAAATAAAAGCAGCCATAATAACTGATTTTATTTTATCGGTAGAAATTGTAATTATAGCCTTAGGTAGCGTAGAAGGAAAAGGCATTTCGACCCAAATTATTGTAGTCACTTTCATTGCTTTCTTAGCCACCGTAGGAGTCTATGGAATTGTCGCATTGATTGTACGAATGGATGATTTTGGTATACTATTAACCGCTAATAAAAACAGCACCTCTCAGTTGATTGGAAAAACATTAATAAAAGCACTTCCGATAGTCATTAAAAGCCTTGCCTTTGTAGGTACTATTGCATTGCTGTTAGTGGCAGGAGGAATTTTCATGCACAAAGTTGCACTATTCCATCATGCATTACAAAATTTACCATCAATAGCAGGTGAATTCCTTTCAGGACTGATTGTTGGAATAATAGCAGTGGCCATTGTAAAAGGATTTAAAAAAATATTTGGCAAGAAAAACGATGCTGTTAAAAATCCAGACACCACTAATTAATGATCACAATTCAACAAATCGACACCAGCAATACTCTTTATCAATTAGAGAGCGATTTAAGAAACCGTATTTTATTGCGCCCCCAGTGGTGTTCCAGACCATGCTTGGGAAATGCACGATGAAAAAGCCTGGCATTTTGTGGCGGTCGAAAGTGATGCCATCATGGGCTGTGTGGTCTTAAATCCTTTAAATCCTGAAAAAACAAAAACTCAGCTGATGCAAATGGCTGTTGAAACCAACCAGTAAGGAAAAGGCATTGGTAAATTATTAGTGAACGAATTACTATCTTTTTGCAAAGTTAATGGAATCAAAGAAGTGGTTTGTCATGCACGAAATAACGCTGTTTCCTTTTATCTGAAGTTAGGGTTTGAAATCTATGACGACCCTTTTACAGAGGTTGATATTCGTCATGAACACATGAGAATTAGCCTTAACGATTAAACCTTTTCTCATTTATTAGCCAAGATGTGCAGTACCAAAAAACAGTAAAATAGCTGAAATTTAAAATCCTTGAAGTACCACGAGAGATAACAAATAGAGTCCTTTTGATGATTTCTACATAGAAATAGCATATATTTATATAGAGAAATATACGTTATTGAGTAATACATAAACAAATTAGCACTAATTATCAAATCCTCAAAATAGAAAAGAAATGAAAGCATTAGTTTATTATGGCGATCATAAAATCGCTTTAGAAGAAAGATCTAAACCAACAATCATAAAACCAACAGATGTAATTGTAAAAGTATTAAAAACAACTATTTGTGGAACAGACTTAGGTATTTACAAAGGTAAAAATCCCGAAATCGAAAGTGGACGTATTCTTGGTCATGAAGGAATAGGCATTATTGAAGAAGTTGGCGCCAGTATATCGCAGTTTAAAAAGGGAGAAAAAGTTTTGATTTCCTGCATTACTTCTTGTGGTTCTTGCGAATATTGTAAAAAACAAATGTATGCTCATTGCACTGATGGAGGTTGGATTCTAGGGTATATGATCGATGGCGTTCAAGCAGAATATGTTAGAATTCCTCATGCTGATAATAGCTTACATAGAATCCCTGAGAGCATTGATGATGAAATAGCCGTTTTATTAAGCGATATTCTGCCAACAGGCCATGAAATAGGAGTTCAATACGGAAACGTAAAACCTGGCGATGAAATTGCAATAGTTGGCGCAGGTCCTGTTGGGATGTCTGTACTTTTAACAGCGCAGTTCTACTCTCCCTCTAAAATAATCATGATTGATTTAGATGACAACCGACTAAAATTAGCCAAAGAATTAGGTGCCACACATACCATTAATTCTGGAACTACAAACGTTGAAGAAGCCGTTAAAGAAATAGTAGGCGGTGATGGTGTAGATGTGGCTATTGAAGCGGTTGGTATTCCTTCAACTTGGGATATTTGCCAAAAAATAGTTAAACCAGGAGCTCACATTGCCAATGTAGGCGTTCATGGTGTAAAAGTAGATTTTGAAATTCAAAAACTATGGATTAAAAATTTAACCATAACTACTGGACTTGTCAATACAAATACAACTCCAATGCTATTAAAAGCAGTTTCAAGTAATAATATGGATATTAAGAAAATGATTACACATCGTTTCCCTCTTTCTGAACTTGAACATGCGTATCAAGTGTTTTTGAATGCTGCCGAAGAAAAAGCGTTAAAAATAATTATTACTAATGAATAAATAATGCCAATATCGTCCATAATTAACAGAATAGAAAAATGATTGTAGCTGCTATAGTATTTATACTACTTGGAATTTTAATAAAATACGGGAAATTCTATTTCCTAATAGCAGGTTATAATACCATGCCGAAAAAAGAACAGGAAAAATATAATATTAAAGGAATTGCATCTGTATTTACAAATGCAATGTTTGGTATGGCTTTGCTAATTATTATTGGTTTTCTTGTAGCAAAATGGTTTAAAAGTCCAAAAATTGAAGATTATACTTTTTGGAGTTCAATACTTATTGGGGTTCCTTATTTGTTAATTCAAGCAAATTCAAAAAAATACAAAATTAAAGAATGACTTGTGAACAGTCCATTTGAAAACTTACTCCAAAAAATAGGTAAACTATGGACCGTATAAGTCTGCATCTTTTGAAAAATATAAATATTTCAATATTCACCCTATAAAAAAAACCACTCAAATCGAATGGCTTCTTCAATATATGCAATTCAAGCTTATTTGCTTAAGTACATTTTTCTTCTGGAGTACAACTCATAAAATTGATCATCTTTCAGGTCATCAATAAACAAAATGCTTTCTCCTGTTGATTTCATCTCTGGTCCTAATGCCTTATTCACATTGTGGAACTTACTAAAAGAGAAAACCGGTTGCTTGATGGCATATCCTTTCAACTGCGGGTTGAATTTGAAATCTGTCACTTTATTGTGGCCCAACATAACTTTAGTAGCATAGTTCACATAAGGCTCTCCGTATGCTTTTGCAATAAACGGTACGGTACGAGATGCTCTCGGATTAGCTTCGATTATATAAACAATTTCGTCTTTTATCGCAAACTGTATATTGATTAAACCTACGGTACTTAAACCTAGTGCTATTTTCTTAGTATGGTCTTTAATTTGTTGCATCACAAACTCACCCAAATTAAACGGTGGCAATGTTGCATTACTATCTCCAGAATGCACTCCGCAAGGTTCAATATGCTCCATAATTCCTATAATATACACATTTTCACCGTCACAAATCGCATCGGCTTCTGCTTCAATCGCACCATCAAGATAGTGATCTAAAAGCAATTTATTTCCTGGAATTGTTTTCAATAAATTGACAACATGTTCTTCCAATTCCTCCTTGTTGATTACAATTTTCATTCCTTGACCACCCAACACATAGGAAGGACGAATCAATAATGGAAAGTCTAATACATCCGCCAGAGCAGAAGCTTCATCAGCTGTTTCTGCAATTCCAAATTGAGGGAAAGGGATTTCTAATTCCGTCAGCAATTCAGAGAAACGCCCTCTGTCCTCGGCTAAATCCAAAGCATCAAAACTAGTTCCGATAATTTTTATTCCGTATTTAGATAATTTTTCTGCTAATTTCAAAGCGGTTTGTCCACCAAGCTGTACAATTACTCCCTCTGGTTTCTCATGTTGGATGATATCATAGATATGTTCCCAGAAAACGGGTTCGAAATACAATTTATCGGCTGTATCAAAATCAGTCGAAACTGTTTCTGGATTACAGTTGATCATGATAGTTTCATAACCACACTCTTGAGCAGCCAATACCCCGTGTACACAAGAATAATCAAATTCGATGCCTTGCCCAATTCTATTTGGGCCTGACCCAAGAACAATTATTTTCTTTTTATCAGTAACAATGCTTTCATTATCTACATAACGCTCGCCACTCGCTTTTTCTATTTCGGCTTCAAAAGTCGAGTAGTAATAAGGTGTTTTTGCTTTGAACTCTGCCGCACAGGTATCCACTAATTTGAATACACGATTGATATTCATCGTCATTCTTAAAGTATGTACCTGACTTTCAAGACATCGCATCATATGTGCAATTTGTCTGTCAGCAAAACCTTTTTGTTTCGCTTCCAACAACAATTCTTTTGGCAAAGTATCTACTGCGTAAGTAGAAATCTCTTTCTCTAAGGTATAAAGCTCTTCGTATTGTTTCAAGAACCACATATCGATTTTAGTGATTTCATGGATACGGCTCAAAGGAATTCCCATGGCAATAGCATCGTAAATCACAAAAACACGGTCCCAACTTGCAAAAGTCAGTTTCTCTATAATTTGTTCGTAGTTTGTGTATCCTTTTCCGTCAGCTCCTAAACCATTTCTTTTTATCTCTAATGATTGCGTAGCTTTATGCAAGGCTTCCTGGAACGAACGTCCAATACCCATTACCTCACCTACAGATTTCATTTGAAGTCCTAACGTTCTATCAGCTCCTTCGAATTTATCAAAGTTCCAACGCGGTATTTTTACAATTACATAATCTAATGTTGGTTCGAATAAAGCCGAAGTCGATTTGGTAATTTGGTTTTGCAATTCATCTAAATTGTATCCCAAAGCTAATTTGGAAGCAATCTTTGCAATAGGATATCCAGTTGCTTTAGAAGCTAATGCAGAAGAACGAGACACACGAGGATTAATTTCGATTGCTACGATATCTTCTTTTTCGTCAGGCGAAACGGCAAACTGCACGTTACAACCTCCTGCAAAATTCCCGATGCTGCGCATCATCAAAATTGCATAATCACGCATTCTTTGAAATGTTGGATCTGATAAGGTCATCGCTGGCGCTACCGTTATGGAATCTCCTGTATGAATCCCCATGGGATCCATATTTTCGATCGAACAGATAATTACAACGTTGTCATTTTTATCTCTTAAAAGCTCCAACTCATATTCTTTCCAACCCATTAAGGCTTTGTCAATCAATACCTCGTGAATAGGAGATGCCTCTAAACCTCTGGTTAAAAGTACATCAAAATCTTCTTTTTTATAGACAATAGCTGCTCCCGTACCTCCTAAAGTAAAAGAAGGACGAATCACTAACGGGAAACCAAATTCCTGTGCAATTTCTTTCCCTCTAAGGTAAGACGTACATATTTCTGCCGGTGCAGATGGTACACCTATCTTTTTTAGCAATTGTTTGAACTGCTCTCTGTTCTCTGTAATATTGATAGCGTTTACATCGACCCCTATCATTTTTACTCCGAAATCCTGCCAAATTCCTTTTTCATCTGCTTCTAAACACAAGTTCAAAGCGGTTTGTCCCCCCATAGTAGGAAGAACAGCGTCAATTTGAGGATGTGCTTTTAGAATTTCAATTATCGACTTAGTAGTTAAAGGTTTCAGATAGATGTGATCGGCCATGGAGGGGTCGGTCATGATCGTCGCCGGATTAGAATTTATCAAAATAACCTCAATTCCTTCCTCACGGATGGAACGAGCTGATTGTGATCCTGCGTAATCGAATTCACATGCTTGACCAATAACAATAGGACCTGAACCTATAATTAAGACTGATTTTATGGAAGTATCTCTTGGCATTGTATTGAAGTTAGTGTGTTGTGTAGTTGTTTTTAGAAAGGCTAAAGTTACTGAACTTAAACACCTTAAACCTAAACCTTGATTATCTTTTAACGAATAGGTATAAAAAAAGGCGATACTAAAAAAAGTAACGCCTTAAATATGTTTATACAAACATTATTTTTTGTGTCTTGGTTCGCAAGATACAGTCAATTTATGTCTACCTTTAGCTCTTCTTCTAGCAAGAACTTTTCTTCCATTCGCAGAAGCCATTCTGTCCATAAATCCGTGCTTATTTCTTCTTTTTCTTTTCGATGGTTGAAACGTTCTTTTGCTCATTGCTTTGTATCTTTAAAATCTTATTTATATGTCTTATCGTTTTTGAATATCTGTTATCCTAAAACCGAGTGCAAATATACAAAGACTTTTTTTTCTCACAAGTAGTTTTGTAAAAATATTTTCAATTCATTTTAGTATATTTGCGTTCTTAAAACAATCATACTATGTTTCACAAGAATATTAAACTTTTTATCGCCGGACTTATCGTAATTACTGGCATTTGGCAATTTACTGAAAACAATATCGGCAATGGGATTTTCCTTATATTATTGACTTCAATTCCAATTTTCCTTTACTTCAAAAATGAATTCATCTTATTGGCGTTCTTGAAACTAAGAAAACAAGATTTTGAGGGAGCTACAAAATGGTTGACATTCATTAAAAATCCGGATACTGCCTTGGTAAGAAAACAACAAGGATACTTCAATTACCTACACGGAATTATGCTTTCGCAAACTAATATCAATCAGTCAGAGAAATATTTCAAGAAAGCAATCGAACTAGGATTGTCTATGGATATGGATTTGGCTGTTGCCAAATTGAATCTAGCCGGAGTTGCGATGTCAAGAAGAAGAAAGCTAGAAGCAACTAACCTGTTGAATCAAGCAAAAAAACTAGACAAGCAAGGTATGCTGAAAGAGCAAATCACGATGATGAAAGGGCAGATGAAAAAGATATAATTTATAAAAGGGCAAATGAAATCATTTGCTCTTTTTTACTTTAATTCCCTCTGGGAAAATAAAGCATTAAAAAAACAGCATCTCAGCTTAACTTAATACCCCTTCAATGGAATTTCGATTGTGTATTTTTTATTAGTTGGATTGTCTAATTTTCTATCTCGAAGCCAAGGATTGTGAATCTTCAAAATCTTATAGTTTATCCCCTGTGCTTTGGCAAAATCTGCTAAGTCTAATATGGTAGTGTCCACCTCGATTTTTCTGGTTGGCAACAGCGTATATAATTCTTCATCTGCCAGAGAGAACCCATATTTTTCTGGATTTTTCATAATTTCTTTCAATGCCAAAATTCGGAAGACATAACGGGACGTTTCTTCGGTAAGGAGCAAATCATAATAATTAGATTCTTTCTGAATATCCATTTGTTTGTTTACCCCGCCCATTCCGCCATTATCAGAAGCGGCAGCTAAAGTCCAAGTTCCAAATTTTTCTTTGGCGCGCAACAGATAGCTGCAGGCTCCCTCTGTAGATTTTTCTAAGTCGTAGCGTTCGTCAATAATGTCATTCACTTCCATTCCTCTTTCCTTGGCCGTCTCAGGCATAAATTGCCAAACCCCTCTGGCACCTGCACCAGATACCGCATTGACCAAACCGCTTTCTATAACTGCTAGGTACTTAAAATCATCCGGAATTCCGTTCTTTTTAAGAATGGGTTCAATAACGGGGAAAGCTCGGTTTGCTCGTTTTATTGCTAAAATGGTGGAAGCGTGAAGATTTATATTCACAATCAATTCCCGGTCCAAACGTTCTTTGACATCAGAAATTTTCAGCGGAGTTGCTTCCCCAGCAAAATTAGCCGTTAGCGGAAAGTAACTTGATGCGTATACTTTTTCTTTGTCTATTTTATCTTTAGAATTATAAGTAGACGCAAAAACCAAAAGACCACTTGCCAAAACTATGGTAAGAGCTACGCTTATTCTTTCTATTCTTTTCATTTTTTTTGTTTTAGTCATTTATATCAGGCAGCAACAATCACTCCACACTTGTCTTTGTATCTACAATAATAGCAGCCAAATTAGCATTAAACCACCTGTATTTATTCAAAATCATAATGTGACTCCCTCCTTTTACCACAGTGCAATCTTTAATGTACTTTATAGGAAAGACATCATCCATGTCGCCATGAATATGGATCACGCTTTCATCAACAACTGTTCTTTCCCAAAGGATCACTTTTTCCACGGCCCATTCCAAATAGCCGATATCACGAACCGATAGGAATTTTCTATATAATTTTAATCTATGATTAATCTTTGCACCAAAGGAAAACTTAGCTAAGTTCTCTAAATTTAGAATCAAACTCATCGGAATCAATTTATAAGCCTTAGTACTCTTGGCGATTTTCATCCTTCGAGGGAACTCCAGATTGCTTTTTACACTAGAAATAATAATCACTTTTTTAGTATTGATATGCTTTGCCATTTCCTGAACCAGAATACCACCAAAAGAAACTCCAATTAAAACTGGATTTTCAAGTTTAATTTTTTCGGCAATTCTCTTAGCATACTCGTCCAAAGATTCATTAGCTCTAGGAATTTCCCATTCTAAAAGATGTACTTCAAAATCAGCAACCGGAAGTTGTATTCTCTCAAAAATAGCGGTACTGGCCGCTAATCCTGGCATAAAATAAACTGGTATTTTACTCATAATTGTGTTTCCTAATTTTACAGCGGATTGAAGTCTAATTATTACAAATTTTTATAAAATTAATTTTTTTATTGAAACCAACTTCGAATCTACCTTTATATTAGCATTAAATTATGAACGCCATACTTTAGAAATCTGAAACTAAAGGCACGGTGGGTCTAGGGCAATCTAAGATAAAGCACTACTCTTCCTTTTAACACTAATATCATTCTCGCCGAATGTGGATTAAAAAGCATAACTCCATTTGCCGCTAAAGTAATAAAAATGGAGAGCAGCCCCAACAAGGACCACGCGAACTATAGCAGATCAATCTGATATAAACAAGTTCAAAAATTAACGTGTAAAAATCCGCTAAACACTCCTATTTACTAATAAAAAAAAGGTTATTCTTACAATATACGTTAAAGTAATTTGATATCGGAAAGCAAAGCGATACCTTTGTAACGGATGCTTCTTTGAAAAACAAACGCAAGAAATACAATACAGGCTCAACAATAAGCTTTTTCTCTCTGCCAATTTTTGAAAATAGCACAACCACAAGAAACCGCATATGCCTCCCTAAAGATGGAGCTTATCTGTTTTATTAGATCAGGTGAATAAGGCTAAACAACCAAAATTTAATAATTGTATATGATTCTAGATATCAGTGATTTTTATTAATTTGGAATAAAACGAACATAAAATCTAAAATACTTTTGGTTGAAATACCAATGAATTCTCAATAATGAAACTTGGGAAAACAATACCCGTTCATAAATACCTAAATAAACAATGCAACAATTTAGTATCATCATGGAAATCAAAGACAATACTTTTGCAAGGCAATTTGAAACTATAGTAGAGCAAGGAGTAGTTTCAGTTGAATATTCTTTTCAGGAAAGAAAAATATTCTTAACAAAAATAAATACCCCAGATCAATTTGACAATGAAGAGTTTGTTTCTCAGTTCCTGTCGGAAATATTGGAAATTGCTATTGAACGAAAATTAAAAGTAGTTCCTATACTTCCAAAAATAGTGGTATTTTTTAAAAAAAATCCTATTTACAAAGAACTGCTTCCTCCGGGAATCAGATTTTAAAAGAAGAGACTGTATCAAATATTGAGCGCAATGACAGATCCCTAAAAGAATCAGAATTTATTAAAAGAGTAGAAAATCTTAATTTTTTTTACTCTTTTTTTTACTCAAAAAAGAGATGTTTAGTTAAAAGACAAGATGCGATTTTTTTACTAAAATATGTAATTACAACAAAAGGCCTACTTTTTCATTGGACTCCATAATTTTAGGGTCTCTTTTCTTCATGTTGACTAGTCTTAAAAAAAAGAAATAACCGCATAACGCTCATTTTGTTTGTTACCTGTATATTTCAAATCCTTTCCTGTTTTAAAAATTTCAATGATCTAAAAAAATATTCTTTTTATAAGGAATGCTACTGTGTGGATCAAAACTACAAAATACAATTGCAATTTATTACTATTTGCATATTTTAAATATTTCATCATAAATTGGTGCGAGTTATAGTACCGTTTTTTATAACAGTTTGATTTCTAGATTTATATATTCAATACGTACAACGACTAATTCAACAATTAATCCTATTGTGGAAATACAAATTAAGATAAAAAAATATCTAACTCTTTCCATTCTTACTTTTTTCTCCCTTGCAGGCTATGCTAAAATCGACGTTTCTATCTCCTTAGAAAAAGCGATTGAGAAAGCAATTGAAAAAAATAGGTCTATCAGAAACAAAAAACTTGAAATTGAAAAATTAAATCTACAAGAAAAAGGGGGCTGGAATAAATACATCCCAACTCTGGAAGCAACCGCAATTTATTTCTATTTTGATAATCGGCTGACGATAGATCTCCCTACTGCAACTATTCCGATACTTAATTACCCCCCAGTCGACGGAAAAATAGCTTTCGATAATTATGGAAATCTATTCAACAGACGTGTAATGGCAAAAATGCTGTTATTTAGCGGTTTGCAAATTCTAAACGCAGCCAAAGCACTTCAATAAAAAGCCAAAGGAACAGCATATCTGAAAAAAGCTGAGAAAGACGGGGTCATAAAAGAAGTCATCAACAGTTTTGATCAGCTCGACTTGCTTAATGAAGTCGAAAAATTAGTAAACGAGAGTGAAAAAAGATTTCAAACGGAAACCAAAAGAGTTACAAGGGCGCTTGAAGAAGGACTTGCCATTCCTTATGACAGAGATAAAATAAAGTTAGCTTCATTAGAATTAAAGTCAAAAAAAATTGAATTAAAAGGAAAACAAAAATTACTCTATAAAAAAATTCAATACCTGACTGGTTATTCCGTTTCTGAGATTGACGCTGTGCACTATGATTTGGTTCCCTATTTGATTATGAGTTTTGGCTTATGGTTGTTGTATTGGCTATTTACAATATGGTTTAGAATACCCTTTTATGACAATTTACTGCCACTCACTTTTATAGCGAAAATATTTACAAACTCCGTCTCTTTTATTGGGGTTTTAGTCAGTATTCTAATTCCCAACCAACTAAAAGCGACCGAAATTCTTATGGTGGTAGCCACTCCCAGTTTTATATTAAGTGGTTTTACTTGGCCTTTAAGTCAAATGCCTGTTTGGGTTCAAGGAATAGCCAATGTTATTCCGTTAACTCATTTTTTAAAAGCATTCCGAATCTTAATTATTGAGAACGGGACATTATCTCAAACCAGCAGTTCAATCTGGAACATGATTATTATCGGTTCAGTCTGTGCCATATTAGCTTATATCGCTTTGTATTTCAAAAAGAAAAACATTCTAAAAACTGAGATTTAATTCCCCCAAAAAGGCATAAGAAACAACTTATGCCTTTTTGCTTTTAAAAATTATTGTCTTACTATTACTTCTCTATATCGCTCATACTCTCCATTTTCTTATGTGCTAAGAATCCGGTGATATCCTCAAAATGCTCTACTACTCTTTTGTTTCCGAATTCAAAAACCTTTGTCGCTAATCCGTCAAGGAAATCCCTATCGTGAGAAACTAAGATTAAAGTCCCGTCAAAATCGCGTAACGCATCTTTGATGATGTCTTTAGTTTTCATGTCCAAGTGATTGGATGGCTCGTCCAAAATCAACAAGTTAACCGGCTCTAACAATAGTTTTATCATTGCTAACCGTGTTTTCTCTCCTCCTGAAAGGACTTTTACTTTTTTGGTCACATCATCTCCATGAAACATGAAAGCGCCAAGGATATCCTTTATTTTAGTTCTTACGTCGCCTACCGCAATATCATCGATGGTTTCAAAAATAGTAGCATTCTCATTTAATAAAGAAGCTTGATTTTGGGCAAAATACCCAATTTGCGCATTATGACCAATCTCAAGACTTCCTGCATCAATGCCTATCTCTTTCATGATAGCTTTAATCATGGTCGACTTCCCTTCTCCGTTTTTCCCAACGAAAGCCACTTTCTCGCCTCTTTCAATAACAATATTCGCATTCTTGAAAACCACATGATCTCCATATGCTTTCGTCAAGTCCTTTACAATTACTGGATATTGACCCGAACGAACTGTAGCAGGAAATTTTAATTTTAACGAAGAATTATCTACTTCATCCACCTGTACTATCACTAACTTCTCTAACATCTTAACCCTTGATTGAACAGCATCAGTCTTAGAAAACGTTCCTTTGAAACGATCAATAAAAGTTCTATTGTCTGCAATCATTCGTTGTTGTTCATCATATGCTTTTTGCTGATGAACCCGTCTGTCTTTACGCAACTCTAAATAATGAGAATACTTGGCTTTATAATCATAGATGCGCCCCATAGTAACTTCTATGGTACGATTCGTAATATTATCAACAAATGTCCTATCGTGAGAAATGACTACAACTGCTTTGGCCGAATTAATTAAGAAATCTTCTAACCATTGAATACTTTCAATATCCATATGATTAGTAGGCTCATCCAATAAAATTAAATCCGGTTTTTGCAAAAGGATCTTAGCCAACTCAATTCGCATTCTCCATCCTCCTGAAAACTCAGTAGTTTGTCTTGTAAAATCTTCTCGAACGAACCCCAGACCTATTAATATTTTCTCTACTTCAGCTTCATAATTTACTTCTTCAATGGCATAGAATTTTTCACTTAAGTCAGAAACGCGTTCAATCAACTTCATATAGGCATCACTTTCATAATCTGTACGAATCGTCAATTGCTCGTTGATTTCGTCGATATCAGCTTTCATACCGAAAATTTCGCCAAATGCCTTAGAAGCTTCTTCCATAACGGTAGCTCCATCAGTAGCCAATAAATGCTGAGGCAAATAAGCCACGACAGCCTCTTTTGGCGCAGATATATTTCCTGTTGACGGTTTGCTTTGACCAGCAATAATTTTAAGAAGCGTTGACTTTCCTGCCCCATTTTTACCCATAAGGGCAATCTTATCATTTTCATTAATAGCAAAAGAGACGTCGCTAAAAAGAGTGGTTCCACCAAACTGTACTGAAATATCGTTAACTGTAATCATTGAATCTTAAAATTAGAGGTTAGAAGTTAGAAATTAGATGATTTCTAAGGACTAAATTTTGAAAGGGCAAAGATAGATTAAATAGAGGCTTTTCCAATTTAGAAATTTTGAAGATGTTACTTATGAAACTTGCACTCATAAAAACTAGTATTCCCGTTTTTAAATAGAATTGTAGAAACTATCGTAGTAAAAGCAGAATTGCCCTCAAAATTAGATAGGAGAGAAGACGTCGTAATTTATTTATTTTGCAGAGTAAAAAACCACCATAAGTGCTATACGTTTTATCAGCCCCTTATCACGTCTCAAAAATTTGGAGATTTCTGATTTCTAGTTAACTTTGTAACTTATTTTATAATCGCTAACAACTGTTCTTGTATAAGGCTTCTTAAAATTTAATCGCACTGACATTGTTACACAAAACGAATACTATTCGTTTCAATGATCATGCTATAAAAGACCCTTTTTGCTCTCTGAACTAATTTCATCTTGATGAAGTCGTAAATCCATGCCAAACCTGGCTTAGCTTTATCGTACTATATTATTTTAATTAGCTGCTGCAGCTTACCCGTTCTCAATTTCATTTTCTACCTCGTGAATTGTAGTCCCTTTTCTAGACGAAATTCGCTCATCAGCCTCTTTAACGATACTGAGATAATCCGTTTTCTCAGGAAGACATCCATTTTTGAAGTTTACTCTTATCTTTAACATAGGGTAGCTAGTCTATTCTACATTTCTTACCGATCTATCTGTAACCGCAGGTCATTTGTACTACGCTTACAAAATTAACACGCAATCAAAAAACAGCAAGATTGAGCTTTTTTTAACGGACGACTAATTACACTACAACACACGAGAATAAAGGATAGATTCGTTTGATAATAAATAGTTTGCTTGCTACAAAACAAAAGCTTCTAAAAACAGAATAAAAATTCGGTTTCTAGAAGCTTTCAAAGTGAGTAGTGAAAAAGAACTACTCTTCTTTATTTTTACCTATCGTATTCCAAATATGGGCATTAGACACCCCAATATCTTCTGGATTAAAAACAGGATCTTTTCCTGCTTTCCGCTGCTTTTCGTAATCCTTCAATGCAAGCAATGCCGGCTTTTGTAGAAGCAGAATAGCAATAATATTAAACCAAGCCATTAATCCAACTCCTAGATCCCCAATATTCCAAGCTAATTTGGCTTGGTTGATAGAACCATACATAATCACTACCATCATTAATACTTTAAGCAAATGGTTGTAAATAGGCGATTTTAAATTCCTTGTCAAATAAGAGATATTTGTTTCAGCAATATAATAATAGGCTAACATCGTTGTGAATGCAAAGAAAAACAATGCAATAGCTACAAAGTAAGAACCAAAACCAGGAAAAACGCTATCCATCGCCGCTTGTGTAAATCCAGGGCCAGCAGAAACACTTTCTGCTCCTTGGTATAAAAACTGGGTGGCACCATCAGCACCTAAAACGGGATTCTGAACATTGTATTTACCCGTTATTAGCAACATGAAACCAGTAGCTGAACAAACTAATAAAGTATCGATATAAACCGAGAATGATTGTACTAACCCTTGTTTAGTAGGGTGGGAAACGTTTGCTGCCGCGGCAATATGCGGGGCTGTCCCTTGACCTGCTTCATTAGAATAAATCCCTCTCTTTACACCCCATTGAATGGCTAAACCAAAAACAGCTCCAAAACCAGCTTCCATATTAAAAGCACTTTTAAAGACTAAAGCGATAACTCCAGGAAGTTGATCAATATCAATCACTATAATTACCAATACAATTACAATATAAATAATGGCCATTATGGGAACGACAAATTCTGTAAATTTGGCGATTCTTTTTACCCCACCAAAGACAATAGCACCAAATATTAAGGAAACCACTATTCCAGATTTCCAAGTGTCTATTTCAAAGGCATTCTGTATTCCGTCTGCGACAGAGTTAGCCTGAACTCCTGGCAGCAATACACCTGCTGAAATAATAGAAACCACGGCAAATAAAACAGCAAACCATTTCACACCTAATCCTCTCTCGATATAAAAAGCAGGTCCACCACGGAATTCACCCAAATGTTTCTCTTTATAAATTTGTGCCAAAGTAGCTTCTACAAAGGCGGTGCTTGCTCCAAAAAAAGCAACCATCCACATCCAGAATAAAGCTCCGGGTCCTCCAAAAGCAATTGCTGTAGCTACACCTGCAATATTCCCCGTACCCACTCTACCTGCCAATGACATTGATAAAGCCTGAAAAGAAGAAACTCCAGATTCTGAACTTTTACCGTCGAACAGCAAACGAAACATTTCCTTAATGTGACGTATCTGTAAAAAACGTGTTCTTATGGAAAAATAAAGTCCTGTTCCTAAACACAAAACGATTAATGCATCACTCCACACAATATCATTTAATATCCCAATAATCTCTTCCATATGTACCTTTCTATTTAACACCCGATACTACATGAATAGTATTCGTTTTATAATTATTTTTTATAAAACTATAACATTAAGCCAAAAAAAACTAACTGTGAAGCATATAAAACTCTAAACATGTTATAATACACTAAAAATCAATTATCAGTAAGAATACTAATTCCTACAAAAAACACAATATTGTGTTAATTCAATTTGATAATTTATAAAAAAGTGGTTTCATAACTTCAATCAAAACGC